>QEVJ01000006.1 GCA_003576845.1 Planctomycetota bacterium
TATGGCCCGGTCCGAAAGTTCTGCAACACTGGTATTGACTGGAAATAGGTTTTATTGGACAAGTCCGCCTCTATGGAAGGAGCGGTGTATTCGACATACGAGATTCGTGAACGCGCGGTGCATGCGGTGCTGGGGGAAGCATTGCCTGTGACCGTCGTGGCGCGGGCGTTTGGAACGGATCGCAGTACCATTCATCGTTGGTTGTCACGGTACCATGTTGCCGGTGGCGAGCAAGGGCTGTGTCGGGACGGCCGCGGACGCTCTCGGCGCTGGATCAACAGTCGCTGAAGTCGCTCGTACTGACGCCCGCATCACAATATGGCTATGAGACGGACTTCTGGACCACGCGGCGATTGATTCAAGTTATTGCGGCGGAGTTTGGTGTGACGATTTCCAAGCAGACGGTGTTACGTCGGTTGCACGAAGCTGGTCTGACCTATCAAAAGCCGGAGCGCGAGTATTTCGAGTTGTCCCACGAGGAGCGTCAGGCATGGGTGCGTCGCGTGGTGCCAAGGATTCGGGCGGCGGTGCGAAAACACCGAGCAATCCTGTATTTTCAGGACGAAGCGAACGTCTCGCTAACGGCGTTATTGGCAAAAACGTGGGCGCCCTGTGGACAAACACCCAAACAACGCGTCACAGGCAAGCGGGGCAGTGTGGCGGCATTGTCCGCCATCAGCCGTCGTGGCCAGTTGTTGTTTCGGTTGTTACAAAAGCGCATCGCATCCGCGGAGGTCATTGACTTTCTCTCTCAAATGTTGATTTCCAAGGCCACAACCACGTTTATTGAACGGCAACGACGCCTGCACGTGTTTCACCTGCCCAAATACTCGCCGGACTGGAACCCCGACGAAAAGGTGTGGAATCACCTGAAGAATCAGGAACTCAAGGGACACCACGCTCGCACGACATCCGAATTGTCCACACTGACACACAACAAACTGACCGCCATGTCACACGACCCCGAACTGCTCCGCGGCATCTACTTTCGCTGTTGTACCGCCGAGATCCTTGACAACCTGTAACCTGTTGCGAAACTTATGGTCCGGGCCATAATGAAGGCAGCCTCGATCTCGATGAGTGATCTGCAGTCCAAAGCGATACGGCGATTCGTGACCGGCGCCCAGCGGGCGGACTCGATGGCTGATTATCGTATTTCCCAGAATAAGGTAGAGCGCGTCGCTCGCTGGACGAGGCGACGTTTGCCGTGCGGAGTTCAATACACACGTTGGCAAGGCCGAATCACATCGCGGTGTTCTTGGGTATAATTCGCAAGAGCGATGCCGCGCTGCGATGGCAGCGTCCTTTGCTGGTTCCGTGAATGTCGGTTCGTTTGCCCGAGGAGTGATGCTATGAGCGTGGACTTGTCTCCCGAAAACGAACAATTCATCGACCTCGTCGTCGCACAGGGCGCCTACTCCGATCGCAAGCAGGCACTCGACGAAGCGGTTCAACTCTTGCGCCGGCGCGAACGGCTGCGACAAGAGATCAACGAAGGGTTAGCCGGCGATTTTATTCCGGCCGAGGAGGTTCACGAGCGTCTGCGCAAGAAGGTTGCGGAAATCGAGAAGCGAATCAAATGAGGACGCTGGGATATTCGGACGCTGCCGAGCGTGACATCGACCAAATCGTCGACTACATTGCTCGCGACAATCCTCGCGCCGCCGTTGCCTTCGCCCGGCGAATCGAGCGAACTTGTACGCGCTTAGCGAGCTTCCCGGAACTCGGAACGGACCGAAGCTCGTTGGGCGAAGGCATTCGCGTCTTTTCCGTGGGTAATTGCGTCATTTAGTTTTGCAAGGAAGCCGATGATCGACTCTGGATTATCCGCGTAATTCACGGGGCTCGTGACAAGAGCCGTTACACGCTCGATGGATAGGGTCGACAGCGGCGCCGAAGAAAAAGTATCGTGGAGCAAATCGCTATGCGTCGTCGAGATTTTCTTGCCACCGCCGCCGTGGCGAGCGTTGCCCCTTCGATCCTTGCCCGCCGCGGATGGGGCGACAGCCACGCCCAACACGCTCAACAGCACCACGACAAGACGATCCACGCCACGCCCGCCGACGCGATGAAGGCCCCGCGCGAGACGTTGGCGTTTTTGCCGTGCATCCGGGTGGGCATGGAAGGCGAGGCGACCAAGAAACCGGACTATCTCGCCGTCGTCGACGTCGATCCGCACTCGGATAGCTACTCGAAGGTCGTCGCGCGGCTCGACATGCCGCACGTCGGAGACGAGTTGCACCACTACGGCTGGAACGCCTGCGCAAGCTGCCACGGCGAGCGCGAGCGGCGATATCTGATCGTGCCCGGCCTCGCGTCGAGCCGCATTCACGTGATCGACGTGGCCGACCCGCGCAAGCCGAAGTTGCAAAAGGTCGTTTCGGCGGAAGAAGTGAAGAAGACCGGCCTGTCCGCGCCGCATACCGTGCATTGCCTCTCCGACGGTCGGCTCATGCTGTCGATGCTCGGCGATGCGGACGGGAATGCACCTGGCGGGTTCTTGCTGCTCGACGACGAGTTCAACGTCGCCGGCCGCTGGGAAAAAAACGAGAACGACGCACCGGACATGCGCGTGCGGCCGCCGAAGCCCGGCATGAAGTTCAATTACGACTTCTGGTACCAGCCGCGGCACAATGCGATGATCTCCAGCGAATGGGCGGCGCCGAACACCGTTCGCCAGGGCTTCAAGGTGGAAGATGTCAAAGCGGGCAAATACGGCCAGCGGCTCGTCGTTTGGAATTGGGAAAAGCAAACGATCGACCACACGATCGACCTCGGCGCCGAAGGATTGATCCCGCTCGAAGTCCGATTTCACCATAATCCCGACAGTGCCCACGGCTTCGTCGGCGCGGCGCTGTCGAGCTCGATGTGGCACTTTCACAAAGCCGCCGGCGACGCAAACCAGTCGGCCAAGCCCGGCCGATGGACGGCGGAGAAGGTCATTCAAGTCGACCCGGTCGAAGTCGAAGGCTGGCCGTTCCCCGTGCCGGGCTTGATTACCGATCTCGTCCTCTCGATGGACGATCGGTGGCTGTATTTTTCGAACTGGCTGCACGGCGACATTCGCCAATACGACGTAAGCGACCCGGCCAAACCGAAGCTGACCGGCCAGGTGTGGCTCGGCGGCGTGCTCGGCGCGAAGGGCGGCACGAAACCGGATGCCGGCTACGTCGGCGGGCCGCAAATGCTCCAGCTTAGCCTCGACGGCAAGCGGCTCTACGTCACCAGCTCGCTGTACAGCGTTTGGGACAACCAGTTCTATCCCGACATGGCGAAGCGCGGCTCGTTCCTGCGGCAAATCGACTGCGACACGACCAAGGGCGGACTTGCGCTCAACGAAAAGTTTCACGTCGACTTTGGCCAGGAACCGGGCGGACCGTCGCGGGCGCACGAAATCCGTTTTCCCGGCGGCGATTCGACCTCCGACATTTGGGTCTGAGCCATTTGGATTTGTGCCGCCGATGCCGCGAAAGTTCGACGTCGTCGTCTCGCCGGTCCGCGAAGTGTCGCTCGTGGGCCGCGCGGACTTGTCGTACTGCCGCGAGCGTCTCGCGCCGCACGCTCTCCACGCGACCGAAATCGAAGGTCGCGGGGAAATGCTGCTTTCGGCGTGCGAAGCCCGATTCAAAGGCGTGCGTATTCGCGAACTCTCGCTGTCGATCTTCGTGGCGCGCGAAGCGGGTAGTTCCGCCCGCGACGGGGCGCTGTTGCTGCGTGCGTTCAACTCGATCCGCTTCTTTGCGTGGGTCGAGCGGACGCTGTTTCGCACGCCGTATTATTGCGGACGCATCGCCGTGTCGCCGGACCCGCCCGTGTCCATAAGGTTGGGCGACGACGACAACTCCATCGTGCGGGCGACGATGGGCGATACAGATTCCGCGAAGCCCCTAGCGATTCCGGCCGTCGCCGACGGCTGGCAGGGACCGATATTCCTTCCCGATTTGCACGATGCAGCCGCCCCGGCCGCGCGCTTGTTCTACGGCAGCCTGACCGGCGACACGCGCACTATTCCTTTCCATGCGAAGTGCGATGTCTTTCGGCTCGGCCCGACGGCCAGCGACCCGATCGCTCCGCTGCTGACCGACGCGCGGTTCGAGCCGGCCGCGTGGATCGTTCGCGCGGCCGCGACGCACGGCAAGTCGAAGACGATCCGCCGCACGCCGGGCGAGGAATTCGCCGGTTTTGCCGACGGAAAGATCGTGACCTGACGTGCCGCCGCGCCGCCCGTCTTTGCCGCGCCGGGCTGACACCGGCCCGAGGCCCGAGTATCTTGAAATGAGGGCGTCGACGAGTGAACGTAAACCGATCGATTGCCTCGATGGCACGGATCCGGCAAGGCAACAGCGCGAGGGCAACGTGAGCGGCGAACGGGACGACGATCGAAAGTCTTCGGACGAGGCGCCGAAGTCCGCGCGGCCCGTTGAAGGCGAAAGCGCGAAGCCGTTGCCCAAAGCGCTCGCCGTGCCGCCGCGGGACGAGTCGGCCGATGCCGCGGGGAGGTGGAAAGTCGACCCGACGATGATGCCGGCAGCGGCGACGGTATACGGTGCATCGCACGGCCAGGCGGAAACCACGGTCGTGGAATTGCCCTCGGCGAGCGGGCACCGGCGTATGCGCGGTCTTTTGGTGCCGCTCGTTGTCGGCGTCGTCGGGCTTGCCGCGACGATCGTGCTCGCCCTCGTGACGCAAAAGCAACAACGGGAAGCCGCCGAAGAGAAGGAACGCGAAATCGCCGCCGCAAAGGCGATCGAGGAAAAGCCGGAGCCGATCCCCGACGCGTCGGAATTGATTTAGGCGATACGCCAGGGCGATCACCACCGGATTCGCAGTCTGCTCGCCAAGAAGGCCAACCCCAACCAGGAAGTCGACGGAACCACGCCGTTGCTGGCGTCGGTGGCGCGGGGCGATGCAATCGCCGCGCAGTTGTTGCTGTCCGCGGGAGCGGAACCAAACCGCACTGCCCCCGATGTACCGACGCCGCTGCTCGCGGCGATCGAAAAGGCCGACGTGGAAATGGCGACGGCTCTGCTTGCGGGCGGGGCCAACCCGAATCTCGCCGCCGGACGCGTCGGCCCGCCGCTCGTCTTGGCCGCCCGAAAGGGCAATTTGCCGTTGATGACGTTGCTGCTCGAGCGCAAGGCCGACCCCAACGGCAAATCGTCCGCCGGCGACACGGCCCTCATGCTCGCCGCCCGGTTGGGCAAGACCGAGCTCGTCGTTCCGCTCCTCGAATCCGGCGCCGACGTCAACGCGGCGAACGGCAACCAAATGACGCCGCTCATGTACGCCCTCGACATCAATCGGCCCGATGTCGCGAAGTTGCTCGTCGACAAAGGCGCCGATCCGCTGGCGCGCCGAGCCGACGGCGACAGTCCGCTGCTCATCGCACTGACGAAGAACCAGCTTGCGAACTATCGGCTGTTCGACGAAGCGGCCGGCGACGCGAAACCGCGGCTGCCGGGCGACGCGGGTCCCGTGCCGTGGAAGTATTTGTCCGAGATCGCGCCGTCCGAACCCGCGACGGCGGCCAAGATCCCGGCGGCGATGCCGAAAGTGAAGAATCTCGACACGCCGCACGGCCTGTGGCTCGCTCCGCCCGAAGACAAGAAGCCGAGCCGCGCGGCCTATATGCTCGACAAGAAGTTCCGCTTCTTTCAAGGCTTCGTCGCCGTGGCCGACACCGGCGCGATGAAGGGCGAGCAAACCGTCACGTTTCGCATCGTCGGCGACGGCAAGGAACTGTGGAAATCGGCCGAGCTGCAACGCGCCGGGGATCATCGCAACTTCCGCGTCGACGTTTCGGAGGTCGCCAAGCTCGAACTCTTCGTCGATTGCAAAGCCGAAGCCGCCGGCGCGGACGCCGTGTGGTTCGAGCCGAAGTTGGTCAATTGAAGAACCGCCGATGCGCAAACGACCGACGACGATCCCGGCCTTGCCCGCCGCGTTCTACGACCGCGACCCAATCCACGTCGCTCGGGAGTTGATCGGCAAGCGACTCGTTCGCCGCACGGATGACGGCCTCACCGCCGGCTGGATCGTGGAGACCGAAGCGTATCTGGCGTGCAACGATCCGGCCTGTCATGCCGCCCGCGGCAAGACCCGCCGCAATGCCGCGATGTTCGGTCCGCCCGGCACGGCTTACGTTTACGCGATTCACTCGCGGTGGTGCTTCAACGTCGTCACCGAGCGCGAGGGAACGCCGAGCGCGGTCCTGATCCGCGCCATCGAGCCGACGTTGGGCCGCGACTTGATGGCCGGGCGCCGCGGCGTCGACAGACCGCACGAATTCGCCCGAGGTCCGGCGAAACTCTGCGCCGCGCTGGCGATCGACCGCACGTTCGACGGGCACGATCTCACCCGCGGCAAGGCCTTGTGGATCGAAGATTTCATGTCCGGCGCCGAACGCTTTGCGGTCGCCGTGTCGCCGCGAATTGGCATTTCCTCGGCTCGGGAGCTTCCGCTACGCTTCTTCGCGGCCGACAATCGGTACGTTAGCCGGCCGGCGTGGTCCCGGCAGTTTGCCGGCCGCTGAGGACGGCGCCGTCGCCGCGCATTTTGCCGACGAGAGGAGTTTCGACGTGCGATCGATCGCGTTCGCTTTGGCGTTGGGCCTTGCGGGACTGACCTCGACGGCACTTGCCGACACTGAGGATGATCCCCAGAAGCCACCCGCCGCCGGTCAACCGGCGGAGCAAGCGACGGATCAAACCGAAGACACGCCGGTGCCGCCGACGGTGGCCGAGCGGGCGGTGCTCACGCAGGTCTACGCCGCCGACGCATTCTTCGAAGGACCGGCGTGGGATCCCGCGTCAGGCAAGCTCTACTTCACGGCCTTCGTCGGCTCGAATACGCAGATTCTGCGCCTCGATCGGCCCAGCCGTGCTACGGTGTGGCTCGACAAGAGCGAAGGCGCCAACGGCACGTTTCTCGCCGCCAACGGAAGGCTTCTCGCCGCGCAGGCGTTCGGGCACCGGCTGATGAGCTACGCCATCGGGCCACAGGGACCGTCGGACACGGCCGTGCTCGCCGCCGACAAGAACTGGCGCCAGCCCAACGACGTTTGCCAGGCGCCCAACGGCAACATCTATTTCACCGACCCGGACTTCCGCGACCGCAAGTCGAGCGCGGTTTACCTGCTGCGGCCGGACGGCAGTCTGCAAAAAGTGATTACGAACATGCCCGTGCCGAACGGCGTGATCGCGTCGCTCGATGGCAAGACGCTGTACGTTGGCGACAGTCACGAGAGCCTTTGGCGCAGCTACAACATCGCCGCGGACGGCGCCGTCGACGAAGGCAAAGTCTTCTTCGATCCGAAAACCGAAAGCCGCCGCGAACCCGACGGCATGACCATCGACGCCCATGGGAACCTGTATTTCACGGGCCGCGGCGGCGTGTGGGTCGTCGCGCCCGACGGCAAGTCGCTCGGCCTGATTCCCACGACGGAGTTTGCGACGAACGCGACGTTCGGCGGCGCGGACGGCAAGTCGCTCTACATCACCTGCGACAAGCGAGTCTACTCGCTCCAGATGAAGGTCGCCGGCGGCCAATTCGCCGCGAAGCCGGATAAGCCCATCCCCCCGACCCCCGATCCCTGACCCCCGGGGCCTACGACGGAATCAACTGTTCGCGAATCGCCAGCCGCACCAGGTCGACCGTGCGATGGACGTTGAGCTTCCGCATGAATCGCGTTTTGTGATTGTCCACCGTGCTCGGCGAAAGATTGAGCTGCTCGGCACAGTCCTTGACAGTCGCGCCTTGCACGATGAGCAGCAACACGTCGAGTTCGCGCTGCGAGAGCGTTTCCAGCGGCGTGTAGCGGAACGCCGGCGCGAGCCGCAGCCCGTCCGCCGTCGCCGCAATCCGCGCCGCGATCTCCGCGCAAAACGAAGTTTCCCCGGCGGCCGCCAGACGGATCGCATTGGCGATCGCGCTTGTCGCTTCGTGCCGCGTGTGATAACCCGCAACGCCGAGCCGCAAACCTTCGCGGACGTGGGCGATACACACGCGTTCGTCGAGCAAAACCGCGCGAGGCCGGCCGTTCGCGGTCCGAATTCGCCGCAACAGTCGGAACGCTCCGCGGTCCGCGAGCATCGCGCTCGACAGCACCACCTCGGGTCGATGTTTCGATGCCAGGTCGGCTCCGGCCGCGTCGTCGCTCGCCGTCGCACAGACGCGGATGTCGGGCTGCCGCTGAAGTTCCGCCGCCAGCAACTCCGCCACCAGCGTTTGATTTTCGACGATCAACACGCCGAGTCGCCCTGCCGCCGGACGCCCGTCGATGGGGTCGCGAATCATGATTCCGCTCGCACCGTAACGGAGGCGCCGAACGGACACCCGCCGTTCGGCCGCGGATCGTGGGCGATTGCCCTAATCCGCGTGCGAGCAATGAGAACCATCGGGGGTGACAACTGGTTGTCACCGCGCCCTGCGGTTCTGCCGCGTTTTCGAGAATTCGCGCCGGGACAAGCCAGCCGTGGCGTCCCCTCGGAAGAACTTGATCTGAAACCGCTAGCCGCTCGGGTTGCGCACACGTTCCGCGAGTTTCGCCACAACGGCAGAAAACTCCTTCCGCCTGGCCGTCAGTTCAGCGACGCTCTTGGGACCGGCCGCGCGAACGTAGTCGAGCACGATCGACTCAGCCGCGGCAAACTCGGCCGCGATTTCGGCCACGTCGGCGGCAATGTCGACGGGAATGTTCGTCACGCCGTTGGCGTCGCCGTGCAGCAGATCGCTCTCGTTGACGACCAATCCACCGACGCGAACCGGCAAGCCGATGTGCAAAATGTGGCAGTAGGCGTGCGAGCAGATCGTGCCGCCGGTGAAGACGGGATAGTCGAGTGCTTGAACTTGCAGCAGGTCGCGGCCCGCACCGCTGGTGATCAATCCAGCCGAGCCGAACGCCTTGTAGACCGAGCACATTACTTCGCCGAACGTCGCGGCGACCGGCGGATCGTCCAAGTCCTGAAACACGACCACCGCCGGTCCGGGCAGCGCGGCGAATCGTTCGGCCTGCTTCTCCATCGAGCCGTAAGCATCCCCGCCGGCCGGAGGAGCGTCGCTGCGAAAAGCGGCCGTCGCCGCGAAACCGACCATCGGCGGCAAGTTCGGATGGGCCGCGCGGATTCGCCCATCCATGTAGCCAGCATTGCGAGGGCGGATGTCGAACAACTCGATGACGTTGCAGATGGTCGGCGTGTCGAATTTGGCCAGTTTGGCGAGCGTGGCGGGAGTCATGGGCATCGGCGAGCGAACGGCAAGGGAAATTGGCGACCGGCGACGAAGCCCAATGTACCAAAGACGGCACCCGGGGTTCAGCCGTCCCGTTTTCGGCGATAATCAAGGACCCGCGGCGATACCGGCGGCAACGTACATTTTCCAAGAGATTTGGCCGCAAAAGTCGCGAGTCGCCGCGGGAACTTTCCGGCCCGTCCTGGCGTCTACACTGAGAGAACGCTGCGAGGGCGGTGCGCAAAGCGTGCTCGACGCTTGCGGCCCGCTTGCTCTAAACTGCGTCGGACGAACGGATTACTTTCATTGTGTCGACCGTCGGCGGACGTCGATTGCCGCGCGTGAATTGCCCGGCAATCGCTCGCCGCATCAACTTTCTTGGATCGGTTTCATGTCCAGCAAAACCCGTCAGTTCAGCGTCCTGGCCCTGTTTCTCGCCATTGTCGTGGGGTCGGTCGTCATGTCGGAAGAAGCGCCGCCGGCCGACCAGCGGGCAACCGCCCAAAAGGCGTTCGAGAAGGGGAACTTCCGCGACGCTTACAACATCTTCTCGAAGCTCGCGCTCGATCCCAAGGACGATCCCAAGCTCGTGGGCGTCGACTTGACGCAGGCCCTCGTGTGCCTGAACCAGCTTGGCCGGCAAACGGAAATCGACGAGTTCCGCGAAGGCGTAATCGCCGCGCACGGCAAGAACTGGCGGCTCCTGCAAACCGCCGCGCAGTCGTACTTGCAGCAGCCGCAATTCGGCTTCATCGTCGCCGGCAAGTTCGAGCGCGGCCACCATCGCGGCGGCGGCG
Organism: Planctomycetota bacterium; assembly: GCA_003576845.1. Classification (GTDB taxonomy): domain Bacteria; phylum Planctomycetota; class Planctomycetia; order Pirellulales; family PLA5; genus PLA5. The sequence goes on from QEVJ01000006.1 coordinate 10,026, forward strand.
AAATGGTCAACTCCGTCGAACGCGACCGCGCCCGGGCGATGCAGCTCATGCAGCAGGGTATGGAAGCGGCCCGCGCCGACGACGACAAGCAGGCGGCGTCGCAGTATCTGTTCGAGTTCGCCGGATTGCTGCTCAACAACCGCGGGCATTACGACGCCTGGCGGCTCCAAGTGCTCACCGATCTCTCGACGCTGCCGGACTACGACCAGGGTTATTATTACTATCGCTACGGTCAGGAATACCCCGGCGCGCCGGTCGACGAAGACGGCAAGCCGGTCTATCACCAACTGCCCAAGACTTGGGAAGCGTCCAAGACCGACGGCGAGCGGTGGCGATGGCTCTTGTCGCAGGCGGCCGAAATCGCGCCCAATCGCCGCACCGAGATTCGCAAGCACTTCGCCGATTTTCTCTGGGGCCAGTTCGGCGTGCAAACGATGGGCGAGTACGGTCGCATCTTCGGCCGCTTTGCCGACGACGGTCCGACGAAGGACGACGACACGAAAAAAGACGAAAGCGGCACCTACGCCCTCCACACGCTCGGCGAAGACGAGACGATCGCCAAGCTGGCCAACGGCATCAAGCGGTTCAAGCTGCCCGACGAGTTCAACTTCATCAAGATTTACCGCGAGGTCGCGGACGCGGGCAAGGACACGTTCTGCGAGCAGAGCCTGACGCAGCTTTGTCAGGTCTTCGAGAATCGCCGCCAGTACCCCAAGGCGGCCGATCTGTGGCGGCGGGCGATCAAGGAGTACGGCCCAGGCGACAACAACTGGCGGCAACTGCGGCTCGATCAGATCGTCGGCAACTGGGGCCGCTTCGAGCCGGACACGACCAAGCCCGCGGGCAAAGGCGCGACGTTCGACTTCCGCTTCCGCAACGGCAAGGAAGTGGCCTTCGAGGCCCACGCCGTCGCCGTCGACAAGCTGCTCGACGATGTAAAAGCCTACATCCGCACGCGCCCGCAGCGGCTTGAATGGGAAAAGCTCAACATCCAGGACATCGGCTATCGCCTGATTCACAAGGACGAGAAGAAGTACCTCGGCGCGAAAGTCGCCGAGTGGAAGCTCGATCTCGACCCGCGCGAGAACCACTTCGACAAGCGGATCACGGTCACGACGCCGCTGCAAAAGCCCGGCGCCTATCTCGTCCGCGCCAAAATGGCAGACAGCGGGGACGCGAAGGGCAACACGAACTTCATCGTCCTCTGGATCGCCGACACGGCCATCGTCAAGAAGCCGATCCAAGACCACTCGATGTACTTCGTCGCCGATGCGATAAGCGGCGTGCCGGTCGAAAAGGCGAACGTCGAGTTCTTCGGCTATCGCCAGCGCCACGTCCGCAACAATGTTTTCGAAATCGACATCAAGAACTTCGCCGAGTTCACGAGCGCCGAGGGCCAGGTGCGGCTCAAGAAGGATCGCCAACCGGAAGATTACCAATGGCTCGTCATTGCCCGGACGCAGGGCGGCCGCTTCTCGTTCCTCGGGTTCGACAACGTCTGGTACGCAGCCTATCAGGACGGGGCGTACAACGAGAAGAAGGTGTTCGCGATCAGCGACCGGCCGGTATATCGCCCGGCACAGCCGGTGAAGTTCAACTTCTGGACCGGGCGAGCAAGGTACGACGCCCCGGAGGACAAGAGCGAGTTCGCCGGACTGAACGCGACGCTCCAAGTCAACAATCCCAAGGGCGAGAAGGTTCTCGAAAAACAGTACAAGCTCGACGAGTACGGCGGCTTGCACGACGAGTGGATGCTGCCGGCCGACGCCACGCTCGGGCAATACTACGCGCAGATCATCGTCCACCGCGGCGGAAACAACGACTTCGGCGGCTATCTCCAGTTCCGCGTCGAAGAGTACAAAAAGCCCGAGTTCGAGGTGACGGTCGACGCGCCGAAGGAGCCGGTGAAGCTCGGCGAGAAGATCAAGGCCAAGATCACGGCGAAGTATTACTTCGGCTCGCCGGTCACGGAAGCGAAGGTCAAGTACAAGGTTCTCCGCAGCAGCCACAACGCCGAGTGGTTCCCATACGCGCCATGGGACTGGTTTTACGGCCCGGGCTATTGGTGGTGGAGCTACGACTACGTCTGGTATCCGGGCTGGCGCGAATGGGGTTGCATGCGGCCGTATCCGTGGTGGCGCGGCGCACGCTGGGAGCAGCCGGAGCTAGTCGTGGAGCACGAAGCGGAAATCGGCGATGACGGCACGCTCGAAGTCGAGATCGACACGGGTCCCGCCGCGGCGGTCCACGGCGACGAGGACCACAAGTATTCGATCACGGCCGAAGTGGTCGACCAATCGCGGCGAACGATCGTCGGTACGGGCGATGTGCTCGTGGCCCGCAAGCCATTCAAGGTCTATGCCTGGATCGACCGCGGCTACGTGAAGACAGGCGACACGATTACGGCGAGCTTCAACGCCCAAACGCTCGACCAGAAACCGGTCAAGGGTGCGGGCACGCTGCGGCTCTTGAAGATCGCGTACAAGAACGGCGACGATCCCCAGCCGGAAGAAACCGAAGTCGGTAAGTGGGACCTGCCCACCGGCGAGGACGGCCGCGCGAGCCAGAAGATCACGATGCGCGAGCCGGGCCAATATCGCCTGTCGTACACCGTCACCGACGCCAAGGAGAACAAGATCGAAGGCGGCTATGTGTTCACCGTCATCGGCCAAGGTTTTGACGGCGAGAACGCGCGGTTCAATGACCTGGAACTCATTCCCGACAAGCGCGAGTATCAGCCGGGCGACGTCGTGAAGCTGCAAATCAACACGAACCGCGCGGGCGGAACGGTGCTGCTGTTCATGCGGCCGGTGAACGGCGTTTGCCCGCCGCCGAAGCTCATCAAGCTCTCCGGCAAGACGCACGTCGAGGACGTGGCGGTCGTCAAGAACGACATGCCGAACTTCTTCGTCGAGGCGGTCACGGTTTCCGGAGGCCGCGTGTTCAGCGAGGCCAAGGAAATCGTCGTCCCGCCCGAAAAGCGGATCGTCAACGTCGACATCAAGCCCTCGGCAGCAGAATACAAGCCGGGCGAGAAGGCCAAGTTCGTCGTCAAGGTCACGGATCAAGCCGGCAAGCCGTTCATCGGCTCGACGGTCATCACGATGTACGACAAGGCCGTCGAGTACATCTCCGGCGGGACGAACGTGCCGGACATCAAGGAGTTCTTCTGGAAGTGGCGGCGGCACTATCACAGCTACGTCGAGCACAACCTGTCGCGGTATGTCTACACGATCGTCCCGCCGAAGGCCGCGGGCATGGGCGACTTGGGCGTGTTCGGCGGATCGGTGGCCGACGAGCTCGAAGATCGCGCGGAATTGAAGGATGCGGCCAAACCGCAGTCGGCGACGCGGTACGCGCGCGATGGACGCGGCTTCGGCGGTGGCGGACCAATGGCGCCCGGCGCGCCGATGGCCGAAGCGGCGGCGGCGGACGGCGCGCTCGCTTTGGAAGGCAATGCTTTACGCAAGGGGGAGGCCGACAAGGCGGGCGGCGAGGGCGGCCCAGGCGGAACTCTTGCGACGCCCACCGTGCGCGAAAAATTCGCCGACACGGCCTATTGGGCGGCCGGTATCACGACCAACAACGACGGCGTGGCCGAAATCTCGCTCGACATGCCGGAGAACCTCACCACGTGGAAGTGCAAGGTCTGGTCGCTCGGCCACGGCTCGAAGGTCGGCGAAGCGGCCACCGAAGTCATCACGCGGAAGAACGTGATCGTTCGCTTGCAGGCCCCGCGGTTCTTCGTGCAGAAGGACGAAGTCGTGCTGTCGGCGAACGTGCACAACTACTTGAAGGCGGACAAGGCGATCCGCGTCGTGCTCAAACTCGACGGCGATACGCTCTCGCCGCTGGAAGAGCTGACCCGCACGATTCAGGTCAAGGCGGGCGGCGAGCAGCGGGTCGATTGGCGCGTCCGGGCCGTTCGCGAGGGCGAAGCGACGATCCAGATGCAAGCCCTCGCCGACGAAGAGTCGGACGCCACGCAAATGAAGTTCCCGGTCTACATCCACGGCTTCGCCAAGACCGAGTCGTACTCGGGCGCGATCCGGCCGGACGACAAGGCGGGCGAGTTCACCGTCCGCGTTCCCGAAGAGCGCCGGCCCGAGCAATCGCGGCTGGAAGTCCGCTATTCGCCGACGCTCGCCGGAGCGATGGTCGACGCGCTGCCGTATCTGGCCGACTATCCCTACGGCTGCACGGAGCAGACGCTCAACCGCTTCCTGCCCACCGTGATTACGCAAAAAGTCCTGCTCGACATGAAGCTCGACTTGAAAGCGATCCAGGAAAAACGCACGAACCTCAACGCGCAAGAGATCGGCGACGACGTCGAACGCGCCCAGGGCTGGAAGCGGTTCGACCGCAATCCGGTGTTCGACGTCGACGAAGTCAAGACGATGGTCAAGAGCGGCGTCGACAAGCTGACCGAAATGCAGCTTTCCGACGGCGGCTGGGGCTGGTTCAGCGGCTACTACGAGCAGAGCACGCCGCACACGACGGCCGTGGTCGTGCACGGGTTGCAAGTCGCCCAAGCCAACGACGTCGCCCTCGTGCCCGGTATCCTCGACCGCGGCGTGAAGTGGCTCGAAAACTATCAGAACGAGCAGGTCCGCCGCATCAAGAACGCGCCGACGAAGACGAATCCATGGAAGGACCGCGCCGACGAAATCGACGCCTTCGTGTTCATGGTCCTCACCGACGCGGGCGTGAAAAACGCCGACATGCTCGGCTTCCTCGATCGCGACCGCGTGAAGCTGGCCGCGTACGCCAAGGCGCTCTTGGGCCTCGCGTGCGAAAAGCTCGGCGAGAAGGACAAGCTCGCCGCGGTGATGGAGAACCTCGACCAATACGTCGTCTACGACGACGAAAACCAGACGGCCTATCTCAAGCTGCCCGCCGACAACTACTGGTGGTACTGGTACGGCAGCGAGAACGAGGCGATGGCCTATTACCTCAAGCTGCTCGCCAAGCTCGATCCCAAGAGCAAGACGGCTTCGGGCCTGGTGAAGTACCTGCTCAACAACCGCAAGCACGCGACCTATTGGAACTCGACCCGCGACACGGCGTTGTGCATTGAAGCAATGGCCGACTATCTCAAGGCCAGCGGCGAAGCGCGGCCCGACATGACGATCGAAGTCTGGGTCGACGGCAAGAAGGTCAAGGACGCCAAAATCACGTCCGAAAACCTGTTCACGTTCGACAACAAGTTCGTGCTCGAAGGCGAAGCCGTTCGGGCAGGAACCTACAAGGTCGAACTCAAGAAGTCCGGCACGGGGCCGCTGTACTACAACGGCTATCTCACCAACTTCACGCTCGAAGACCCGATTACGAAAGCCGGGCTGGAGATCAAGGTCCAGCGCCGCTACTACAAGCTGGTTCGCGTCGAGAAGAGCATCAAGGCCCAAGGCTCGCGCGGACAGGCCGTCGATCAGAAGGTCGAAAAGTACGACCGCGTGCCGCTCGACAATCTCGCGACGGTCAAGAGCGGCGACGTGCTCGAAATCGAACTCGAAATCGAGAGCAAGAACGATTACGAGTACATCATCTTCGAGGACATGAAAGCGGCCGGCTGCGAACCCTACGACGTCCGCAGCGGCTACGGCGGCAAGGGCTTGCCCGCCTACATCGAGCTCCGCGACAACCGCGTCGCCCTGTTCCTCCGCCAACTCGCCCGCGGAAAGCACAGCATCGCGTACAAGATGCGCGCCGAAATCCCCGGCACGTTCAGCGCGCTGCCGACGAAGGCTTCGGCGATGTACGCGCCGGAGTTGAAGGCGAATTCGGATGAGCTGAAGATCAGGATTGAGGATTGAGGATGTTGGCCTTTGGTTGGCTTCGGCTTCCAAAGCCGCCCCTGGGTTAGGCTCGGAGACACTGGCCGCTTCCATCTCGAACATCGAAGCATGCAAGCAACTTTCCGTTCATCCGGCCGGCCGATGTGACCGACTGCCCCAGTGTGCGGTTGCCGCCTAGATTTCGTCATTCATTTTCCGAGACGCAGGGCATCCCGCCGTTGCCGACGTACCGCGCACGCGGCCGGAATGGTCGAGAGGGTGCTCCGCCCGTCTCGCACACGTGGGCAAACGTCCGCTCGGCCACTTCGCTCCGCTTGCGTTGCAACGCCTTGCCGCGCTCGCCGCGCGTGCGACGCCGCGTCGCATACACGGCCGCTTTGTACTCCGGCGGTTTGTCGGTCCACGTGTTGTCGTGTTTGCGCTGCGGCTCCGGAATGTACGTGCGCATGCGGCGTGTGTTCGGCGAACGTCGCGAGGTCGCGGATCGCTCCTTTCAAAGGGGGCCAATCACGCCGGCGTGGCGTCGCACCCCGCGGAGCTTGAGCAAGAGCTTTAACACTCTCGAACGTGCGCGCAGTCCGCGCGAGCCGGCCTCAAGCGCCTCGTCGATCGCAATCAACATTTCACCGCCAGATCGCGGAATGCCTTCCCCTCGCGGCCATCGGCCATTCGTCCGTGCGGCTGCGACGCGTCGGCCCAGGCGAGGATTGATCCAACCGAGAGCTTGGGAGCGCTTAAACGGTGGTGAACCGACGCCCACAGTGGCGTTACGAGACGCCGCTGTGCCGCCTCCGTCTGATCGCTCGGCAGCTTGGCAGGGCTCTCCATAGCGACTAGGTTGGGAACGCGGGCTGGCTCCACTCGCCGGTTATAGTTCAACATTCAATCCCGTCCGTAGCGTGGACCTCTGGGGGAGAACGAACATGCGTGGCCGACTTATTGCAAGATCGCGGAGTCCTTGGGCTATCCTGATCGTCATCGCGATATCCGCTCCGGTGATGGCCGACGAACCGAGCGCAAAACGCTTCGCGCGATTTCGCGGCGACGATGGCGAGGCTTTTGGACTCGTGGAAGGCGACCGTATTCGCCAGATCGACGGGGATCTTTTCGGGACTTGGAAGGCGACCGATAAGCTGCTGCCACTCTCGGCGGTAACGCTGCTTGCGCCGTCGCCGCGCCCGACGCAGGTGCTTGCGCTGGCCGGCAACTACAAAAGCCACCTCGGCGCGGGCGACATCGTCACGACCGTTACGACGACGACCAAGATCACCACGAACCCTCAGACCGGCAAATCGGAGACGGAAAGCACGAGCAAGGTCGACACCGAGAAGCCGGGCGAGATTCCCACCAAGTTCCAAATGCCACAGCTTTTTTTCAAGAGTCCGTCGAGCGTGATCGGAACCGGCGACGACATCGTCATTCCGCGGGGAACGGACGACGTGCATTTCGAGGGAGAGCTGGTGATCGTGATTGGCAAGCAAGCTAAGAATGCCGACGAGCGTAAGGCGCTCGAGTGCATTTTGGGGGTCACATGCGGCAACGACGTGAGTGCACGCGACTGGCAGAAGAACGATGTCCAGTGGTGGCGTGCCAAGGGTTGCGATACGTTCGGCCCGATCGGTCCGTACATCGTCTCCGGCATCAACTACGACGACCTGCGACTTGTACTTCGCGTGAACGGCAAGACGATGCAAGACGAACGTACCAGTCAGCTCATCCAGAACGTGCCCAAGATCGTCAGTTTTGTTAGTAGCCACATCACGCTTCATCCGGGCGACTTGATTTTTACGGGCACGCCAGGCAAGACCTCCGCCATCCAGCCGGGCGACAAAGTCGAGGTGGAGATAGAAGGGATCGGCACGCTTACGAACTCCGTCGTCGCCGCGTCGCCTACGGCCGTTCGGAGCAAATGAACGACGGAGCACAAACGGAACGCAGTGCCATGACGTAAACCAACTCGCTTTCGGGAGCGAACCATGGACCGACGATCGTGGATCGAGAACTGTGCAAGGGCCGCGGGTGCGGCGAGCATCGTGGGCGGCCTGCAACTCGCACTGCCGCGGCGCGGTTGGTCCGCCGAAGCTCAACCGAAGGAGAATCGCGACACGAAGCCGCTGACCATCACCGACATCAAAACGATACTTACGGCCCCCGCCAAGATTCGCCTCGTTGTCGTCAAGGTGCTCACGAGTGAACCGGGATTGCACGGCGTCGGTTGCGCCACGTTTACCCAACGTGCCCGAGTCGTCGAGACGGCAATCGACAGGTATTTGCGTCCGTTCTTGGTCGGCAAGAATGCCCTCGATATCCAAGACATCTTCCAGTCTTCGTACCTCAGTTCCTACTGGCGCAACGGCCCCGTGCTCAACAATGCGATCTCTGGCGTCGACATGGCGCTCTGGGACATCCTCGGGAAGCGCGCGGGAGTCCCGGTGTATCAATTATTCGGCGGACGATGCCGCAAAGCCGTCGATACGTATCGACATGCCAGCGGTGCGTCGTTCGAAGAGGTGGCGGACAAAGTCGCCGCCCTCGTCGCGGAAGGCCAGCGGCACGTCCGCGTGCAGATGAGCGTCGAAGGCTTGGCAACCTACGGCGCAGGACGTCAACCCGGCGCGCCCGAAGACGACCGCCGCCCGCAAGTCTGGGATCCAAAGCCCTACGTTCTAATGGTCCCCAAGCTGTTCGAGCATCTGCGCAAGAAGTTCGGGGACAAGGTCGAACTTTTGCACGACGTCCACGAGCGTGTCCCGCCGATCCTCGGTGTGCAGCTCGTCAAGGACTTGGAGCAATTCCGCCCGTTCTTCGTGGAAGACCCGTTCAGTCCCGAGGACATCGGCTATTTCAAGCACCTCCGCCAACAAGCCAGCACGCCGATCGCCATGGGCGAACTATTCAACAGTCCGCACGAATGGCTCGGCCTCGTCAGCGACCGACTGATCGACTTCATTCGCGTCCACATCTCGCAGATGGGCGGACTGACGATGGCCAAGAAGATGGCGGCGATGTGCGAGTTTTTCTCCGTCCGCACGGCATGGCACGGCCCCGGGGACACCTCGCCAGTCGGCCACGCCGCGAACGTCCATCTCGACTTGGCCGCGCCCAACTTCGGCATTCAAGAAGCGCGCGTCTTCACCGACGCCGAACGCGAAGTTTTCCCCGGTTGTCCCGAACTCAAGGACGGCTACCTCTGGGCCAACGACCAGCCCGGCCTCGGAATCGACATCGACGAAAAAGCGGCCGCCAAATACCCGATCCAGGACGATCCACCGTTCGACTTCCGCTGGGGCGAACTCCGCAGAGCCGATGGAACGGTCACGAAACCGTAACGCACACGCGCCATTTACTGCGGAAGCGGAGCCGGCGGGCGGTGTTGCCGCGCGGTCCTGGCCGTGCTTTCCTAACGTAGGGTCCGAACGATGATGCAACTTGGTTTTGTCAGCGCGATCCTTCCCGACGCTACGTTGGAGGAGGTGCTCTCGACGGCTTACGCCCTGGGCTACGACTGCGTGGAGGTGATGTGCTGGCCGCCGGGAAAGGCCGAGCGGCGGTACGCGGGCATAACCCATATCGACGCGACAGACTTCGACCAGAAGCAATCCGGTCGCGTGCAGGCGCTGGTCGAACGCTACGGTGTGACAATCAGCGCGTTGGGCTATTATCCAAACCCGCTGGCGCCGGACCCGCAGGAAGCGGATGCGGCGGCAGCCCATTTGCGGCGGGTGATCGAGACGGCGGCCATGCTTGGGTTAAGCGGCGTGAATACGTTCGTCGGCCGCGATTGGACCAAGTCGATTGACGGCAACTGGCAGCGGTTCCTGGATACTTGGATTCCACTCGTCGAGTTTGCGGAGCAACTCGCTGTGCGGATCGGCATCGAAAACTGTCCGATGCTGTTCACGGACGACGAATGGCCGGGCGGCAAGAACCTGGCGGCGAGTCCGGCCATTTGGCGGCGAATGTTCGCGGCGATTCCGAGTTCGTCGTTCGGGCTGAATTTCGATCCGTCGCACTTGGTTTGGCAACAGATGGACTATCTGACCCCGCTGGTCGAGTTTTCCGAGCGGCTGTTTCACATTCATGCCAAGGACGTGCGCGTCGATCGGCATCGTCTCGACGACGTAGGGATTCTGGCAACGCCGCTGCGGTATCACACGCCGAAACTGCCGGGCATGGGCGAAATAAACTGGGGCAAGTTCATCTCGGTATTGGGCGACACCGGCTATTGCGGGCCGGTCTGCGTCGAGGTGGAGGACCGTACCTTCGAGGGCACGCCCGAGTCGCGGCGGCTGGCGCTGCGGCAGAGTTGCACATACTTGCGGAATTTCTTGCCGGCGCCAGAGCGAACGTGCCGGGGAGCGACGACATGAACTACACGTACTTACAGATCGCCAAAACGATCGACCATTCGTTGCTCAATCCATCGCTGTCGGCCGACGAATTGGAATCCGGCATTCAGCTTGCGCTCGATTACGACGTCGCGAGCGTGTGCATTATGCCGTACTACCTGAAGCGATGCGCAGATCGACTGGCGGGGAGCGGAGTGCGGGCATCGACGACGATCGGCTTTCCGCATGGCGGGCACACGACCGACGTCAAGCGAGCCGAAGCCGAGCGGGCAATCGCGGACGGCTGCGAGGAACTCGACATGGTGATCAACATCTCGCAGGCACTTAGCGGTAGCTGGGAATACGTGACGGCGGATATTGCGGCGGTGGTCGAAGTCGCCCACGGTGCGGGCCAAAAGGTGAAGGTAATCTTCGAGAACGCCTATTTGGGCAACGCGGAGAAGATTCGGCTGTGCGAAATCTGCGGCGAATTGCGGGTCGATTGGGTCAAGACGTCGACGGGCTATGCGCCCAGCGGGGCGACGCTGGACGATTTGCGGCTGATGCGGTGTCATGCACCGGAGCACGTTCAAGTCAAAGCGGCAGGCGGCGTGCGCGATTTGGATAGATTGCTGGAAGTGCGCGTAATCGGCGTCTCGCGCGTGGGGGCGAGCCGCACGAAAGAGATGCTCGACGAGTGCCGCCGGCGGCTAGGGTTGACCGGAATCCGATGAGGAACAAGAACGCTCTCTGGGGGTCACGGAAATCGCCGAGAGCACGAGCCTCCGGCGTTCTTGTTTTTTTCGCGAAATCTCGCAAGGACCTAATCCTCGCGGACCAATGCCTTGACCGCGCTCGTCGGTTCGCCTCCATGCTTCACCGCGTCGATAAGCTTTGCCAAACGCACCGTGCTCAGCCGCCCCCCCTCTTAGCAAACAATCCGAACTTTTTCGTAAACCGTGTCCTGCACGCCGCCGCGGCGATCCTCAATCTTCATCGGGTTGCACTTTGCAAAGACTCTGATAGGATGAGGATAACCCAAGGTTAGCCAGCCGGTGGTGGGCGGAGGCATCCCCATTGGACGCATCCTGCACGCTATTGGTTCGCGCTTTCGGCGGGTATCGAGAAACTACTTTTTGACGCATCATTGCCCTGAGGCTTGGCCACTTTGCGGGACGAGCCGTCGCAGGGGACAAGACGACGAAGTTTCCGAGATTGACGTGACCGTTGGGGTTAAGCTTTTACGAACCCGCGACCGGCGAGGAACGACGATGGACTTCTTGGTATTGATCGTTCGCACTGTGCTCGAGTTTTGTACGCCCAGTGCGATGCGCCAGGAAGCCCCTTGTCCGCGGCGAGACATCCGCCGCGACGTGCCGGAACGAGCGACGAACGACCGGCGCGAGGCGGGGTTCGGTTGGATGAACGTGGCGTCGATGCACGAATCGCGGCATGTCGGGCCGGCCTCTACCGCCGTGCCCAGCATGTTGGACAATCGAGCGACGCGGCGGGGCTCTTAGCGCGACGCCGGGACGATGCCGCGCGCACACGCTCGCCTCGGACCGGCCGAAAACCCTATTAGGCGGAACCGCAACTCGGCTCGCACGGGCCAGCGCGGTCGGCAGGACGACCGACCGCGGACCGTGCGAATTGCGGCTTGTCTCTTTCTCGACGGCACAGGCCGTTCGTGCGTTAGCGCGATTCGCGCAGCACGGCGGCGGTTCTGGCCGCGACCGGTCTCGCCTCGGGCAGCGTGCCAAATTCGCGAGGGAGCGTGCCCGTGTTCAAGTCTTTGCTCTTGCTGGCCAACGCCGGCGAAATGGTTCCGTATATCCTGGCCGCCGCCGCTCTGGCTGCGATTCTCACGTTCGTAGGCGTGAAGTTCCTCGACCGGCTCCGACTTCGCGATGCCGAGTCGCAAGCCAAGCAGCTACTCGCCAAAGCCGAACAGGACCGGGCAACGAAAATCCGCGAGGCCGACCTGGAAATCAAGGAGCGGGCCCTCAAGGAACGGGCCGCCGCCGATAAGGAGCTCGCCAAGGTCCGCGAGGAGCTCCACGAACGCGAGCGCTCGCTCAACAAACGCCAGGACGCCCTCGAACAACAGGCCGAACACCTGCTCAAGCAGGAAAAGATGGTCGAAGGCGCCCACCGCAAGGCCGTCGAGCGGATCGAAGACATCAACCGCCGCGAACGGGAGCTCGACAAGCTGCTCGACTTGCAACGCCAGACGCTGCACGAACTGAGCGGGCTGAGCCGCGAGGAGGCGACCGAACGAATGCTGGCCCTGTTGGAGCAGGAGCTCCAGAAGCAGGCTGGCGCGATGGTCATGAAGCACGAGAAGCAGGTTCAGGAGATCTGCGAAGCCAAGTCCCGCGAGGTGCTCATTTCGTCGATGCAGCGGTACGCCGCCACGCACACGACGGAGAATACGACCAGCACGATCGACATTCCCAGCGACGAGATGAAAGGCCGGATCATCGGCCGCGAAGGGCGCAACATCCGGGCGTTCGAGAAGGCGACGGGCATCGACGTGATCATCGACGACACGCCGGGCGTGGTGATCGTCAGCGGCTTCGACCCGGTGCGGCGTGAGATTGCCCGGCGGTCGCTGGCCAAGCTGATCGCCGACGGCCGCATCCATCCCGCGCGGATCGAGGAGATCGTCAACGAAACGCAAAGCGAAATCGAAGCCGTCATTCTCAAGACCGGCAACGAGGCGATTCAGGAAGTCGACGTGCCCGGGTTGCACGAGCGGATCGTTCGCCTGCTCGGCCGGTTGCACTACCGCACGAGTTACAGCCAGAACGTACTGCGGCATTCGATCGAAGTCGCGTTTCTGGCCGGGATGCTCGCCGAGGAAATTGGTCTCGACGGTCGGCTCGCGCGCCGCTGCGGCTTGTTGCACGACATCGGCAAGGCGGCAGATCACGAAGCCGAGGGCGGGCATCCCAAGATCGGCGCGGAACTACTCAAACGCTACGGCGAAGGCAAGGAAGTCGTCCACGCCGCGCTCGGGCATCACGACGATCTGCGGCTCGAAAATCCGTATACGGTGCTCGTCGCGGCGGCCGATGCGTGCAGTGCGTCGCGCCCCGGGGCGCGCCGCGAAACGCTCGACCGCTACATCAAGCGGATGGAAGAACTCGAATCGATCGCTACGAGTTTCGCGGGCGTCGAACAGGCGTTCGCCATCCAAGCCGGCCGCGAGCTGCGGGTTCTTACCCGGGCCAAGGAAACGACCGACGAAACGGCGGCGAAAATTTGCCACGACATCGCCCGGGCGTTCGAGGAACGGCTGACGTATCCCGGAGAAATCAAGGTGACGGTGCTGCGGGAGTCGCGGTTTACGGACGTGGCGCGGTAAGCGCACTTGAGGTGTGGCGGGCGCGAAATATCTGGCTCGTCTTTGCTAGCAAAGTTGGTTAGTTTTTCAACGCAGAGGGCGCAGAGGTCGCGCAGAGTACGCAGAGAAAGTCGACGATGCAACACGTGACGCTTGACCGTCCGTCAATGTTTCGATGACGAGCATTCTCTGCGACCTCTGCGAAACCTCCGCGCCCTCTGCGTTAAAGAAGGTACCAACTCATTTTTGCGTTGAGGCGCCGACTCTTGAGGGACTCGGCCGCGCGCGATCTAGTTACTCCTCGTTACTCAATGCACCCGCTGCCCCGGAACGGCGCCGTTGTCGGGACTGAGCAAATAGACTTCCGCCCCGCCCGGGCCGCTGGCGCAGACCATGCCTTCGCTTAGGCCAAACTTCATTTGCCGCGGGGCGAGATTGGCGACGATGATGACGAGCCGGCCGACGAGTTGCTCCGGTTGATAGGCGGCTTTGATGCCGGCGAAGACCGTGCGCTTCACGTCGCCGCCGAGACTGACCGTGAGCTTCAACAGTTTGCGGGCTTCGGGGACGTCTTCCGCCGAAAGAATGCGGGCGACGCGAAGATCGACTTTTGCGAAGTCGTCGATCGAGCACTCGGAGGTGAGCGGTTCGGCGGCGAGGGCGGCTGCAGAATCTTGCTGGGCCGTGTCGCTCGGCACAGGCGGAGCCAGTGGCAGCCCGGCGGGCGTCGTTGCGGCGGCTTCTTCGCGGCTTTCTTCGATCATCTTCTGAACTTCCTCGGGGGTGACACGTTTGAGCATGTGTTGAAACGGACGGACCGGCACGTCCACAAGCGGCTCGCTGGCGTCGGTCCATTTTGTGATCGGCCGATCGAACAACTCGCCGGCCTGCTGAGCAAGCCGCGGCAGCACCGGCGCGAGATACACGGCAAGCTGCCGGAACAAGTTGAGCGCGACCGTACAGACCTCCTGCAACCGCGCCGCTTGGGCCGGGTCCTTCTTCAAGTTCCACGGCGCGTTCTCTTCGACGAACGGGTTTGCCCGATCGGCGAGCGCCATGATGAGCCGCATCGCGCGGTTGTAGTCGCATTCTTCGTAAGCGGCCGCGATCGCCTCGCCTTCTGCGGCCGCGTGCGCGAACAGTCCGCCGTCGTCGGGATATCTGGCCGATAAGCCGGTCGTCTTCACGAAGCCCGCACAGCGGCTGGCGAGATTCACGACCTTGCCGACGAGATCGGCGTTGCCCTTGGCGACGAACTCTTCGAGGTTCATGTCGAGATCGTCGACGCGCGGGGTGAGCTTCGAGGCGTAGTAATAGCGCAAGAACGACGGGTCGAGATGATTGAGGTACGTCGCCGCGCGGACGAACGTGCCCTTGCTCTTCGACATCTTCTCGCCGTTGACGGTCAAAAAACCGTGAATGTGGACCTTCTCCGGCAACTGGTAGCCGGCGGTCTTGAGCATGCCGGGCCAGAAGAGCGTGTGGAAGTAAGTGATGTCTTTGCCGATGAAGTGGTGAACCTCGGGAGAGGTTGGAGGTTGGAGGTTAGAGGTTGGAGGTTGGGCGCTTTCGTTGATTGTGCCCTCGCGCGGCCACCACGATTCGAACTTCTCGCCCGTCTTGTCGCACCATTGGCGGAGCGACGCCATGTAGCCGATCGGGGCGTCGAACCAGACGTACCAGTAGTTCCCGGGACTGTCGGGAATCTCGAAGCCGAAATACGGCGCGGGGCGCGAAACGTCCCAATCGCGGAGCGGCTCGCCGAGGAAATGGCCCTTCAAGTAGTTGGCGATTTCCGGTTGGAGGTGGTTGCCGCTTTGGGTCCATGTGTCGAGAAAGGCGTGCAGCTTCTCGAGTTCGATGAACAAGTGCGCCGCACTCCGCACTTCCGGCGACGTGCCGCTGAGCGTGCTCGTCGGGTTAATCAAGTCCGCGGGACTGTACGTCGAGCCGCACTTGTCGCAGCTATCGCCGTATTGATCCGCCGCGCCGCATTTGGGGCACGTCCCCTTTACGAACCGGTCGGCCAGGAACGTTCCCGCCACGGGATCGTAAAGCTGGCTCACGTCCGCCGCGCGCACGAGACCCGCCGCGCGGATAGACTGCCAAATCTCGCCGCAAAGCTGGCGGTTCTCTGGGCTGTTCGTGCTCCCGTAGTTGTCGAACGCGATGTCGAACGCGGCAAAATCGCGCTCGTGGGCAGCCTGCATATCGGCGATCAGGACCTCTTCGCTGCGGCCCTCCTGCCGGGCGCGGATCATGATCGCGGTGCCATGCGTGTCGTCGGCACAGAGATAAATGCAACGATTGCCACGGAGCTTCTGAAAGCGAACCCAGATGTCGGTCTGGATGTACTCGACCAGATGGCCCAGGTGGATGTGGCCGTTGGCATAGGGAAGCGCGGCGGTGACGAGGATCTGGCGAGGCATGAACAGGGGGCAGGTTTCAGGGATCGGGGGTCGGGGTCGGGATTCGGGATTCGGGATTCGGGATTCGGGGAGACAGGATTCAGGAGATGGGAGGTTGGCTCGACGGCTTTGGGCCGCATTGTACGGCACCGCGGCGACTGCGACGAGGCGAAACAGCCATGCCCGGCGTACCATCGCACCATCGCACGACGACCCTCCTGTCTCCCCGCGACTTTGGAACGCAACCTGCCTTAACGCACTGCCGGCCAGCAGGCCGCGATCCCGCGTCGTGGCCGGGCGGCGACGCCTAAAGCGTTTCGGCGCGGGCGGTTGCCGCCAATGTTGGCCGAACACGTCCGGTCCGCAAGATGCGCTCCGAACGTGTAAAATCCGCCGTTGCGGCGGTAAAACCTACATGCGGCCCGGCAGGGAAGACTTCGGGCCGCGCGCCTCGGGCATGGAAGTTCCGAGGACCATTACCCGCATCCAAGGAGGGATGTCATGCTCGCGCTCTGCACCGCGGCGACGCTGCTCGTCGCCGCCGCCGGCCCAGCCGCCAACAGCCCAGCCGCCAACGACGTCGTCCTGCTCGATTTCACGGCTTCGTGGTGTGGCCCGTGTCAACGGATGGCTCCTATCGTGGCACAACTCGAATCGTCGGGAATGCCGGTCCGCAAGGTCGACTACGACACCCAACAGGCCCTAGTGCAGCAATATCGCGTGACGGGCGTGCCGACGTTTGTGCTCTTGGTCAATGGCCGCGAAGTGGATCGGACCGTCGGCGCGACCAGCTACGAACACCTGGCGGGCATGTTCGCCAAGGCGGGATCAACGACTGCCCGAGCGCTCGCCCGGAACCCAGACGCTGCCGGACAAAGTCAGGTTCGCGGCCAATCGCCCGACGCCGCTGTGCGAGGACCGGCAACGGGCGCCGCAAGCCAAGCCGCCCCACCGACGTTCGCGCAACCTGCGAACTCCGAATCGCCCGCGGCGCCCGCAACGCCGATCCTGCCCGCCCGGCTCGAAGGTACGGGTCTCTCGGCGCCGCCATCCGCCGCGCGAAACGCCAATCCTGGCGACGCTTCCGCGACCACGACCGATCTGGCCAACCGCCTCGTCCAAAGCACGGTCCGCCTCCGCGTACAGGACGCGAGCGGCTTCGGCAACGGCTCCGGGACGATCATCGACACGCACGACGACGAAGCTCTCGTCCTCACCTGCGGCCACATCTTCCGCGACAGCCAAGGCAAAGGTCCGATCCTCGTCGACGTGTTCGCCGGCCGCGGTGCGACGGGCGTACCCGGGCAATTGATTCGCTACGACCTAGAAACCGACGTGGCAATTGTCAGTTTCAAACCGGGCGTGGCGGTGACTCCGGTTCCGGTCGCGGCAAAAGGGACGAAAATCGCCCGCGGCGACGCGGCGCTGAGCGTCGGCTGCGACCACGGCGACGCCCCCGCCGCTCGACCGACCCAAATCACGTCCACCCGCAAGTTTCTCGGACCCGATCACGTGATGACTGCCGGCGAACCGGCTCAAGGCCGCAGCGGCGGCGGCTTGTTCAACGACCGCGGCGAACTGATCGGCGTTTGCAACGCGGCCGACCCGCAAGACCGCGAAGGCATGTACGCCGCGCTGAGCACGATCCACGCCCTGCTCGACCAGGCGAACCTCTCATTCGTCTATCAGGGCGGCGAACCCGGATTGGCGGACGGGGCGACTTCTGCCGTCTTCAACACCCCGCCGGCCATGCCGCGCGAAACGCCGATCGAACGATCGACCGTCGTTCAAGCGGGCGGTGTCGGGTCGATTCCGACTGGCGCCGAGGCGGCCGAGGTCGTTTGTGTCGTTCGCAACCTCACCGACCCGCAAGCCAAGAGCAAAGTCATCGTCCTCGATCGCGTCTCGCCGCAATTCCTCGCCCAAATCGAGCGCGAATCGGCCACGCAGCTCGCGCGGCGCGAGACGTCGCTGCGAACGAGCGTGCAGCCGCCGACGGCAAGCGGCTGGGTCCCCACGTGGCGGTCGCCGCCACGATAAGCGCGAGCGTCCGGTGCGTGCGAGCGCCGAGAGAGCTCGCCGGCGAGTCATGCTCGCTCGGCCAGCGCGTCGCCGGTCCGCACGTGCTCCGGGCGCACGCCGACGCCCACTAGATACGCCGGCAAGCGCCGCAGCAGCCGACAGCGCCGCAACAGACGCACGAGCAGCGGCACCCTCAACGGTTCCCGCGCGGCCAAGGTGCGCCCGATGACTCGGTCTTGAACGAGAACTTG
The DNA here is from genome assembly GCA_003576845.1 of Planctomycetota bacterium. Lineage (GTDB taxonomy): Bacteria > Planctomycetota > Planctomycetia > Pirellulales > PLA5 > PLA5. Next base: position 28,176 of record QEVJ01000006.1, read on the forward strand.
CAACCATTGCGTCAATCGGGTCGGCAGTTCGCGCCGTCGTTGTACGCAGTCGAGCATCGTAGAATCCAGGCGATGCTCGCGCAACGGCTTTGCCAGAATGTTGGCGGCGGCCACGGCGTCTTGAATCGCCAGGTTGATGCCGACGCCGCCCACCGGCGACATCGCATGGGCCGCGTCGCCGATGCACAGCAATCCCGCGCGATGCCAACGCTTCAGGCGATCGACCTTCACGGTCAGCAGCTTGATCGCATCCCAATCGCCGAGTTCGCCCACACGGTCTTTCAGAAAAGGTACGATTTCGGCAATCGTTTGGCGGAATGCCGCCAGGCCGCGGCGCCGCACCTCGTCGTAGCCGCCTTTGGGAATGACGAACCCGCACTGCCAGTAGTCGCCTCGATAGATCATCACGAAGATGCGCCCGCGGTCGAAGCGTCCCGCCGGGGTCTCGGGATCGTCGGCCCGACGCGAGATGCGCATCCATAGCACGTCGATCGGCGCCCCGAGATCGACGACCGGTAGCCGGGCCTCGGCGCGCACCCGCGAGCTCCGCCCGTCGGCGGCGACGACCAGGTCGGCGCGCACTTCGAGCGAACTTTGCGGCGTCGACGCGCGAACGCCCACGATCCGGCTGTTTTCCACGAGCAACCCGTCGGCTTCCGTCCGCATCCTCAAGCGAAACGTGGGATACTTGACTGCCTCCGACGCGAGGAAGTCGAGAAAGTCCCACTGCGGCATGAGCACGAGGTACCGGCATCGCGTCCGCAGTTGCGAAAAATCGGCGATCGGGACTAGTTCGCCGCCAAAGTACGCGTGAAGCTCTTTGATCTCTTGATGCGGCCGAGAAAGGAATTCCTCGACGAGCCCCAGTTCGGCGACGACGTTGAGCGTCGACGGATGAATCGTATCGCCGCGAAAGTCGCGCAAGAAATCGGCGTGCTTTTCCAAAACGACGACGTCGACGCCGGCCCGCGCGAGCAACAGCCCCAGCATCATCCCCGCGGGGCCGCCGCCGGCGATGCAACACGCACACTGCAATCGCTCGACGTTTCCCGTGCTTCGTCCCGTCAAGCAGCGCCTCCCGCGTTAATTGCGTTAACGTCCCTTCCCCCAGCCATGCGCCTTGCCGTCAACATGCGCCGCCGGTTTGCTCTACGTACCACCTCACTCCTTCGGTTCCCTCGCGCCGTCCGCGGAAAGCCGCTTCCACCAATCGGGGCCTTCGGCCTCGACGGCGGCGCTGTGTTTCACCAGTTGCGCGCGCAACTCGGCAAATCGCCGCGGGTCCTTCTCCTTGAGATCCGTCGATTCTTTCGGGTCGTCCTTGAGATTGTACAGCTCGAACTCGGTCAGCTCGGCATTGGCTAGGATTTTCCAATCGCCGACGCGCATGGCGATCTTGGCGTTCGGCGCCATGTGCAGCCGCCAGTACAACGGCATCGTGCGCTCGACGCGCGTCGCCTTGCCCGCGAGCACATCGAGCACGTTCACGCCGTCGAGCGTGCGGTCGGCGGGCGGCTTCACTCCCGCCGCGGCGAGCATCGTCGGAAACACGTCGCTGCCGACGATCGGCACGTCGCAGGTCTTCCCCGGCGGGATTCTGCCGGGCCAGCGGGCGATGCCGGGCACGCGAATCCCGCCTTCGTGTAGGTCGCGCTTTCTTCCCCGCAAGCCGCCGGTCGAACCCCGGCCCGGCGTTTTCACTCCGTCGCCTTCTGGTCCGTTGTCGGACGTAAAAACCACGAACGTGTCGTCGGCGAGCTTTTCCTCGTCGAGCGTCCGCATGAGCTTGCCGAATGCCGCGTCCATCTGTGTGACGTTCGCGAAGTACTCCCGCTCGACGTCGTCCTTCGCGTCCGGATAGCGGGCCTTGAACTTCGGGTCCGACTTGATCGGATAATGCGGCTCGTGCGTCCACACGGCCAGAAAAAAGGGCTTCGTCTTGTCGCGGCGGTTCTTGAGCCAGGCAATCGCCTCGTCCGCCACCAGCGCCGCGGAATAGCCTTCCATCGGACCCACACGCTTGCCGTTGCGGGCAAAGTTCCGCGGGTTCTCGTGCGACGGCGCCGCGTTATTCTGCGTCGCCAGCCACCAGTCGTAGCCGTGATCGCCGGGCTGCGGCTGGGCCGGATTGTTGAACAGGCCGTTCAAGTGCCACTTTCCGCTGTGGCACGTCGCATAGCCCGCGTCGCGCAGCAACCTGGGCAGCGTCACCTCGCTCGTCCGCAGATGCACCGGCGAGCCCTGTGCGATCCACGTATACACGCCGTTGCGGTGCGGCGTCCGTCCCGTGAGCAGCGCCGACCGCGACGGACTGCACACGCCGCTCGCCGCGTAACATTGCGTCAGGCGCACGCCCTGCTTTGCGAAGGCGTCCAAATGCGGCGTCTGGATCGCGGGATGACCGTAGAATCCCAAGTCGCCGTAGCCTAAATCGTCGGCCAGGAAGAGCACGAGGTTGGGCCTGCGGGCCTCGACCGCACGCGCGTCGCCGGCGCCCGCGAGTAGGAACGCCAACGTCGCCGCCGCGGCGAAAACGCCCGTCGCGATCGCCCATCGAGAACCGCGTGTTCCTTCTGCGGTCGAGAACTGCATGGAAATTGCTCCCAGATGGACCGCAAAGATGAACCGCAAAGGCGCAGAGACGCAGAGACGGTACCGATCGAACGCGTTTCTTCTGAGAATTCTCTGCGTCTCTGCGCCTTTGCGGTTCATCGCGACCGTCGGTTGCGGTCAACGGCCGACCTGGCGTAAACGTGCCGCCAAATATCAAGGTCCTACTACTGTACCCGATGAACCCAACAAAAAAACCGTGCCACTCCCAGCGGGAATGGCACGGTCGAGACAGTTTATCTTGGCAACAGTCGCCCGTTACGCCCGGGCCGTCCTGCGCCGACGCAAGAGTGCCAAGCCCAATGCGCCGCACGTCGCCAGCACCCAGGCGCTCGGTTCGGGGACGAACTGGACGTTGACGTTGTCGATATCGTGGAAGTCGGCTGCACCGCCCGTGCGAGCGGCGAAGGCCGCGCGAGCGCCGCCGTCGAACAAGACGCCCGGCACGAAGAAGTCCGAGAACGGCACGCTGATCGAGCCGTCTGTGCCGTCGGTCACGGCGACGGTAACGTTAACGCCGCCTGGGACTTCCGTCACGGCCACGTCGGCGTGATGGAATGCGCCGGCTGCGAGGTTGATCTCGGCGAGCGGGATCGTAACTTCGGCGACCGTTGCCCCGTTCCAGTGGATGCTGACCGCGTTGCCCACGTTGCCGACGCAATCGGCGCAGAAGTCCGGTTGGCCAGCGCCGCCGGAGAACGTATCGAACGCGATGCCCAGGGCATTCGCGAAGTTCGGTTCTTCGAAGGCCTGATAACCGTCGGGCAACGAGTTGCCGGTCGTACCGTAGTCCGCTGCGTCGAGCAACATGAAGGCAGCGCCGTCGGCTCGGGCCGCCGCGCCTGTGTCGGTCACGCGAACGTCGAACGACGCAACAATCTGCTGCGTATTGGTCGAGGTCTGGTCAAAAACGATCGACGAAGCCTGTCCGCCTCCCTCGGTCGTCAAGCGCATGACACCGGGCTGTACGCCCGTGGCCCCGGGAACTTCAGGCGTCAGGAGCGGCTCAAAGCCGTGATTCTTGGGAGTAAACGGCGTGCCGCCCATGAGCGTCGGCGACTGGACTTCGAAATCCTCGAAATAGGTCTGCGTGCCGGCGCCGCTGATGTGCGTGGCTTCGACGTTGTCGATCGCCTGGCGGTTCCAAGCGCCGCCCGTGCGGGCTCCGAAGGCCATGCGGCCTTCATAGGGCGTCAGGCCCGGAATCAAAACGTCGCTGAAGGCGGGCAAGAACGTGCTGCCGCCGCCGAACGTGTCGTCGAGCACGACGGTCACGCGCGAGCCGCCTTCGCCGGGCGAGTTAACGACTTGCATGAAGGCGGTAATGACCAGGCCGCTTTCCAGTTGGAACGTTCCGTCGAGCGACACGGAGTTGCCGACCTGCGCGCCGTTGAAGTGCAGCGACACGGAACCTTCCGCGTTCGCGTCACCCCCGCCGTTGTTGAACGTGTCAAAACCAACGCCGAGCGAACCGAGGAGATTGGGCTCTTCGCCAAACGTCGGATTCAACGGCGACGGGCCCGTCGTGCCGTGCAACGCCGTATCGAGATAGGCAAAGCCGAAACCGTCGGCGCCGCCGTTCCCCGCCTGATCGACGCGGAGTTGGAACACGATGTCCAGTTCGTCGTAGGCGCCGTCAAATACGTCGTTGAAGAAGACCGTGCCCTGCAGGCTGCCCGCAGCGGGCGTAAGCTGCATGAACTGCCCGTCCCAACCACCGGTAGCCTGAATACTGGCCGGTCCGCCGGTCACAAACTGCGCCGGAGCGGGAAAATCACCTATGAATGTCTGATTGACATCTGCCGCGGAGAGATTCCCCGCAAAACTGCCGAGAGTTGCGCACAGCGCAAGAGCCACGCATCTAGACTGCCATAGTCTAAATTTCGCCGACATTAGCCACCTCGAAGTAAAACTCTAAGGAGAGGAACATTTTTCCCGCGATTGCCTACTTTACCTACGCGGAGGTATCGCCGTCAAGAACCTGGCCTAGAAAAAAGAAAAAATCTTTCGCGAGGACGCGAGGGCGTTTAAGCTAGAACCTACCACCAGCAGTGAGAGGCGAGCTGTAGGAGGCGAATCCTTTCGCCGATTGTCGGTCCGTGCTGTCCCCAATCGGCGAAAGGATTCGCCTCCTACAGCCAGAAAAGCGCACCCGGCCCGCACGAGACCACCCGTGTTCGACCTAAGAAACGCCCTAATTCTCGTCGGATTCTCCTGCTTGACCCCGCTGTTGGCCGGGGGGTGTGCCGATTCTCAAACGCCGGACGGCTCGGATTCCGCCCCGTCGTTTTCGCTCGATGCTCGAACGGCGGACCCGATAGCCGGCCCCAAGCTGTTCGTCGACGCGACGGGCGAGCTGGGAATCGACTGCGTGCACGATCCCGGCTTCTCGGGCGCTCCTTACGCCATGCCCCGGATCGTAGGTAGCGGCGGCGGCGTGCTCGATTTCGACAACGACGGGCGGCTCGACCTCTACCTGTTGCAAAACGGCGGCGACGCGAGCAAATCCACGAGCCGGCTCTATCGCCAGGATGACACCGGCAAGTTCGTCGACGTGAGCGCCGGTTCCGGACTCGACCTCAAGGTGCAAGGGATGGGCTTCGCCGCGGGCGACGTGGATAACGACGGCCGCGTCGACGTCCTCATCACCGAGTACGGCCGCTCCCGCCTGTTCCTCAACCAAAGCGACGGCGCCAAGCCCAAATTCGTCGCAGCGAGCGACGCGGGCATCGAAAACCGCATGTGGGGCACTTCCTGCTGTTTCGTCGACTACGACCGCGACGGTTGGCTCGATATCGTCCTGGTCAACTACGTCGACTACGACCCGTCGCGATGGTGCGCCGATGCTCGGGGGCGACAGGAATTTTGCGGGCCGGATAACTTTCCGGGGCGCGTGACGAAGCTGTTTCGCAACCTGAGCGGCCGAGCGACGAACCACAAGCCGATTCGCTTCGAGGACGTCACGGTCGCCGCGGGCCTGGCCACGCATCCCGGTCCGGGCTTGGGCGTGTTCTGCGCCGACTTCAGCGGCGATCGCTGGCCCGACATCTTCGTCGCCAACGACGGCAAGCCCAACCACCTTTGGATCAACCAGAAAGACGGCACGTTCAAGGAAGAAGGGCTACTCAGCGGCATCTCGACGAACGCGATGGGCAAGGCCGAAGCCAACATGGGCATCGCCGTCGGCGACGTCGACGGAAACGGCTTGTTCGACGTGTTCGTCACGCATCTGACCAGCGAAACGCACACGATGTGGATGCAGGACACGCGGGGGTTCTTTCAAGATCGCACCGTGGCCGCCGGCGTGACCGCCGCGTGGCGCGGAACGGGCTTCGGCACGATCATGGCCGACTTCGACAACAACGGCGCGGTCGATCTCGCGCTCGTCAACGGCAAAGTCGAACGCGGCGAGAGCGGACCGGACGCGCCGACGAAGCTCGACGCCTTCTGGTCGCCGTATGCCGAGCGGAATCAAGTCCTTCTCAACGACGGCCGCGGCGGGCTACGCGACGTTTCGGCGGCGAACGCGCCATTTTCCGGACTTGCCGCCGTGTCGCGGGGGCTAATTTGTGCCGATCTCGACAATGACGGCGGGCTCGACCTCGTCGTTACCCGCATCGCCCAGGGCGTGGCCGTTTATCGCAACGTGGCGCCGAATCGCGGGCATTGGCTCCGCGTGCGGGCGGTCGACCCGGCACTCCATCGCGACGCCTACGGCGCGGAGATTCACCTCCGCGTCGGCGAGCGCAAGCAGATGAGTTGGATCAATCCCGGGTATAGTTACTTATGCAGCAACGACCCGCGAGCGCATTTCGGTCTCGGCGCGGCGGAACGCTACGACGCGCTTACCATCATCTGGCCGGATGGCGTCGAAGAATCGTTCCCCGGCGGCGCGGCCGACCGCGAAGTCGTCCTGCGGCGCGGCGAAGGTCAACTCGTCCAACCGGCGGCGGGTGCGCGATGAACCGCAAAGCAGCAAAGACGCAAAGACGTTCCGTAAGCGACATTCATAAGTGCCGTCTTTGCTCCTTTGCGCCATTGCGGTTGATTTCCACCCGCTCGGGCGCGATCCTGGCGGTGCTGGTGCTCGCCGCGTCGGGTTGCGGCAGGCCCGTTTCGCGGGAAGCGGCGTACGAGCCTCTGGCGCTCTCGCTGAAGCACGCGGACATGCTCGGCGACCCGCCTGCCCCGCCGAAGCTCGATTTCGTCGACGTCGACCGGGCCGTGGTCGCGGCGATTCAAAGGGCGGAGGAGGGCGTTCGCAAGAATCCGGATTCGGCGGATGCCTGGGGCAAGCTGGGGATGGTCCTGCTGGCTCACGAATTCGACGAGGCGGCCGCGGCGTGCTTGGCGCAGACGGAAATCTTGCAGCCGGACGAGCCGCGCTGGCCGTTTTTGCAGGGCATGGCGGTCCTTCGTTGGCGGCCGGGCGACGCCGTGCCGCTGTTGGAACGGGCCGTGAAACGGTTGCCGCCGCTCGGGACCTCCGCCGCGACCGAATCGGCGTCGCTGTCGGAAGCGCAGAAGGCCGCGGGCGCGAGCGCCATTCGCTTGCGACTCTTCGAGTTGTACGTGGAACTCGACCGGCCGAAGGACGCCGAAGCGCCGCTGCGGCAGTTTCTCAAGACCGATCCCGAAAACGGCCGCGCCCACCTGATCGCGGCGCGGATCGCGCTTCGCGGCGGGCGTTTGGAAGAATGTCTCCGCGAGGTGGAACTCGCCGGATACGCACGGCCCGCGCAAAAACCGGTTCACGAATTGAGGGCCGAAGCCTTTAGCCGCCAAGGGCGCAAGACCGATGCGGAAGCCGAACGCCGCATGGCCGCGGGCGTCGCCCAAGTCGCCTGGCCGGGACCCTACGACGACGATCTCGATAGCCTGCGAACGGGACTCAAGGTCGCCCTCAGCCGGGCCGACCGCTACTACGTCAACGGCAAGCCGCAAGCATCGATTGACGTGCTCAACGACGTGGTTAAGGAGTATCCCGAGTCCGAATGGGCGTGGATTCTCCTCGGCCGCGCGCAGATCAAGCTCCGGCGGCTCGACGAGGCCCAGGCGTCGCTCGAAAAGGCATTGGCGATCTCGCCGAAATCGGCCGACGCGCTGTTTCGTATGGGCGTCGTCCACTTCGTCCGCGGCGAGTATGCCGAAGCGGCCGAGTGGTATCGCAAGGTGATCGAACAGAAGGCCGATCACCCCGTGGCGCTCTACAACCTCGGGCAATGCGCTCGCCACCTTAAGCAACCCGACGTCGCGGCCGATTACTTTCGCCAGGCGATCGCCTGCGCCCCCGATAACTTCGAGCTGCTGTTCGCTCTCGGCGCCTTGCTCGCGGACGAAGGAAAGACCGAAGAAGGCCGCCGGTACCTCGAACAAGCCAAGAAACTCAGTCCGCGCGACCCGAGAGTGCTCGAGCGGCTCTACGAACTGGACCGGCGCGGCGCGAAGGGCGAGGAAGGTGAATCTCGACCGACCGACGGGACTCACGAACCGCGTCCTGCGGGCACTTCTACGCCGCAAGCCAGGCCGGCGGATTGATTCGAGTTCGCGTCGCGGCCGCGGCGTCGCGGAATCTCCGCGTCCTCGGCCGTTCACTCGCCCTCGCGCACCGTCGTCGTGCCGTCGAGGTTCCACTTCGGCACGTCTTGCTTTGTGCCGTCGGGCCACACGACGCGAACCGATTCGACCATTGGCGACTTGCCGAGTCCAACGGTGACCGGCAATTCCACCTGCGACAAGTAGCTGCGCGTCGGCATGACCTGATGGGCATAAGTCCTGCCGCCGCGGCGGACTTCGATCCAGGCCCCGATGGCGTCGCGATTGCTCTTCGTGCCGACGAGCTTGAACCGCAGCCAATGCCGGCCGAGCTGCTGGTCGTTCCTCAACAACAGCGGACGGCCGGCGATTTGCGTCAGCACCACGTCGAGGTCGCCGTCGCCGTCGATATCGGCATACGCCGCGCCGCGCCCAACGATCGGCTCGAACAGGTCCGCGCCCGCGGCGGATTTATCGACGGACACCAACTCGGTCGCGCTCGCCGCTCCGGCATTCCAAAACAATCGGGCGCTCTGGCGATAGCGTTGGCTCGATTGGACCTTCTCGATTTCTTCTTCGAGATGACCGTTGGCCGAGAGCACGTCGAGCCGGCCGTCGAGGTCGTAGTCGAAGAAAAACGTGCCGAACGAAAGGTCGAGCCGCGTGGGCGGGCCGAAGCCGGTCGCCACCGCTTCGTCGGTAAACGCGAGCGCGGGCTTGGGGGCTACGAATAGGGCCGACATTTCATTGGCGAAGTTGCCGATCGCCACGCCGAGCGCGTCGTCGCCCCGATAGCGAGCCGCGTCGATGCCCATCGCTCCGCGGGCGTTGCCCGAGCTATCGAACCCGATGCTCGCCGTGGCGCCGCATTCGACGAACGTGCCGTTGTGCTGGTTGTGGAACAAGAAGTTCTGCACGGTGTCGTTGGCGACGAAGACGTCGATCCACCCGTCGCGGTCGACGTCGGCGAAGGTGAGGCCGAGACTCTTGCCGACCGGAACGCCGGTGGCGCGGTTGACGACCCGAACGCCGGCCGCCGCGGAAACGTCGCTAAACTTCCCGTTGCCGTCGTTGCGGAAGAGGACCGGCTGAGAGCCCGCGAAGCTCAGCGGCGGTCCGTATGCCCGGCCGATGCCGGTGAGCTTGAACGATTGCGCGAGGTCGATTTCGCGCGACCAGGCGACGTAGTTGCAGACGAACAAGTCGAGATCGCCGTCGTTGTCGTAGTCGAAGAAGCCGCAACTGGTGCTCCAGGCGTCGTCGGCGCCGGCGACACCCGCTGCCTTCGTCACATCTTCGAAGCGGCCGTTGCCGAGATTGCGAAACAAATGATTCAGCCCGACAGCGGAGAGATACACGTCGACGAAGCCGTCGTTGTCGTAATCGCCCACGGTCACGCCCATGCCGTAGCAAGTGACGGCCAGGCCGGACTCGGCGGATATGTCCGCGAACTTACCGTTGCCGTCGTTGCGATAAAGCGCCGCCGTGGGCGGCGTCGCCGACTTCGCGGACTCGTCCCACGGCCAGTAACACGAGTTGACCAGGAGCAAGTCCTGGTCGCCGTCGTTGTCGTAGTCGAAGAACGCGCAGCCTCCGCCCATCGTCTCGGGCAGGAGCTTTTCGCCTTTGGCGCCGTTGACGTGCGTGAAGGCGATGCCGGCTTCGGCAGCAATGTTCTTGAACGCAACCGGTTCGATCGCCGATCGATCGACGACGCGCGCCGCGGCCGGTGTCGATTCCGACTGCCGAATTTCCGATGGTTTCTCCCCGCGCCGCTGCCACCAAACGGCCGCCGCGACCAACGCCGCGATGGCGAGAATCACAAGCAGCGAACGGCGAAACGCGCGGCCGATCACCGCGTCGTCGGCCGCGTCTTCGGGATCGGGCATTGTGGGCGGCGGCGGTGAGGATGCCGCGGGCTGATTCAAGTCGCTCACCGGCCACCTCCCGCATCCACGCTTGCATTAGCGCCGGCGGCATCGCTCGCTTGCGCGTTCGTTCGCACTTTGGCATCTTTGTCCGCGACGGTCGTCGGTCCCAATCCCGGAGCGCCCGACCGGTGAAGCGAGTAGATCACGACCTTTTCCGCCGCGCGATCTGCCGCCGGATAACGCTTCCGCGCTTTGGCAATTGCCGAATCGCGTGCATTGTCGTCCAGCTTGTAGCGCTCGTGATATGCGGCGTGTTCGGCCGACCGCTTTTCATCGCCAAGCGCCCGATAGAGCAGCGACAAGTTGTAGTGAGCCGTTACGTTCTCCGAATCGAGCTTAAGGGTCTTCTCGAACTGCGCGGCCGCTTCGCGCAAAAGCGCCTCGCGTTCGGAGGCACTTGCCGGATCGCGTTCGAGCATCTTGGCCCGATCGAAGAGCGTTTCGCCGAGCAGGTTGATGACGTCGTAATCGAGGCTAAAGTCGTAGCCCCGCTCGATCATCACCGGGGTGCGGTCTTCGAGCACACTGCGGAAGTTTTTCTCTGCCTCGGCCAAATGGCCCTGTTGGCGATTCACGAGGCCCGAGAGCCAGGCGACGGTCCACGGCGGCGCGGGCGGATCGGCCTTCGCGGCCCGCTCCAGGGCCTCGACGGCGCGGTCCAAGTCGCCCTCGGCGTAGTGCACACGGCCCAAATTCAACGCGCCGTCGTACCTCGCGAGCTTTTCCACCTCCGCGAATGCTTCGCCGGCCTGCCGCAATTCGGCCGGACCTTTGAGCAGCAGCCCGATGCCGTAGTCGTTCCAGCGTTCCCACATGGGCGTCGCCGGCGCGGGAGCGTCGTCGACAACGCCTTCGCCGGAGCCTTCGGGAGCGATCCGAAACTCGATGCGGTCCGCGGCAATCGTCGTAATCGGCAGATCGTTTTTGTACGGCTCGCCGCGCTTGTGGCCGCGAATCGGCACGTCGTTCGGCTTCGCCGCCGTCGTCACGAACTCCATGTACCGCGCGTCGAACTTGCGGTATTGCAGCTTCACCTCGACCGACAAAGCGCCGGCGGCGTCGGCAGGCACGTCGAGTCCGAGATGCAACGTCGCCGCCGCCCCTGGCGGAATCTGATTGTTATAGAGCGGCACGAAAATGTCCTGCGGATTCCGGCGGTCGATGCGGTTTCCTTCGCGGTCGAGCATGAACACGTTGACGAAGTGCGTCCACGGATCGACGGTGCTGCTCTGGTCGAGCGCGCCGAGCCGGCCGACGACGCGGTCGCCGTTCTTCACCGTCACGTCGAGCCAAACTTCGTTCGAGTCGACCGTGCCTTGCGTGAACGGGTGCCCCAGCTTGAGCGTGCGGAGCACGACATCGAGCAAATACTTCTTGCCGGGATGGACCGCGGGAACGCGCGGCCGCAGCGGCGCGGTCAAGCGGCCGTCGATGTCGCCGCCCTCGCGCAGACCAAAAATGTCGGCCCGCAGCGTGCCCTTGAGGAACTCCTCGTGGGCCTTGACGACCTCGGGTTTGTCGCGCAAGTGAGCGATGCCGGTATTGGCGGCCGGAAACAAATGGTTGTGGACCGACAACTCCTTCGCGTCGTCGAAATACTTCGCCCCGAAGTCCCTTGACTCGGCCAGCGGCATGTGGCACGCGGCGCAGTTGTCCTTGGTCTTCGGCGGGTAGTAGAACGCGCTGGCCCGATGCCCCGACACGCCGGACAGCAGATACGTGTCGTAATGGTTTTGGCCGCGGACGAACTTGTAGTCGTTGAGGGCTTCCGGCAAATGCACCTTGTGGCACGTCGAGCAGAACTCCGCCGTGCGGTGGAACGGCTTCAAGAAGGTCTTCTTGTGGAATTCCGGTTTCGCTTTGACCATCTGCTTGTTGATCCACAGCAGCGCCGGATTGTCGCTGAACGCGAACGGGTAGTGGAGCGGCTCTTCGATCGTAAAGTCGGCGTTGCCGCGGGTCGAGTTGACGTTGGTGATTGCGTGGCAAACGGTGCAGGTGATCCCCTGATGCGCCGTCGGGTCGGCCACGTCGTCGTAGTGCGGATCGTCGAACGCTCCGCTGAAAAACGGCACCGGATCGTGGCAACCCGCGCACCAGCGGGCCCGCTTCACGTCGCCCTGTTTCTTCTGCGAGAACTCGCGCGTTTCGCGGACGCTGGCGAGATAGGCCGGATTGTTGAACGAGCTGAAGCGATGCACGCTGTCCGACCATTGGGCGTGGACATCGGCGTGACATTCCTTGCAATAGGCGTCGTTCATGAGCGCAGCGGCCGGAATGAAGTCGCCGGTCGACGTGCGGGCGAGCGACGGTTGGAAATATCGTTCGCCCTCGCTCGGGCCGACCGCAAACCAGGCCCGCGGGTCGGTGCGATGCGAGACGAGCATCACGGCACACGCGACGCCCACGACGCCGGCATACGCAAACCCGACGCGCCATTTGATCCTCGGCCCGGCGAGACGATGCAGCCAGTAAAGCCAGCCCACCGCCAGCGGCGAGAGGATATGGAGCCAGTAGACGATCGCCCGTGCGGCCGGCTCGCGAAGCTGCAACAGCGCCGAGTCGCCCAGCCGCATCAACAGCACGCCGGAGAGGAGCAGCACGAGCGACGCGGCGAGCAAGGCATATCCGGCCCGCAGAGCGCGGCGATTCTTGCGTCTGCGGGTGTTGTAGACGTGTACTCCCGCAAATACGACGAACGGCCCGATGAGCAACAAACCGAGCGCGAGGTGCGCGAGGAACATGTACTGATAGAAGTAGTTCTGGTACGTTTCTCCGGCGAGCGCTTCGAGCACGGTCACGCTCAACAGATAAACGCTGTTCGCCGACAGCAACGCGACGAGAATCAACACGGCGGTCAGCAGCCACCGTAACCGCGGCCCAACGGCGGGAATGTACTTGGCTCGTGGTTTCGCGACTGCAGGACTTTCGACGACGGACGCCATAGACTGGCCTTTGGGAAATGACGGCTCCGTCCGCGAAAGAGAGGAGTTCGGCGCGTCCCGCGTCCGGGCGGAACACCGCGCCGTCAAGGAAACCTTGAGTTTTTCTAGTATACTATCGCCGTACCGCATATCCATCGCCGCCGCGATGCATTTCATCCATGCCCGACCGCTATTACGCCGCTGCCTGCCAGTTCGACCTGCCCAACCCGACCTCGCGCGACCAGATCGCCGAGCGGGTCAGCCGGGTGCTCGCCGTCGTGGAACAGGCGGTGCAAGGCTACGCACCGTTTTTCGACGTGCGGTTGCTGGCATTTCCGGAGTTCACGCATGCCGCGCCGATCTACGCGACCGCGGCGGAAATCGCCGACCGGCTCGCCGTGCCGATTCCGAACGAGCACACCGATCGCTACGCGGCCAAGGCCCGCAAGTTGGGTGTGTTTATCCAGACCGGCACGTTCCTGGAGATCGACGCCCGCTGGCCCGGGCACGTGTTCAACACGACCTGTCTCATCGGACCCGACGGCTTGCTTTCGCGCTATCGCAAAGTACATCCGTGGGTGCCGTGGGAAGTGCATACCAGCCCGCACGACCTGCCGGGCTACGACGAGCCGTTGTTCCCGGTCACGGAAACGGAGATCGGCCGCTTGGGCGCGGCGATTTGTTACGACTGGCTGTTCCCGGAGGCGATCCGGCAACTCGGCCTGGCCGGGGCGGAGGTGTTGATCCGCGTTTCCGCCTACATGGACCCCTGGGGCACCGCCGCGCCGCTCGACTGGTGGACGCTCGCCAATCGGATGCGGGCGATCGAGAATATGGCGTATGTCGTGGCCGCCAATCAGGCCGCCAGCCGCGAGCACTATCCGCCGTTCAGTTGGCCCGGCGGGAGCATGATCGTCGACTTCGACGGCCGGATTCTCGCGCAGGCCGATCCCGGGCCGGTCGAGAAGTTCTTGGTGGGGCCGATCGACCTTGCGGCGCTGCGGCACGAGCGCGAACGGCGGCGAGGGCACCATCTGCTGGCCCACTTGCGCACGGAAACCTATGCCGCGTATCGCCACGCCCTCTACCCCGCTGGAACTGCCCGGAGCACACCTCCGACGGCCGAATCGAACGTAAACGCGCATGCGGCGGCGAAAGCGGCGTTGGCAAGTCTCCAAACGAAACGCGATTGGGATTCGCGGTCAATATGACGACGGTGTTGCTCGGTAGGATCGGACAAGGACACATGCGATGATACGGCGAACTCGCACTCGCAATCGCAGATCGGCTTGGCTCGTGTGCACGCGGCTCTCGTATGCACTGATCGTGCTCGCCACCGCGGCATCCTGCACGCGCAAGCCTGAGCCAGAACCCGAGGGCACGAACGCGGGTCCGGCGAAAAGTAAGAGGGCGACGACGTTCGACGAGTATACCGCCGAGCGTAACCGCGCCGCGGCGCTCATGGGGCAGTACGAATACGCAAAGGCGGTCGAGATCTACGACGCGCTGGCCACGCAAGAGTTTGCCGGCGGCGACCACGAAACCGATCGGGCGATCGCCACCCTCAACCGCCAGCAGCCGGGTGACACGCGACGCGCCCTCGATATCCTGCAAAAGGTGATTGGCGACGCAAACGTAACATGGTCCCCGATACGCGCCCGCTATTGTGCCGGTCTGTTGCTGATCTACGAACGCCGGACCGACGAAGCGATCGAGCACTTGCGCTATGTGACCGAGAACGATCCCAACGACGGTTATGCGGCGTGCTGGCTGGGCCAGTGCCTGCTCGCGACCGGCAAAATCGAAGAGGCGGGAAAAGAATATCGCCGCGCGGTCGAGGTCGATCCTTACCTACGCAGTGGGTATTACGGGCTCGCCCAAGTGTTGCAGAGGCAAGGCAAACGGGACGACGCGCAGAAGGTGCTCGACGTGTTCGAGCGGCTCAAGGACAACCCGCAGGCGCGGCTGGCGGATTTCAAGTACATGCGGATGGGACCGAAGGCGGAGATTCGGCCCGTCGATACGATTTCGCAGATTCGGGGCCAGGAGATTCCAGAGGTTCGGCCGCAGGGACGGATTTTCGCCGAGCCGACGGCATTGCCGCTCGTTGCGCCGCTCGCGGCGCCGTGGCAATGGTCTGATGCGGCAGCACGGCCCGCCGGCCACGATGCCGGCAAGCCCGATTCGCGGCGTGTGTGCCCGAGCATTACCGTTTGCGACATCAACGGCGACGGCAAACTCGATCTGTTTGCCGCGGCCGCGCTCGTCCGCGACGGGCAAACGGCTAATGCCATTTTGCTGGCCGAGGGCGACAAGTTCCGCATCGACACCGGCCAGCCGCTCGCGGCGGTGTCCGATGTGCGGGCCGCACTGTGGGGCGATTACGACAACGACGGCCGCATGGACGTTTATCTCTGCCGCCGCGGACCGAACCCGCTTTGGCGGCAAGACGCCGTCGGCAAATGGAGCGACGTCACTGAGGCGACGAAGACGGCGAGCGGCGACCACGACACGGTCGACGGCATGATGTTCGACGCCGATCACGACGGCGACCTTGACCTCTTCGTTGTCAACGCCGACGGGCCGAACGAGCTGTTGAGCAACAACCTCGACGGAACGTTTCGCCCGATCGCAGCCGAGCAAGGCATCGCCGGAGACGGACGCCCCTCGCGTCAGGTCATCGCAGCGGACCTGGACAACGACCGCGATCTCGATCTCATCGTGCTGCACGACGAACCGCCGCACGACGTGTTCCTCAATGATCGGCTGTGGAACTATCGCCTGGCCGACAACTGGCAGGAATTGTGCAAGACGCCGATTCAGACGGCGCTTGCCTTGCATAGCAGCACGAAATCTCCGTGGAGATTCAGGCCCGGCGCCGGAATGCTCAGCGACTTATATGGGCACCACGAGGTCGACGGCAGCGCGCTGGATCGCGTGGAGGTATTGACCGCAGCCGGCGGTACGTTGCGTCGTTGGATGAGCGAGCGCGAAGGAGTTAGGTGGATCGGCGATTCGGATTTGCGCGGCGGCGATGCAAACGTCCCGGTCCCCGATGTCAGAAAAAGTGTCGACTTATCGTGGGCCGTCGCCGATGTCGTGGGCGTCGGCGAATACCATGTAATCGCACGCCACGACGGCAGCGCCGGCATTTGGTCGGCCACCCTCGATGCACCGGACTCTATGGAGAAGCTCGACGGCCTCGCCGAATGTTGGGCGCTGTGCAACTTCGACGTCGCCACCGGCCCCGCCATCGTCGATTTACCGCCTGGACAACCGCCGCGGATTTGGCGGCCTGGGCCGGGGCGGTTTCCCTTCGTTGGCCTCACGCTCAGCGGACACGACAAGAAATCGGATCAAATGCGAAGCAACGCCTCGGGAATCGGTGCGGCGCTCTCCGTGCGCATCGGCCGACATTGGACGGCCGTCGACGCGATCCGAACTTCGACCGCGCCCGGCCAAAGCCTGCAACCGCTGGCCATCGGCACGCGCGGCGCGAAACGGATCGATTTCGTCAACATCACGTGGCCCGACGGCGTGTATCAGACGGAAATGGACCTCGAAGCGGGCAAGCTTCACCGTATCGAAGAAATTCAGCGGCAATTGTCGAGTTGCCCGGTGCTGTTTGCGTGGAACGGTCGCGAGTTTGCGTTCGTGACCGACCTGCTCGGCGTGGGCGGATTGGGCTTCAATATCGGTCGCGGCGAATATGCGACGCCGCGCCCATGGGAGAACCTGCTGTTGCCGGCGGGCGTGCTTACTCCGCTTGATGGCCGCCACGTGCTGAAGCTTGGCGAACCAATGGAAGAGGTCTGTTATCTCGATGCGCTCAGGCTGGTGGCGTACGACCTGCCGCCGGGTTGGAACGTGACGCTCGACGAGCGCTTCGGCGAAACGCCGCCGATGCCGACCGGCCGAGCGTTGTTCTATCGCCGCTCGTTGGAGCCGGCGCGTGCCATGGACACGCGCGGTGCGGACGTAACGGAGCTTCTTCGCCGCGTCGATCGCCGTGCCGTCTCACCCGGCGAACCGGATCGGCGATTTCTCGGCCGGACGCAGCCGCATCGCGTCACAATCGAATTCGCCGAACCGCTCGACGCGACCGATGGCGAACCGGTGCTTATCCTCGACGGCTGGATCGAATACCCGTACTCGCAAACGATGTTCGCCGCGTGGCAAGCGGGCGCGGCATACGAATCGGCGACGCTCGAAGCCCGCGGCGACGACGGCGCGTGGCACGTCGTTCACGAGCGATTTGGGTATCCGGCCGGGATGCCGCGGGAAATGGCGTTGCCGATCGACAAAACAAGGCTACCGCGAGGCACGACGGCGTTGCGGCTCTCTGCAAACGTCGAAGTGTATTGGGACGCCGCGCGGGTTGCATTCGCCGAGCCGTGCCAGCAAGCCAGGCGAACCGAATTGCCACTGGCTTCGGCGCGGCTGAGCGCGGTCGGCTTTCCCCGGCGCACGACGCATGCCCAGCGACGCCCGCGTTACGATTATGCTCACCGCACGCCGGCTTGGGACACGCGGCACGCGGCGGGCACGTACACGTCGTTCGGACCAGTCGAGCCGCTGTTGGCCGACGTCGACGACGCCGTGGCGATCTTCGGCCCCGGCGAAGAGGTTCATGCCGAGTTCGCTGCGCAGGAACTGCCACTTGCCGAGGGCTGGTCGCGCCGCCACGTCCTCGAATCGCACGGTTGGTGCAAAGACATGGACCTCTTCACTCGCGACGGCGAAACGGTCGAACCGCTGCCGCGGCGCGATCCCGACCTACCGCCGAGCAAAAAAACCGACGCGCTGCACCGCGAGTTCAACACTCGTGCGCATTAGGCGCGGGTTCAGGGAGATCGTCCCTTGAGCAGTCCGTCGTGCCACAACAGCCCGACCAGGCTCTTCGCGTCCTGCACTTCGCCTGTGCGCACGAGCCGCATGGCTTCATCCCAGGCGACCACGGCCCGCTCGATCTCTTCGCCTTCCTCCAACTCGGTTTCGCCGAGGACGAGATCGCGGGCGACGAACAGGTGCATCCGTTCGTTCAAGATGCCCGGCGACATGAAGAACTCGCACGCCCGCTCGATTCTTCCGGCGCGATAACCGGTTTCTTCGACCAATTCGCGCTCGGCGCACAGCGTCGGGTCTTCGCCGTGTTCGAGCGTGCCCGCCGGAAGTTCCAATAGCGCGCGGCCGACCGCCACACGATAATTGCGAATCAGGCACACGTGGCTGTCATCGACGAGGGGCAGGATGGTCACCGCGCCGGGATGTTCGACGATCTCGCGTGCCACCACCGTTCCGGAGGGGAGCCGCCGATAACGCCGCACCACGCGAAACCGGCTCGCGTGGAGCAGGTCTTCGTCTTCGGGAACACTCGGGTCGTTCGACTTCGCGTCCATAGCAACTCCACGGGACGAATCGTCCAGGCTTTCGCGACGTTGCCAGCGCCGCGCGAGCGCCGCAACTTGCGCCGCCGCCCGGATTTCAATTGCTTCCGGATTGGCCGACTGATACCATAATACGAAGGCGACGGCCAGCGCGAGCGACCCAAGCGGGAAGTGCTGCCGCCGCGATGCCGGCGCACCGCGTGACAGCAAAGCCGCCGTGGAGCAAGCGGTATGCGAGACTGGTCGTTTTGGAGCGTGAGCCTCGGTCGCTTTGCCGGTGTTCAAGTCCGGCTCCATGCCTTCTTCTTGCTCTTTGCGCTGGCCATTCTTTTTATGGCCTCGGGCGATGCAAGCGCCGCGTTGCTCGGCCCGTGCGCGCTCGCACTCGCCGTGCTCTTGGTGAGCGTGCTCCTGCACGAGTTGGCCCACGGCATCGCCGCCCAGCGCGTGGGCGGGCACGTCGACGAGCTGGTTCTCGGTCCGTTCGGCGGACTGTCGCCCATGGCCGTTCCGGCGCAGCCGCAATTGCAGTTGATCGTGGCCGTCGCGGGTCCGCTGGTCAACATGGCCCTGGTCTTCGTGTCGATGATGTGTTTGCTGATCGCCGGGCGCGACGACGACGTGCCCAATCTGTTGAGCGTGATCTTCAAGGGCGACTTGACCGCCGATCCGTGGGGGCTAACGGCGGTCAAGCTCCTGTTCTGGATCAATTGGGTGCTGTTGCTCGCGAATCTTCTCCCCGCTCCGCCATTCGACGGCGGCGTGGTGCTGCGGTCGATCCTCTGGCCGTTCGTAGGCTATCGGCAAGCCGTGTTGCTCGTCGCCCGGGTGGCGAAGATCACGGCGGCGGTGCTGTGCGTGGCGGCGTGGTTCGTGCCGGCGCCGCCGCCCGAGTTGCAGGTTCCGCCGCTTTGGCTACCGATCGTGATGGTCGCGCTGGTGCTTTACTTTAGCGCGAAGGCCGAGGTCGAGCGTTTGCGGGAACGCGAATTGAGCGAGGAGTGGCTCGGCTTCGACTTCTCCCAGCAATTTGCCGACGACGAAGAACCCCCGGAGCCGCGTCGCCGCGACCCGGGGATCATCCAGCGGTGGCTCGAACGCCGCCGCGCCACCCGGCTGCGCCGCAAGCAGCTCGAAGAGGAAGAAGAGGAGTGGCGGGCGGACGACATTCTCGCCCGGCTGCACACGTTCGGCATCAAGTCGCTCTCGGCGGAAGACCGGGCGATCCTCCAGCGCGTCAGCCAGCGCTATCGCAACCGGCTCAATCACTGACGGGCGGCCGTTGCTGTGGCGGGGCGCGGATTCGCTCGAATCGGAGGCATAACCGTGCGACGGCTGCGGGTGACGATTGCGGTGCTGGCCATCGGCGCGGCGTGGGGTGACGCCGCGTGCTGCCGCTTCGCTCGGGCCGACGAGTCGCCGTCGAAGATCAAGTCGGACGAGCGGGTCGTCTTCTTTCCGGCGAATGCGCGGCTTGCGGATCAAGGCGCGGTTTGGGAAGCCCGCGTGCATGGCTGGATCTTCGAACCGGAGCAAGGCGACTTACTGCGGGCGGTGGCGGTCGACGAGTTGCGTAAGATGCTCGATCTCGATCCCAAGGAGACGGCCACGAAAACCTTCGAGAGCCGCGTGCGGCTGTTTCTCGTCGACAACGAGCGCGGCAAGCGGGTCGGCATACGATTGGCTGGCGAGACGTTCGTCTCGGACGAGTCGGCGGCGGATGGGCATTTCGCGATCGCCGTTCGCATCCCGGTGGAAAAGATTGCCGGCGAGCTCAAGACCAGCCGCATCGTTCGCTATCGCGCCGTGCTTGACGGCGACGACCGGCGCTCGTTTGCCGGCGAACTGCATTGCCTCGCGCCGGAGGGCGTGTCGATCGTCAGCGACATCGACGACACTATCAAAGTGACGGAGGTGACGTCCAAACTATCGCTCGTGCGGAACACGTTCTTTCGCGAGTTCCGCGCCGTCGACGGCATGGCCGACATCTACCAGCGGTGGGCCAAACAGGGCTACGACTTTCACTACGTCTCGGCCGCGCCGTGGCAGCTTTACGAGCCGCTTCGCGAATTCGCCTCCGCAGTAAAGTTTCCCGCCGGCACGTACCATCTCAAGCGGATGCGGCTCAAGGACGAGACGCTCTTCAATCTGTTTGCCGATCCGGTCGAGTACAAGCTGGCAATCCTGGAGCCGATGTTCGCCCAATATCCCGAGCGCAAGTTCGTGCTCGTCGGCGACTCCGGCGAAAAAGACCCCGAAATCTACGGCCATCTCGCGCGACGCTATCCGGGACAGGTCGAAGCGATCTTCATTCGCGACGTGACCGGCGAGAAACGCGACTCGGAGCGGTACGAGAAGGCACTCGAAGGTGTGCTCGGGGGCAAATGGCACGTGTTCGGGGAACCCGCCACGATTACTTGGCCGAAAAAGTAACGTGGTGGGGTCTCCGCAGCGCGCCCGGCGATGCGCGATCGGCCGTTACCAGCGATACTCGATCGACACCTCGACGCCCCGCAGGAGCATGTCCGCGCTGCGGAAGACGTGCGTCGGGCGGGCGTCTCCTTGCAGCGTGCCGCCGATCTGCGTTTCGTTGATCGTGGTGTCGATCTGCTGACCGGGGCGAGCGACGTCGTCCAGGTACATGATCCGAAAGCCCACGCCCAGTTCCAGGCGATCCAGAAGCGCGTACTTGGCCGTGATCGAACCTTCGGGAATCGCCATGAACGTGTCGCGCGTGTAGCGGCCCATGTTCGTGGGCAAGGCGAGCAGGCCGCCCGGCTCGAAGGCCGTCGTGCCGAGCGACGCAATTTGCGTGTTGCCGTCGATGGTGACGACTTGATGGTTGTTGCCGAGGCCGACTTTCGCCATCGCCTCGAACGCCCAGCGGCTCCTGAACCATTCGAGCGACAGGCCGACTTCGCCGCCGTGGAAATCGTTGCGGACGTCGAAGATGTCGGTGCTCGACCGGAGCGTCGGCGCGAGTAGACCGCCACCGGGATCGAAAAACGAATCGCGGATCACGAGGCTTTCGTCAACCTGCACGAAGCGATAGCCGCCGAACACGTCGAGCCGCACGTCGCGCTCGAAGTCGCCCCAGACGACGTGCCGAAACGTGAGTCCGGCCGACTGCATCGAGCTTTGCGATTCGATGTCGATCGTGCCATCGAGGTCGACGGTCGCGCCTGGGCGCACGAAGTCCGGAAAGGCGAGCACCGCGGCGTCCTGTTGGCCCGTTGTAACGTTGAAGAATGGCCGGGCGAGAATCTGCGCGTTGGGATCGTTCTGGAACGACTCGCTGGCGGAAAACCGCGTCGCTTCGTCGGCGAGTGCCCAATAGTCGCCTTCGAGGGCCATGAACTGCCCGTCGACGAGCCACCAGCCGAGTTTGATCTGGCCGCCGCTGCGGTGCCCGTCGTCGATTTGCTCGTTGCCGAAGAGCACGGTAGCGGCGGGAAGGACGCCGGCCGCGGCTTGCGGTGTTCCGGCAGGGCTCGTCGTGACGAGAGCGGGTACGTCGTAGCCATCCGCCCACAGCGACAGGTACGATAGCCGCGCCCACCACCGCGACGGCTCCGCGACTTGTTCGTCCAAGCCGCCCGCATCGCCGCAGGGGACTTCCACCATCGGCCGCGGAATATGCGGGTCGAACGGCGGCGTGGCGTAGCACCAGTCGGGCAGCGTCCGCTCGGGCCGGTCGCCCCAGGCTTTTTGCCGCATCAACGCGTCGGCCTGAAGGAGGGCCGGGTCGGATGGGTCGAACGTGTATGTTCCGTCGGGATTCTTGGTCGCAGTGGGTGGGGCGCTCGGCGTTGGACGCGATTCGGGTGGCGCGGCGAACGCATCCTCGGCCGGCGGCGGTGCGAGCTGCGGTTGCTCGGCCGCGATCGGCTCGTTGCCGATGACGACCTGGGCAAGGGCCGGCGCCCCGAGCGCCGCCCACAGCACGCCGGCTGAGAGCAGGCCGCCGAGCGGCTTTGCGGTTCTAAGCAGATTGCGAAAGCGATTTCGTCGCATGGCAAATCGACCTGCGTTCGCGCGAGCGGCGCCCCCAGCGCCCGTGGCGCATCTAAGGGTTGTATCGGCCGGGCAAACTGTTTCGGTTGGCCGAATTCTGCCAGCTACCGAGAGATTGACCTCTGCGGCGTGGGGAGATGGGAAGGACGGGATGACTTTGGCGCCCGCTCGAAGTGGGGCGGTTGCCAAGATTCGCATGTCGCGCTTATCGTGGCAGCGGGCCGCAATGAACCACCCGCCGCGTCCGAAGGCGCCATCAATTCCCCTTGAGCTTCGAGCGACCCGTGAGCGACCAACGCGCCTGGAACGCCCTCAACCGCCGCATCATCGCTTGCCGGCGCTGTCCGCGATTGATCGCCTATTGCCGGCAAGTCGCGGCGACGAAGCGGGCGAGTTTCGCAGATTGGACGTATTGGGGGCGGCCCGTGCCAAACTTCGGCGATCCGCGAGCGCGGCTGCTCGTGGTCGGTCTCGCGCCCGCGGCTCATGGCGCGAACCGCACCGGGCGGATGTTCACGGGCGACCGCAGCGGCGACTGGCTCTACCGGGCGCTCTATCGCGCGGGATTCGCGAACCAACCGACGTCCGAATCGGCAAACGACGGGCTTGCGTTGCGGGACTGTGCGATAACGGCCGTCTGTCATTGCGCTCCGCCGGAAAACAAGCCGTTGCCGTGCGAAATCGCCGCGTGCCGAGAGTGGTTGGACGCGACGTTCGACGCGACCGGCCCGAAGGTGGTGGTTGCGCTCGGGCAAATTGCCTGGCGTGCAGCGGTCGATGCGCTGCGGCGGCGCGGCTGGCATTCGGGCCGGGTTCCCAAGTTTGCCCACGGCGCGCGCGTCGAACTCGCAGGCGGCCGCACGTTGCTGGGAAGTTATCACCCCAGCCAGCAAAACACGTTCACCGGCCGGCTGACCGAAAAGATGTTCGACGACATTTTCGCGCTCGCGCGGACGCTGCTGCGCGACGGTTAGTCGCGCGGACCAGTGAGGCGGACGGCGCGAAAACGGGGCAAGTCGGGCAAACCGGGCGGCATCTTCCGACCGGGCGGCGCGTTGCTGGACGCGATGCTGCTAACGGTCGATGCAATCGGTAGCAATTCTCGTCTTGGGCCGGTTCCTCTTCTCGCACGGCGCCCGATGGCCACGCGCAAGCTGAACGTTCGGTCTCGCGCTGCGCGCTCAGGCGGTTTGCCTTGGCTGGGTGGACTGATTTCGCCGCGAGAACCCGCGGCAGAAGAAGAAGTCGCATTTCCCGCGCCGCATCCTCCGCGCATCGGCGACTGGCGGCTGCTCGACGAAATCGGCCGCGGCGCGTGGACGCGGGTTCATCTCGCTCGGCCCGCCGAAGCCAGTCGCGCCCGCGCGGGTTGCTATGCGCTCAAGCTGCTCGACCCGGCGTGGGAGGGCGATCCGCTCGCCCTGGCGACTCTGCGCCGCGAGGCGCTCGTCGGCATGACCGTTTCCGACCCGCATCTCGTTTCGGTGCTCGCGGCGCACGTCCACGAATCGCCGTGCTATCTGGTGACGCCCTTTCTCCCGGGCACGACGCTTGCCGAACGCCTCCGTGGCGGTCGCTTGCCCATTCGCACGGCCATTTGGATCGCGCGGCAAATCGCCGAGGGCCTCGCGGCGCTGCACGACGCCGGCTGGCTGCATCGCGACGTCAAGCCCGCGAACATCGTGGTCTCGCCCTCGGGCCACGCGACGCTCGTCGACTTGGGATTATGCGAAGAGCGCGACCGCGCCGCGTCGCTCGCCGCGCGCCGCGTTGCGGATCGTCCGATCGCCGGAACGTTCGACTACCTCGCGCCGGAAGCGACGATGCCCGGCATGGCGTGTGGCCCGGTGAGCGATCTCTACAGTCTCGGCATCGTGCTGTTCGAGATGCTCGCGGGCCACTTGCCCTTTCGGGGAAGAACGGCGGGCGAGCTTGCCGAAAAGCACCGCCGCACGCCGCCGCCGGCAGTCGCGCAACTCCGCCCGGAGGTTTCCGCGGAAGTCGCGCAGTTCGTCCGCGAATTGCTAGCCAAACAACCGCTCCGCCGCCCAACCTCTGCCCGCGAAGTCGCCGCGCGGCTCGTGCGGCTGGAGATCGCGGCGCTCGCCAACCCGCCTTAGGACAATCGGACCGAGCCGCCTTACGTGGTGGGCCTCACGATTGTTCAACTCAACCCGACGACCACGACGGAGCAAACGCGCCTATTTCCGCTGGTCGAGCGGGACGAAATCCCGCGTCGTCGCGCCGGTGTAGATCTGCCGCGGGCGGTTGATCTTCTTGGTCGGCGACTGGATCATTTCGTAGTAATGCGCGATCCAGCCCGGCAGCCGGCCGATGGCGAACAGCACCGTGAACATGTTGTTCGGAATGCCGATCGCCCGATAGATGACGCCGGAGTAGAAATCGACGTTCGGATAGAGCTTCCGCTCGACGAAGTACGAATCGCTCAGGGCGACTTCTTCGAGCTGTTGGGCGATCTCGAAGATCGGGTCGTCGATCCCCTGCTTCTTCAAGAGCCGATGGCACATTGCGCGGATGATCGTCGCCCGCGGGTCGTAGTTTTTGTAGACGCGGTGGCCGAAGCCCATCAAGCGGAACCCGCTGTCCTTTTTCTTCGCCAAGTCGACGTATTTCTTCACGTCGCAGCCGTCGGCGCGGATGTTTTCGAGCATTTCGACGCACGCCTGGTTGGCCCCGCCGTGAAGCGGTCCCCACAGGGCGCAGATGCCGGCCGAAATCGAGGCGAACAGGTTCGAGTCGGCCGAGCCGACCGTGCGGACCGTCGACGTGCTGCAATTCTGCTCGTGGTCGGCGTGCACGATCAGCAGCAGGTTGAGGGCTTCGACGAAATCGGGATCGATCTCGTACGGCTCCGTCGGCACGGCGAACATCATCTGCAAGAAGTTCTCGCAATACGACAGGTCGTTCTGTGGATAGTTGAACGGCTGGCCCACCGATTTCTTGTAGCTATACGCGGCGATCGTCGGGAGCTTGGCCAGCAGCCGAAAGATGCAAATCTCGACCTGTCTGGGATCGCGCGAATTGAGCGAATCTTGGTAAAACGTCGACAGCGCCGAGACGACGCTGCTAAGAATCGCCATCGGGTGGGCGTCGCGGGGAAAGCCGTTGTAAAAGCTCCGCATCGCCTCGTGCAACATCGTGTGGTTCTGCACGGTCGTCCGAAACTTGTGCAACTGCTCCTTCGTCGGCAACTCGCCGTAGATCAGCAGATACGAAACTTCGAGGAAGTCGCTCTTTTCGGCCAGCACCTCGATCGGATAGCCGCGGTAGCGGAGGATGCCCGCTTCGCCGTCGAGAAACGTCACGGCGCTCTGCGTCGCGCCGGTGTTGACGAAACCGTCGTCGAGGGTGACGAGTCCGGTCTGGGCGCGGAGCTTCGAGATGTCCAATCCTCGCTCGCCTTCCGTGCCCACGACGACCGGGAGCTCGATTTGCTGGCCGTTGAACTTGAGCGTCGCCGCTTCGCCCATGGAGAACTTCCCTTCCCAACGAGGATCGCTGCCGAAACCGGCAGTTTACCGCGCTGGCCGCGGGCTGGCAATTCGCGAGCCGGCAACGGAGCGAGCAGCGGCCCGCGCTCGTGGCTTTAGCGCCGCGGCCGTGCCGCTTCGGCCTGCGCGCTCGGATTCCAGCGGCCGTCCGCCGGCTGCGCGACTTCGAGCGGCGCCTTGTCCGCCCACGTCTCGCGGGCTTGCTGCATCCGGTCCCACAGCCGCCGCCGATGCTCGGCATACCGCTGATCGCCGGACAGGTCGCGGGTTTCCTCGGGATCGTCGGCCAGGTCGAAAAGCTGCGTCTTGTCGATCTTCGGATAACGGATCAGCTTCCAGCGGGCGTCGCAGACGGCGCGCTGGACATCGCGATAGGCGGTGTAGATTTCGCGGCGGGCCGTCTTGTTGCGGCCCTCCACGATTTCCCGCAGGCTCTGTCCCTCGCTGCCCTTCGGCGGCGCGACGCCGCTCAGTTCGCCGAGCGTCGGAAACACGTCGAACAAGTAGCACAGGGCGGTGGTGCGGAGCCCGCCCTCGATTCCCGGCCCGGCGAAGATGAGCGGCGCGCGCATCGAGTGTTCGTAGAGATTCTGCTTCCCCATCAGGCCGTGACTTCCGACGGCAAGTCCGTGGTCGCTGGCGAAGACGATGACCGTGTTGTTCGCGAGTCCGCGGCGATCGAGCTCGTCGAGGATTCTTCCCACCTGCGCGTCGACGAACGACACGGCGCGGTAGTAGTCGGCGAGATTCGCCCGCACCTGCTTTTCGGTGCGCGGCCAGGGCAGCAGCTTCTCGTCGCGGACGCTCATCTCGCCGTTGTCGAACGGGTGCAGCGGCAAGTAGTTGCCCGGGAGCGGGATTTTGGCGGCGTCATAGCGGATCGCGAAATCCTTGGGCACGACGCATGGATCGTGCGGCGCGTTGAAGGCCACGTAGCACAAGAACGGCCGCGTGCCGTCTTGCTTGCGGAGAAACGCGATCGCCGCGTCGGCGAACCGTTCGACGCTGTGCTTCTCCGTCGTCCTGGGCGGTGTGAGCTTCGCCGTCTTGTCGCCGGCGGCCGCGGGAACGACGTCGACGAGTCGGGCCGCGTTCGGGTCGGTCATCCCGCCGAGAAAAATCGCTTCGCCCGAGGAGAACACGCGGGCAAGCGCTTCGGGGCCGTTGTGCCATTTGCCGGTGACGAACGTGGCGTAGCCGGCCGCGGCAAATTGCTCCGGCCAACTGGGCGTGCCGGCGAAGTTCTCCTTAATGCGAAAGAGCGACCGCCCGGTGAGCAACATGGCCCGCGAAGGCATACAGACGGCGCCGTGATGGCCGCCCATGCAATATGCCCGGCCGAAGACCGTTCCCCGCTCGACGAGCCGGTCGAGATTCGGCGTTTGGATGTGCTTGTTGCCGAGCGAGTGGATCGTATCGGCCCGCTGGTCGTCGCTGAACAGGAATAGGACGTTGGGCCGCGGCGGTTTGGATTTGGCTTCGTCGGCCGACTGCGCCGCGGAACGCTCCACCGGGAACGTCGCGAATAGCGCCGCGACGATCGCAGCGAGTCCGATCGAACGCAACCAAGGCCGCACGTCGAACATGACAACCTCCTCCGCGCGGCGGCGCCGCGATCGCGGGTTATCGGGTCGCGACACGACGCGGCCGCGCGAGGAATACCCCGCGCGGCCGCATCCGTTCGACATTCGCTGGCATTCGCCGCGCTCAATCGATCAGGCGACTGACCATGACGGCGCGGTGGATGTTGTTGATCTGCCCGGGCTGACAGGCGACGGGAATCGTGCGGTCGATCATATAGAACGCGCGATGCCGTTCGATATTTCCGGTATCCCAGCCGACCTCGGCGCCGAGGCGGAAACCGTCCGGATGCGCGTCGCTGGGCGGTGTCGGCTCCGCCTCGAACCGGCCCACGGTGATCCACACCGCGAACACGTTCGATCGCGTCGTCGTGGTCGCCGCCATCCGCATCAAGCTTTGATAGTAGAAGTACGGATTGCGCTTCGGATAGGGCGGCGCATCGTCGCCGCCGGCCGCTTCATAGGCGAACAGCGGCTCGGACGACGTCCGCGACTTTTTGCGGAAAATCGTCACGTCGATCGGGCTGATCGACCGGTTGGCATCGGGCACTTCCAGGTCCGCCCCGCCGTAGGAACGGAACGGCTTATCGAAACTGCCGGCGCCCGTGCT
The DNA here is from genome assembly GCA_003576845.1 of Planctomycetota bacterium. Classification (GTDB taxonomy): domain Bacteria; phylum Planctomycetota; class Planctomycetia; order Pirellulales; family PLA5; genus PLA5. Next base: position 56,279 of record QEVJ01000006.1, read on the forward strand.
GCCCCGAGCGCTGTTGAGGTTGTTGAACACCTGCTCGCTGAGGCTTTTGTTGGGCTGGCTGGCGAGGACGGCCATCGGCGGCGCTTCCGACACCGCGTTGAGGTTCGTCCGGCCCGGCTCGCGATAGCTGGAAATCTTGTTGAAGAACGGCGGCCGCATGCCTTTGATCTCGGTGTAGTTTTGCGGATTTCCCGCCACTTCCGAGCCGACCCACGGCGAGGGGACGCCGACGAACTCGAACAGCATCGCCCAGTCCTGCGGACCCAAGATCGAGGTGCCGTCCTGTTCGCTGTAGTAGAAGTTCCGCAAGTGCGGGAAATGCCAGGTGTTGCTCGGCTGGCGGTAGATGTCGCGCGCCGCGCCGCCCCGCATCACGTTGTAGTCGCGAAGCAAGTCGAACGAGCGCCCGCGGGGAACGAGCAGCAGTTCCATTGGGTTGGCAAACGGCCGATTGAGGAATGTCAACCAAGGATAGGGAGTTCCGGTTTCGCCGCCCTCTCCGCCGAGCGCCTTGTTGCGACGGCCGAAGGAGTGTTGCAGTCCACCAGCGGGAACCTGACCGCCCTTATCTTCAACCAGCCACAACAAGCTCTTGAGCCGCAGTTTATTCTCGGCGGTGACGCCGCGTTCGCGGGAAACGAACTGCAGCGCGTCGGTTTGCGACTCGCTGTTGTAGACCGTCAGATCGGTCCACATGCCGTCGATCGTCCGGAACGGATTCTCGCTCAAGTGGAACGGCTTGGACGGATCGGCGAGCCGCTGGAGGTCGATCATCCGATAGCCGAGCGTCATGCCCGGCGTCGTTAGCTTGGCCGGCGACTCGTCGGTTCGCCACATGTCGAGCGGCCGGTCGAACGGCGGCTGATAGGCGCCGTCGTCCGCGGACCCCAAGCCCTTCAAGAACGCATGGGGCGTGTTCGTTCCCGGCTCCTTGATCAGGTCCGGATATCCCGCTTGCGCGGGGCGCCGCGGGTTATCGCTGCGGACGAAATAATCGTCGAACTCGGCGCCCGGTTCGGTGACGCTGGCCGGATGCTCGTCCTGAACGTCGTTGGTTCCCGGCTTGCGCTGACCGTCGCACACGATCGCCACCGGCGGCAGGCCCGAAATCGGGTCCGCCCCGGGGCGTTGGCCCATGAAGTCCATGGCGCTTTGCGTCGGGTCCGGCGATGGAGTCAGCTTGATCTGGCGATTCTGGCCCATGTTCTGAATTCGCCGCGAACCCACCACCGCGAACTGACCGGGGCGAATCGGTGCGATCGGCTGCACGGTCCGGCGGAAATAGTCCCACTGGTTACGCGTGCCGTCGCCGGGCAGATTCACCGGCTTGTCGTCGAAATAGACCGTACGGGTGTAGCTGCCTTCCGACCGTTCGAGCGTCGACGTCGGCAGATCGTCCACGTTCGGAAAATCCTGGCGATGGAACTGGAATCGCCACACGGGCTTGGCGCTGTTCGCGTCGCCCTGGTTGAGCGGCGGCGAAAGCTGATCGAGCACCACGCCCGTGCTCAACTGGGTCGAGCGGCTGTGCTGATACAGCTCGCCCGAGAAGGCTTCCTTGTCGGTCCAGGGGTTGTACAGCTCGACGTAAATCCAGCCCTGCGGCTTCTTGCTCTGCGTCCGCTGGCCGCCGTCCTCGTTGATCCGCGTATCGTGGCCCACGAGGGCTTCGGTAATGATCAGCTCGGGCCGCTCGACGCCGAACACCGTTTGAGTATTCCACGAGGGCTGGCCCAGCGCCGGCGGCAACCAGCCGTCGCCGTCGAACGGATTGAGGTCGTACGTGAACCGAGTCATGATGCAATCGCGATCGCGCATGTCGCAGACGTTCGTGCACCACTGGGCGACTTCCTTGCAGAACGTTTGATGCCGCAGGCCCTGCCAGTCGTACGTTTCGTCGCCCGGCGTGGCCACGGCGAGGATCAGCACGTACAGGTTGCGGATGTAAACGTCGCGGACCTTGTTCTTGTCGCGCTGGATCGGGTCGTCGTTGAGCAAATAGCTGTCGGCGAAGCCCTGCACCGGTTCGCCGTTTTCGCCTTCGCCCTTGGCGCCGAGGACGGCCCCGCCTTCGTCGATGATGCCGTTCTTGTTGTCGTCCAGGCCGTTGCCGAAGGGGCGATTCAAGTCCATCCGCAAGCCGGCCCGCATTTCCGGCGGCACGTAAGCCTGCAAGAGCATCTGTTCTTCGCCGCCGGCTTTCTTGATCCGAGCGCGGAGAATGTCGATGTACGACTTGGCGACGCGGGCCGCGTTGCCGCTCGAATTCGATTGCGAAAGCGTCAGCGCCCGGACCGTCTGCCGAACTTGCACGTTCGGCACGGGCACGTCGAAGTTACCGGGCGAAATCCGGTACGGATAGTCGCGCAGATTCTCCGGCAACAAGTTCCAGAGCCGCGACGGCAAACCCGTCACGTCGCCGTCGTTGCGGCGAATGCACCGCTCGTATTCCGCGTAGGTAAACGGCGCATCGCGAGCCGCGGGCAGCGGGCCGCGCGGCGCGTTGCGCGACACGTCGAATTCATACGGCGACACCGAAGCGCCGTCCGCGCTCGACGGCGGCGGCTTGAGCCAGTCGACCTGGCCGGTCTTCGGGTCGATGTCGAGCGGATACGTGCTTCGCAACAGCGGCGGAGGCGAACCGAAGTCGCGGGCCATCGGATTGACCGGACGCCATTCCCAGTTCTCGGGATAGTTCAACTGCCGCGATTTGCGGAGCCGGTCTTGATCCTGCTTCGTGCCGGGCTGGCCGTCGGCGCCGTAGCGGCCGATCTCGTTCGGATTCACCTTCGAGCCGGCGCTCGGTTGGCCGAGCACCTTGCGGAACCAGCCGGGCGTGTCGGAGAGCGACGACGGATCGAGCTCGGCCGAACCCGTCGCTAACCCGTAACCGCCCTTGGGGCCTTCGCCGCCCTGTTGGGCCGCGTGCGACATGTTGCCGACCGTGTTGATGTCGATTCCGCCGTCGAGCGCGCGGACCTGAATCGCCACCAGGTGCTTGTACGTCTGCCCGTTCGCCGCGACCTGCGCGGGCCAGCCCGGATCGATCCAGATGCTGTCCGGCCGCCCGTCGCGGTCGTTGTCGACGTCCCAGGGGCCTTCGGCCGGGTCGAAGCTTGGATTCGAACCCGTAAAGTTCGGATTCTCCTCTTTCATCGGCCGCAGCATCGTCTTCTTCGACGCGCCGCTCTCGCGGATCAGCGCCGGACGATGAAACGACGGTACGACGGTTTGCGTCGGAGAGCCGGGCACGTAGCTGAGATACACGTTGTCGATGTCGGCGAAGTCGTATTCCTCATTCGCGCCGCCGAACAACAGGCCGTTGTCCGCTTTATCGACCCAATCGCGGAAGCTGCTGACGTTCTTGCCGAGCGTTTCGCCATAGTTGAGCGATTCGCGGAACTTGCCGGCGTCGCCTTCGCCGTCGAGACGGTGCGTCGTCTTGTTGTAGCCGACGCCCAGTCCGGAGAACGGCTGACCGTTGATCCAGAACCGGTCGCCGGCGGCGGGCATCACGCGCCGCGGCTCGTCGGCGACCCACGGCTTGACGCGGATCACGTCCGCGCCTTTCCCTTCGTCGCCGATGCCTTGCCAGATGATGTGCGTGGAGAGGCCGATGCCTTCGCCGTTGAGCAGCGTCATCACCGACCCGGCGAGATAGCCCATGTCCTCGATCCGCTCGCGGCCGAATGGCATGCCGGCGGTCGGTTGAATGCGAACTTCGAGAAACTCGCCGTTGGCCTTTTCTTCGATCGACACAATCGTGCCGCCGATGCCGAAGTGCCCGTACATGTCGCCGAGAATGTCGTGGAACACGAACGGCGAACGGGGATTGGTCGTGCCGACGAGCGTGTAGTACAGCGCCATGTCGGCGATTTCCTTGGGGTCAGTGCCGTAGTAGCCGCCGCCCTTGGTGATCGCATAGGCCGACTTCTTCGCGCTTCCCGCCGAGACCACGTAGGTGATCGCGATCATCGAGAACAGCGAGAGCAGGCTGATGATGAGGAGCAAGATGACGCCGCGGCGCCCGGCGCGGAATCGCGTCTTGCGCCCCGACGGGTTACGCCGGGTTTTGCGTGAGCGCCGCGAAGTGGACCCGCCGATCGGCGGCCGAGCCTCGTGAACGTTCGACATGACCTTCTCCCTTTTCGAAGCGTGACGTTTGCCCCGGCCCACTTCGAACGCGGAAAGACTCTTCGAGAACCTCGATCGGACTGTAGGAGGCGAATCCTTTCGCCGATGCAGTCGCTAAGCGGCGCCAAACGGTGCTGTCGGCGAAAGGATTCGCCTCCTACAGTTTCCGGTTTTCAATACATATTCGAACAACGGCGCCGCGCGTTTGCCTCATTCTAACGGAGGGGCGGCGCTAAACGCAATCCGCAAGTTTTAATCCAGTTTCGCTATCGGCCACGGGCCAAAAATCGCCCCGCGGACCTGCTCCTTTTTCTTGCCCAACGCTATTTCTTACCGGCCGTCGGGCTGGCCCCGGGGGCCCACATCGTCTGACCTTCGAGCTGAACCATCTTTTCGATCACCGCCACGACGCTCTCGAACACGATCGCCTGCGGCTTGCTGCCGCTCGACTGCGAGTCCCAATCGGGGCCAAGCAGCGAGACGACCCGGTCGTTGCGGTCCTCGGCGACGGAGCCTTCGACCGTGCCGAGCCGATACCAGCGGAACAGCCGCGTTTCGTCGGTCAACAGAATCCACCGCCGCGGGCGGAGGAACTTCTTGGCGTCCTCCGGCGCGCCCTGCGGCATCGTCAACCGAAACTCGTTGCCGCCGAGCGAATCGGCCGACATCTTGATCGACCGCCGCGGCTCCTCGCCTGGCAGGTCGCGATAAAACACGATCACCGACATCAGGTACGTGTCGAGCTTGAACTCCGGGGCAAGCGTGCCGTTGGGCATCACCTGCATCGGCGAGAGCATCGCCATCCACGAGTAAAACGGATTCGTGAGCCGCCGCGGGCCGCTCGCGCCGACCTCGAACGCGCGCGGCGGCAGCGTCTGCTCGCGAGGCCGGAAGAAGTGCAAATTGTCCTGCCCGATGAACACCCGCTCGGCGACCGGGGACGGCATCTGCGGCGCGGTCTTGTTACTCTCGGTGGCCATTGCGGAGCGGACCGACAGCGTCTTCACTTCCAGATCCTGAATCGCCTGGCCCGACCCCGACGCGACCGTCAGCGGGTCGATCACGAACGTCTTGCCCGCGAACTCGGGACGCATCACGCCCGTGTCCGGGTTGACGACGGCCTGTCCGCCGGATAGCCAGTTTTGGGGGTTCAAATACCCGCGGAGCTTCATTTCGCGAAAGGCCCGCAGCCCCGTTTCGGCCGAGCGGTGGGCGATCTGGGTTTTGACGACTTCGCTGTTGCCGACCGGAATCAGCGCGGCGACGCCGAGCAACCCGACCGACAGAATGAAAATCGCCACGAGAATCTCGAGCAGGCTTACGCCGCGGGGCAATCGTCGGGAAATGCGTTTGCTTGGCGACATAACTATCGTCCTCCCATGCCGAGCATCTGTCTGGCCAACAGACGCGCGTCTTTCACGGAGCCGCCCCCGCCCTCGACCGTTACGATCGGGGCCGTGGTCACGAGTCCCGACAGATTGCCGATCGACACCCACAGGTTCATGCGATCCTGGAGATTCTCGCTCGACGGGACCTTTTCGGCCCGGCCGAGCAGGATGTGAATCGGCCCCATCGGGATTTCGCTCGACTTCTCGTTGAAGTACACCCGGTCGACGTGCCCGCTGGGCGAGAACATGATCACGATCCGGCGGTTGCCTTGCTGGTTGAACTCGGTGCCCGACGCGCCGATGCCGGACTTCGTCATGTCGACGACGATGTTGCCGGTGAGTTGGACGGGGGCGCCGATCGCTTTGCGGGGCTTGCGGAGAATCTGGAAGGGCACGCTCATCGGCGCGTCGCCGCTGGGCTTCGGCAAGAACGGCACGGACCGCGAAGTGAATTGGAGTTGCGACCCGCCGGCCGACGTGATTTCGTAAATCGGGTCTTGGAAGTTGAACCGGATGAAGTCGCCCTGCTCGATCAGCGACGTGTTCGCGCCGGTGAGTTCGCAGCTTCCGCCGGCGCGGATCAGCGCCCGGGCGTTGTCGGAATCGCCGGCGTAAATCGGCGGCGACTCGGCGAAGTAGAGCGTGCGGGAGGAGGGGGCCTGCGGATCGCTGTTTTCCGCCCGCTCGATCCACACGCCGAACGGCCGGCCCGTTTCCACGGCCCGGGCTTTGGCCTGGTAGAACATCGTGGTAACGGCGCGGGCCGCCTCGCGCATCCGCCGCGATTCGAGCGCCGGGCGAATCGCCGTCAGAATCATGCCCGCCAGCAGCATCACGATCACCAGCACCACCATGATTTCAATCAACGTGAAACCACGGCGCGCGGCGAGCGGTGTATGAAAATCGACCGATTGCCTCAATTTGCCATGCAACATCGCACAACCTCCGACCGTCAACCGCGCAAAACCCCGAATTTCGCGGGCTTCCGCAGAATGCTCTGCGACCACCAGCAAACGCCATGCCCTCGCCTGAATCCTGTATCCCGAATCCCACCTACAACGGCATGTGATTGTGGATGTTGTCCCGCGAATTGTCGACGCCGTTTTCTTCGTAGCCGAATCCGTCTTCGTCCATCGGTTTGCCCATGTTGGCCTGCGTGTACGGACTGTTCATGTCGCCTTCGCGCTTATGGTGGATGTCCCATTTCTTGTCGCGCCCGGCCGAGTAGATCAGCGGGTAGAGCGCGAAGGCTTTGTCGTCGGTCATCAGCGAGTCGAACGGATCGTGATAGTCCTTGTTGCGCGGATTCATGCGGGCTTCTTCCGGCTGGAAGTCGGAGACGAAGCCCGGCGCCCAGCGAATGAAGCAGATCGGGTTTCCCCAGCCGTCGAGAAACTCGAACATGCCGTCGCCGTCGACGTCGCCGATCTCACTGTCCTTGATCGAATCGCGAATGCTCTCTTCCTCGCCGAGCCGCGTGGTGAGAATCAGGTACAGGCATTCGGCGTTCGCCAGATCGGAGAAATTGGCGCTTTCGCTCGCCTTCTTGCCGTCCTTGCTCTTGGCTTCGTTGATCCGCCGCTGATAGGCGCGGTTCGCCGCGGGGCGGACGATGCCGGTCGTCGGCTGGCCGGTGACTTCGCTCCAGGCCTGCGGCATTTCCATCCGCATCAACTCGCGCAACCCGCGCAACCGCAGCCGGGCGGCGGCGATCGGCGACGTGGCGGCGCTTGGACCTTGGCCTTCCTGCCATGTGATCCGCCGCGTTTCGTAGCTCACCCAGCGGGCGAGCAGCGCCTCGTTGAGCCGCTGGATCGTGGTTCTGGTTTTGCGTTCGAGAGCGTTGTTCCGCGCTCCGGCCAGGGCGAACAGCATCATCCCGGCGACGAGGGCGATGATCGTCACGACGATCAACAGCTCGATGAGCGTAAAACCGGCGTCGCGCCGCGGATCGGGCCGGAAGGCCGACCGTCCGCGCCGCCGCAGGTTACGAATGGCGATGTTCATGGTTCGAATCTCCCGCGAAACACCGTTTGCCGCGGCGTTTCCTTTAGCCCCCGGCCCTCACTTAGCCCCCGGTGAACACACCGGGGGCAATCGGCTCAAGTTCGTCGTTGCCCTCCGAAGCGGCGAGTCGTTCGGCGCGTTCGAGTCCATTGCCCCGCGTGTATTCACGCGGGGCTAAATGACTGCGGCGCATCAACCCTTGATATCGCCGATTCTGCGCGTGTCGAACGACACGACGTTGTCTTCGTCTTCTTCGCTGATGAACTCGGCGCCGCCGGCTGCCTGGGCGCTGTCGAGCATCAACGTGCCGCCGGTGCCCAATTTCTTGTCGAGTCCGGCCGCGATGATCTGGCAGGATTCCTCCGCGCAGAACGTGCGGCTGTTTCCGCCGCCGCGGTTGCTGCTGCTTTGCGAATTCGACTGGCCCCGGTCGTAAGGTTTGAAGGCCAACCCATCGGGCGTGCGATAACTCGCCATTCCGTAAGTTTCCCAATTGAAGTACAGGAACGGCGGGTCGTGCGTGAAATCGTAGTCCTTCGGGTAATACTTGCCTTTGTTCAGCCGGCCTTCCTGGAAGTTGTAGAACTTGTAGAACAGTTCGTCTTGCTTCTGGCCGCCGAAGCCGCCCGACTCTTTGCGGAAGGGCTGCCGCGGATCGGTGCTGATTTCGCTCAGCCAGTAGACGAGCCCCCGCGCCGGACCCGTTTGGGCTTGCGTCACTTCGCCGTCGGGCGTCGTGGATTGGCTTTTCGCCATTGGGAACGCCTTACGGACGAACCGCCGCATCTTTTCCATTCCGCCGTTGCCGTCGGGCGGCAAGGAGTTGAATTTCTCCTTGAAGCTCTCGAATGCGCCGAGAATCTTCGAGCATTCCTGCTGCATGTCTTTGGATTTTGCATCCTTCATCGCGCCGAACACGGCCATCGTCACCAAACTGGCGAGAATGCCGATGATGACGATCACGACCAACAACTCGACCAGCGTAAAGCCGGCCCGCCGATTCTTTCCGTTCCGTTTCATACGTCTCACCAATCCCTTTCTCCGCGCCGCGTTCGCCGCGGTGCGTCCCAAAATTGCTTTCGTAACCACCCCTTGTCCCTGACCCCTGGCCCCTGACCCCTGGCCCCTGCCCCCTGACCCCCGACCTCACGCACTGCTCGACAACTTCTCGATCAAACCGACGAGCGGCATGAACAAGGCGATGACGATGAACCCGACGGCGCCGCCCAGGAAGATGATGAGGAGCGGTTCCATGAGCTTCGTCAAACCCTCGGTCAGCACCTTGACTTCCTCGTCGAAGTTGTCGGCGACCTTGTAGAGCATCGTGTCGAGTTCGCCGGTTTCCTCGCCGACGTCGACCATGTTCACCACGAGGTCGTCGATCACCCGCTTGTTGGCTCGCATCAAGTAGATGACGACGCCGACGACGGGAATGAACACGAAGAAGAAGACGGCCGCGAACGGCTGGAACGACGTCTTCGAGTATTGCTTCATCGGCTTGGCGATCGGTTCGCCCTCGCGAATCGACTCGCTGATCTTCTGATAGATGTTCTCGAACACGGCGTTACCGGTCGTTTCCCGCGTGATGTTCAAGGCTTCGAGAATCGGCACGCCGGAGGAGATCAGCGTGCCCAGCGTGCGCGTGCTGCGGGCGAGCGCGTTCTTCTCGACCAGGCTTCCGAAGATCGGCATCTTCAACAGGAAAATATCCCAACCTTCGCGGCCCGCCGGGAATTTTCGCATCAGCTTGATGAACAGCCACAGCGAGATCGGCACGAGCGGAATCGCATACCAATACTCGACCACACCCCGCGAGAAGTCCATCAGCATCTGCGTGACGGGCGGCAACGTCGCGTCGAACTCGCGGAAGATTTCCTCGAACTTCGGCACGATGAAGATCATGATGAACGCCAGAATCGCCACGGCGAACAACACGACGAAGATCGGATAGATAAGCGCGCCTTGGACGCGCCTCTTGAGCGCCAGCGACCGTTCCTGGAACTCGGCCAGACGGCGGAGAATGACTTCGAGCGCGCCGCCCGCTTCGCCGGCTTTGATCATGTTCACGTAGAGCCGGTCGAAGACCTTGGGCGATTTGTTCATCGCCTCGGAGAGGGTCGAGCCGCCTTCGATCTCGTCGCAGGTGTCGATGAGCGCGTTCTTCATCCGGCCCGGCTTGCACTGGCCTTCGAGAATCTTGAGGCTCCGCAGGATGGGCAGGCCGGCGTCTTGGAGAATCGAAAGCTGGCGGGTAAAGCCGGTGATGACCTTTTGCGGGACGCCGCCGATGACGAAGGTCTTGCCCTTCTTCTTGGCAGCGGCGCCGGCGGCTTTCTTCGCCTTGCCTTTTTTGACGCCGATTTTGGTGACGTAGTACCCCATCTGCTTGATGGTGGCCGTCGCCTCGGCTTCGGTTGGCGCTTCGATGACGTCCTTGATCTCCTGACCGGACGCGTCCATCGCTTCGAATTGAAAAGTCGGCATGGCGAACCTCGACTCGGCTGTGCCCCGTGAGTTGGCATTCGGGATTCAGGATTCGTCCTTCGGGGAAGTCCTTCCGCCGAAACCTGAATCCCGAATCCTGACCCCTGTTCCTGTTTTTACTTTACACGCTCGTGAATCAAAACGCGACCACCCCCCGTAGGACGGATTGCAATCCGTCCTACGTCGTTGTGGCGGGTCTCCTACCCGCGCCACAAACTGCTAAGCGTCCAGAATCGTCTCGCGAATCACCTCGTCCATCGTCGTCACGCCTTCGAACAGGGCTTTGATGCCCGCGTCGCGAAGCGTGACCATGCCGTAGCCGCGGGCCGTGTCGCGGAGCTCGTCGCGCGAGGCGTTCCGCATGATCATGTCGCGAATCTCGTCGTTGACGACCATCAGCTCGAACAGCCCGAAGCGGCCCTTGAAGCCCGTATTGTTGCACTTGTCGCAGCCGCGGCCGCGATAGATCTTCTTGCCGGCGGCGTCCTTCTCGCTCACGCCCAAGTCGAGCAACTGCTCCTCGGTCGGCTTGGCTTCTTCCTTGCAGTTGGTACAAATTCGGCGAACGAGCCGCTGGGCGAGAATCGCCTCGACCGTGGCCGTGATCAAGAACGGCGGCACGCCCATGTCGCGGAGCCGCGTGACCGTGCTCGGCGCGTCGTTCGTGTGCAGCGTGCTGAACACGAGGTGGCCGGTCAGAGACGCCTGCACCGCGATCTCCGCCGTTTCCTGGTCGCGAATCTCGCCGACCAGAATCCGGTCCGGGTCTTGCCGCAAAATCGCCCGCAAGCACGACGCGAACGTCACGCCGATCGAGGCGTCGATCGGACATTGGACGATGCCGTCGATGTCGTATTCCACGGGGTCTTCGGTCGTAATCAGCTTGTCGTCGATGGTGTTGAGCGCGGAGAGGGCCGAGTACAGCGTGGTCGTCTTGCCGGAGCCGGTCGGGCCGGTGACGAGAATGATGCCGTTGGGCTTGTCGATGACGCCGCGAAACGCCTTGAGCGTCGGCCCGTCCATGCCGACCGATTCGAGACTCAACGCGGTCACCGTCCGGTCGAGCACCCGCAGCACGCAGCTTTCGCCGAACATCGTGGGCAGCACGGAGACGCGCAAGTCGACCGGATGCCCGCCGACGGTCAGCTCGATGCGGCCGTCCTGGGGCAGGCGGCGCTCGGCGATATCGAGGTTCGCCATGACCTTGATGCGGGTAGTGATCGCGAACGCCAGGTGCTTGGGCGGCGGCACGATTTCGTACAACACGCCGTCGGCCTTGATGCGGATGCGGAACTCGTCCTCGAACGGCTCGAAGTGGATGTCGCTGGCGTGGTCCTTGATCGCCAGCAACAAGACCATATTGAGCAGCTTGCGGACGGGGGCGCTGTCGGCCAGTTCCTCGGCCTTGGTCAAGTCGAAGGCGCCGCCCCCTTCGGACATCGCCTTTTTCAGGTCGGCGTCCGATTCCATCTCGCGGACGATCTTTTCGACGCTGTCGGCCTCTTCGTTGTAGTATCGCTCGATCGCGGCGAGCACGTCCCGCTCGCTGGCGACGACGCCGCGGATGTTGTAGCCCAAGAGCGTTCGCAATTCGTCGCGGACGGCCAGGTTCTGCGGATCGGCCATCGCGATGGTCAGCGTGTCCTCGTCAAACTTGAGCGGCACGATGCGATACATCTGCGCCATTTGCGGCGTGATCTTATCGAGCACCTTCTGCGGAAGCTGGACGCCCTGGAGGGAGATCGTCGGCATGTTCATCTGCACGCCGAGGGCCTCGACCAACTGCTCCTCGGTGAGCAGGTTCATGTCGAGGGCGATCTTGCCCATCAGTTCGTCTTTGCGGTTCCGCTTCTGCTCTTCGAGCACGGCCTTCGCCTGCTCGGGCTTGAGCATTTTGAGCTCGACCAGCACCTGTGCCAAACGCTTCATCGCCATACGACTAACCGACCGATGCGAGGAGGAGGTTAGAGGTTGGAGGTTAGAGGTTAGAGGTTGGAGGCTAGAGGTTGGAGGCTAGAAATGCCGGCCTTTACTCTTACCTTCAGCCTTGCTTAAACCTTAAACCTTCGACCTTAAGCCTTATTTGAAAATTGAGCCTAGATACTTAAACCTTGAACTTTCGACCTATTCGTCTTTCTCCGGCGTCGGCGGCTTGTCGAACACGCCCCGTTTGGCGTTGGCGATCCGTCGCGCCAGGTCGTCCGGCAGATTCGACTTGGATAGCGCGTCTTCGGCGGTGATCTGCTCGGTGTGCCAGAGGTTAAACAGGGAATCGTCGAGCAGGACCATGCCGTGCTTGGCCCCGGTCTGGATCGACGAGTTGATGCGGAACGTCTTGGCTTCGCGGATCAGGTTCTGAATGGCCGGGATGCAGACGAGCATCTCGAACGCGGCGATGCGTCCGCCGCCGATCTTCGGAATCAGGGCCTGCGACAGGATGCCGACGATCGACGTCGACAACTGGGCGCGGATTTGTTCTTGCTGGCTCGTGGGAAATACGTCGATGATGCGGTTCACGGTGCCCTGGGCGCCGGTCGTGTGCAGCGTGCCGAACACGAGGTGGCCCGTCTCGGCGGCGGAAATGGCGGCTTCGATCGTCGCCAGGTCGCGCATTTCGCCGACGAGCACGACGTCGGGGTCTTGGCGCAACGCGCGGCGAAGGGCCTCCGAGAAGCTCGGCACGTCGACGCCGACTTCCCGCTGGTTGACCGTCGACTTCTTGTGCGGGTGATAGTATTCGATCGGGTCTTCGATCGTGATGATGTGGTGGTCTTGGGTCTCGTTGATGTAGTTGATCATCGAGGCCAGCGTGGTCGTCTTGCCGGAGCCGGTCGGACCCGTGACGAGAAACAGACCGCGCGGGCGCATGACGAGCTGCTTGCAGACCGGCGGCAGCTTGAGGTCTTCCATCGTCAGGAGCTTGTTCGGGATTTGCCGCAGCACCATCCCGACGTGGCCCTTCTGCTTGAAGATCGAAACGCGGAACCGGCACAGGTCGCCGAAGGCGAAACCGAAGTCGGCGCCGCCGTGCTCCTGCAATTCTTGTTGAGCCCGCGGGGGAGCGACGCTCTTCATCAGGGCCATGGTGTCGTCGGGCTCGAGCACTTTCGTGTCGAGCTTCCGCAACCGGCCGCTCAAGCGCAAGACGGGAGGCTGACCGACGGCAATGTGCAAATCGCTGGCGTTTTGCTTTACGACCGCGTTCAGCAGTTTCTCGATAAGAATCTGTTCCATGCCGAGAAGGGAGAAATGATTGCCCAGGCCGAAGCCCGCTTGATTATTATTCGCCCACCGCCGGCCGAAAACCAAGGCCAAAATTGGCGGGAGTGGGCGAAATCCGTTGATTTGACGTTGTTCGGTGAAGTCAAGCCCTCTGTGCTGAAGGTTCAAGTCTCAAGTTTCAAGGCTCAAATAAGGTTCAAGGCGGAAGGTTTAAGGCGGACCAAGACCATTGGCCATTGAACCTTTGACCTTAAGCCTTATTTGAGCCTTGGGACTTGAGACTTGAAACTTTCGCACACTAGTCTTGTTCAGTCTTTTTGGCGACCCGATACACCTCTTCGATCGTCGTAATCCCCTTGCAGACCTTCCGCATGGCGTCCATATAGAGCGTGTCCATGCCCTGGGAAATGGCTGCCGCGCGAAGGATCTGCGTCGCTTTGTTCTCGAATACCAGTTCGCGCATTTTGGACGTGATGAGCATCAGCTCGTACACGCCGAGGCGGCCGCGATACCCGCCGCCCTGGCAGTTGCTGCAGCCCTTGCCCTTCATGAACGTCGCCTGCGCGGCCATTTCGGGCGAAATGCCGGCTTCTTGCAGGACTTCGTCGCTGTATTGGTGCGGCTGCTTGCACTTGGCGCACACGACGCGCACGAGCCGCTGGGCCATCACGGCGATGACGCTGCTCGCGACGAGATAGCTCGGCACGCCCATGTCGACCATGCGGGTGATCGCGCCGGGGGCGTCGTTGGTGTGCAGCGTGCTGAACACCAAGTGGCCGGTGAGCGAGGCCTGAATGCCCATCTGGGCCGTTTCGGCGTCGCGCATTTCGCCCACTAGAATCACGTTCGGGGCCTGGCGCAACATGGCGCGAATGATGCGGGCGAAATCGAGACCAATATCGTGCCGCACTTCGACCTGATTGATGCCGGGCAGGTAGTATTCGACCGGGTCTTCGGCGGTAATGATTTTCTTGTCGGGCTTGTTGAGCTCGTTGAGCGCGGCGTAGAGCGACGTCGTCTTGCCCGATCCGGTCGGCCCGGTGACGAGGATAATGCCGTTGGGTCGGCGGATTAGATTGCGGAACTCGCGGTAGCATTCCTCCGACAGACCCAATTGCCGGACGCCGATCTTGATGTTGTCTTTGTCCAGAATCCGCATGACGCACGACTGGCCGTGGTTCGTCGGCAGCATGCTCACGCGGAGGTCGAGCTGCTTCTTGCCGACGTCGACCTTGATCCGGCCGTCTTGCGGACGGCGGCGCTCGGCGATGTCCATGCGGGCGAGAATCTTGATGCGCGACAAGAGCGCACCCAAGATACGCTTCGGCGGGCTGTCGCGCTCGACCAGGCGGCCGTCGATCCGGTACCGAATGCGGACGCGGTCCTCGAACGGCTCGACGTGAATGTCCGAGGCTCGAAGCTGAACCGCTTCGCCGATCATCAGGTTGACGAACTTGACGATCGGAGCGCTGCTGGCATCGACGTCGTCGGCGTCTTTGAGGTCGGACTCCTCGGCTTCCGTAAAGTCGATCGCCGTATCGGTGAATTCTTGGAGCATCGAGTCGGGATCGTCGTCGCCGCCGCCGCCGTAGGCTTTGTTGATTGCTTCGAGAATGTGCTCCTTGGGCGCGAGGGCCAGCTCGATCTTGCGGTTGAGGATGAACCGCAGTTTGTCGATCATGTCGAGATCGTACGGATTGCTGCATACGACGCGGAGCGTGCCGTCCTCGGCGTCGAGCGGCAGAATCACGTTCTCGCGGGCGACCGACTCGGGAACGAGCTCGATTACCGCGGCCGGAACGCGCGTTTGCCCCAAATCGACGTAGACCAGGCCCATGCCCTTGGCCATCGCCTTGGTAATGTCTTCCGGCGTGGCGTATTCGAGCTTGACGAGCGTATCGCTGACGCTCTGGCCGGTGCGCTTGGCCAGCTTCTCGGCCTCTTGCAATTGCTCGGGGCTGATCTTTTGGAGCTTCAGGAGGATCTTGGTGAAATCGGCCATGCCACCCGCCAGACTTAGGAACCACCACAACTGCCGATGCGAAAAGCGCAACGCGACCGCAAGCGCGCGAGCGCCGATTGCCGAAACGTGTCCAAATCACATGCGCCGCGCCGCCGAAGCCGCCCGTCGCAGATTAACCAGTCACTCTAGGGAACGCAACCGCCGGGCCTTGCCCGCCAACGGTTTTTGCCTCTCGCCGTATCGGTATCTGTTTCCGCGCGTTCCTCAGCGCCGCGCAGGCCGCATTGGACGCGGCAAGTGCGCGACCGGTTCTCGCCAGAGAATGGACCGCAGGGCGGCCCGAGCTTTCCGACAGGTCCGACGTGCTGCCCGAGCCGAAGAGGCGACCATCGGCGAGCAATCGACAGGAAGATGTCGGCGGGAAATGCGCTAAACGTACGTGAAATTCAGACTAGCGAAGCGGCGTGGCGAAGTCAACCAACCGTGCGAGGGAAATCGGTCGAGGCACGACGAACAAACCCCGGTGGGCCTCACTTCGTTCGACTCACCCTACGTTTGGCGGCCTACGGTTTGGCCTTCGTCAGCCAATCGGTTGCTTTGATCCGTTTCAGTTCGACCTCGATATCTGGGCCTTCGTAGAACCACAAGCCGCCGCGGATGCGGACCGTTTCGCCCGGCGGGCAGTCGGGAAACTGTGGATCGCTGTGCAGACAGGGGCATGGGGCGTTCGCCCAGGGACGGACACAGTTCTGCCACGCCGTAATCACCCAGCGGCGGCCGTCCTCCGAGCGGCAGGCGACATAGGGCTTTTGGAACAGCTTGTTGGCGTTGGTTTGGCCGGTGAACCCGGGCGCGCCTTTGAGCATCACGCAGTTTTGCACCCGCAGACCGGTCAGTTTTTCGGCCGTGCCGTTGCGGAGCCAAACTTCCATGTGCACCGCCCGCCGCTTGGGCACGACTTTCGCGCCGAAGACGATGCCGTTGGGCAATGTCCGTTCTACGTCGAATGAGCCGTCCGCACGCCGCTGCCATTCGAGCGGTTCAAGCCTTCCCGGACGTTGATCCCAAATCGTCGGGATATGCGTGTGGGCGAGGTACGTGAGGCCCAGGTTCGAGAAGATTGCCTCGGGCACGTCGACGACGACATAACTCACGCGGTCGGGGGCCGAATTCTCCCAGGGCGTGAACACGCTCACTTTGGTCTCGCGTTGGGGCTTCAAGGCTCCGTCCAGGAAGCCGACTCGCGGGTGCCGGCCGCCGGGATAGGGCAACACCACGAGCGGCGCGTCGGCCGGTCGCTCGGGACGTTTGCCGGGGTCGATGCCGAACCGCTCGACGGCCGCGGAAATCGCTTCGTCCGAAAGCCCCGTCGCGGCCCGGACCTCGGCCCGCGAAAATCCGTGGTGGACGAGCATGTTTTCGAGCCAGAATCGCAACGCCGCGTCGTCCGGCGGCTCTCGTGCGTTGTCGTGCGCTTCGGGCCGCGTTGTGAGCGCGCGGTATTCCGCGAGGGCGCGTTCGTACTCCGCCATTGCTTCCGGCGGCAGCGTTTCGCGGCCACGGGCGATTTCGTCGCGCATGCGGGCGACGAGGAATTCGGCTTCGGCACGCGAGGGCCGCAGCGGCTTGCTCGCAACTTCGACCCGCCACGGCGCGGTATGGGCGAAGCGTACGCGGCCGCCGGGAGCGTCTTCGAAACACCGAATGGCGAGCCACCCGCTGGCGTCGAAGGAGACGGTCGCGCGCGCCGCGTCGATGGAGTTTTCGTATGCCCCCGCGGCGTTCCGGCGGTTCTGCGGCATGAGCGTCAGAATGCTTTCGCCGTTACGAACGACTTCGACCAGCGACAGGGGATGGGCGCTTTCGATCGTGCCTTCCAGGCGGACCCGTCCATCCTCGCCGTCGAGGCGAAACGTCTCGCCCGGCGGCTTGCCGTTTGCGGTCGCGACGAGGATCGGTCCGGTGGTGACGAAGCTTCGTCCGGCCCGCAGTCCGGCGATCCAGCGTTCATAGGAGAAGCCATCGGGCAAATGGACATAGACGCGGCTGAAGCCGACGGGCACGGGATGGACGCCGCTGGCCGTTCCCGCCGCGGGGACCATCGGATAACCGCAGTTGAGCAGCGTGTAGTAGCTGCCGAGGGTGAAGCGGAGCCATTCCCATTCGCCGCCGCCACGGCCGCCGGCGGGCGGAATGAGGAACTCCGGCGCCGCCCGATGGGATGAGCGACATCGCCCAGAGCCAATCGGCCTTGTCGATGTCGAAGATCGCGCCGTCCGCTCTGGCTTTGGCCGCCATCGGGCCCACTGGCGGAACGCCTTCGGCGAGAATCGAGCGATGATTGAGCGCGAAGATCGCGCCGAGCGTGTGGCGCTTCTCGCCGACCGAGAAGATTTCATATTCCGTGTTTCGGGGCCAGATGACGTGGGTCTTGTCGACCTCGATCAGACGGTCGGGTACGTCGCCGGCGACGTTCTTGTCGCCCGCGGAAGGCGGCCGGCCGGAATGCGTGACCCAATAGGTGAGCGGCAGCGCCACGTTCAGGTCTTCGGCCAACATCAGGTTCGGCAACTCAGCGAGCGGACGGTGAATGTGCGTTTCGCCGCTGTACCAGCCGCGCTCGGCCATGTTCGTCCAGCGGCAGAGTTCGATCCGCACGTTCGCGGGGCTTTCGGCAGTAACCTCGACAGACCGCGTTTCAGTGAAATACTCCTTGCCGCGTTCGACCGTGAGCGTGTACTTACCCGGCGGAAGGTCGGCGACGAACGGATGGGCCGAGAGCGTCGTGTGCTTTTCGACGCTGTTCGCGTTGATCCAATTCGTTTTGTCGTACACGACGGCCGTGCCGCGTGTGTCGGCCGAACGGACGAAATGCCAGCGGCTCGATTCGTGCTGGACGTAGATCCGCGCGGGAATCGGCTGCTGCGTGGCGGCATCGACGATCTCGCCACGCAGCTCCGCGCCGGCGACGTGGCCCGTCACGGGGAGCATTGCCAATAATGGGACAAAGGCGCTCGCCACTCGCCGGAGCAAAGCAACGTCCATCATGGAGAATCCGCCGCAATCGAGAGGGCGTTCACGTTCAGTGAACGGTATGCGGGGCATTATAGCCGCGGCTGGACCGCTGGGAGTAAAGACGCAACCTCCGACGGAACGTCAGGTCGGCGCGAGGTGGGGTAATCGATGATGGAGGGTCGTTTGCCGCTTGGCCTGACCTACGAAATACCGCAGCGAGGGCAGCGGCGGAGCGAGGCGATGGCTCCGGCCACGAGCCCCATGCCCAGCAAGGCTAGCGACGACGGTTCCGGCACGGCCGCGGGCGAGGCGCCCGGCGAGAGGTTGTTTCGGACGACGATCAGATCGGCCGGCGTGATTTTGCCGTCGAAGTTGAAATCGCCTTGGCCCCAGAGCGCGCCGCTCGTCATTCCGAAATTACTCGTCACGACGGCGATGTCGCGGCGGTTCACGATGCCGTCCATGTTGGCGTCGCCCAACAGCGGCGTGCTTGTCGAGATGAAGTCGAATTTGACGTTGTCGGTGCCGACGAAC
Source organism: Planctomycetota bacterium (assembly GCA_003576845.1). Taxonomy (GTDB): domain Bacteria; phylum Planctomycetota; class Planctomycetia; order Pirellulales; family PLA5; genus PLA5. The sequence continues at coordinate 75,026 of QEVJ01000006.1, forward strand.
AGGCCCGAGGCGGTGAATTGCCCCAAGCCGGGACCGGACGCAATGAGGTTGTAACTGCGGCCGGTGGGAAGTTCGAGGTTGTATCCGCCGGAACCGTAGGTCGTGGTCGTAAACTTTTGGCCGTTGGCCGTGTCGGTGGCGACGACGGTGATTCCGCCCAGGCCTTCGCCGACGGAATAGAAGCTGTTATTGTCGTTCTCGCGGTAGACGACGCCGGTGAGAAACGGGCCGTCGGCGTCGTCGACCGCGAAGTGCTGCGTGATTACCCGCGGGCCAACCGACGTGTTGATGTTGTTCTCGAGAACGATGCCAATGCCGATTTCGCGCATCCGGGCGTCCATGATGAGGTCGCGATGTCCGGCGGGGTTTTGGATGCCGCCCGTGCCTTGTCCCCAGTCGATGGCGAACGCGGCGTGGCCGTGAAACACGTTGTCGGCAAACGCGAAGATGCTCTCGCCGGCGAAACCGTCCTCGCCATCGAACGTGTAGCCCGAAGCCTCGATCCGGCCGACCAGGTCGACGTCGCCGTTGGGAAACTTGTGCTCGTCGAGATCGTGGGCCTGGGCGTTGGCCGCGATCATCACGTTGGAGTACGTCTGGGACGAGACGGCGAGTTGCTCGTTCCACGCGACCGGCGGAGCGGGCGTGAGCGATTGCCACTGGGTGTACAGCGTCGGCGCCTGAACGTTGAAGAAGTTCAGGGCGTTGAGGGTGCTGGTGTCGGACGATTTTGGCGTACCCCAAAAGACCGTCGGCACCGTGTTGATGTTCACCAGCCTGGCCAACTCCGCCTGCGGGTCCATCCGCATCCGGTTGACCATTTCGACCATCAGTTGCTCTTCGTTGGTCGGCGCGCGGGCATGGCTGATAGCCGGGAGAACGACCAGGGCCGCAAATACCGCGATCTTGGCAAACAGAAGCGGCCGCACGTGCATATTTCGGAACCTACGCGACGGACGAGCATCGACTCAACCGGCCTGAATTCTACCGGAAGAGCCGCGCGAGACGGGAGCTGGGGACAGGCCCCTTCATTATACCCAGGCGTTAGAAAACGGCCGTGAAAAAACCATGGATTGCCGCAAGCCTTTCTCCATTTGGTCGTCATAATCGATTCGCGAGCCGCCCCTCGCCGCCCGCACGCCGTCGTCAACCTCAGGCCGTCGTATCGTCAGGCAGTCGTCAGTTCCGCGGTGCGGACCGGGGACTTGGCATCGAAGCGAAGCGCAGCCAGATGCAAGCATAGAAACGTGATCTTCGGCGGCGCGACGCCCAACCCACTCCACGTTTGGGGATCGTGCAGCAGTTCTCGAACCGGCCGAATGTGATAGTCCTGCGTAAAGATGCAGCCGTCCGCGGTTAGCGCCGGGACCGCGCTTTCGAGCACCTCTTGCGATCCTTTGGCCAGATCGCAATCGAGGAACACGCCGCGAATCGACAGATCGAGCTTCCGCCCGGCGAGCGTATCGCAAAACCAGCCGGGATTGATGCTGACGACATCGGGTTCGCCAAACCGAGCAAGGTTTTCGCGAAGGACGTCCTGCGGCGCCGCATATTCGCCCGCGAAGTCGTAATTCCCGGCGGCTGCCTCCTCGGGCACGGCTTCGACGCCCTGAAACGAATCGTAGACGGCCAGCCGATACCCGAGCATCTTGCAAACGATGCTGAACTTCGCGGAACTGCCTCCGTTCCAGCAGCCGGCTTCCAGAAACGTTTCGTTATCGCGGCCGCGACGCTCGGCGAGGACGCGGCAAACTTCGGAAACTTCGCACGGTTTGTGGCCATGCACGATACCCCAATCGACCTTGAGGAACCGGCACAATAGCGTCAGCTTTTCGACTAGGTTCAAACCCTCGATCGTGAACAACCGCCAGTAGCCCCAAACATCCCAAGGAAGCTTGACGCGCTGGCGGTTGATCCGCGTTTTGATCCAGGGACGCAGAAATCGACTGTACGCGGCACGAACGAATCCGCGAAGTGACTTTGGCATATCTTCGATCGACCGGGTGGATGGATGGCCTATCGGACCGCGATTCGGCCCGGTTCGCGTGCAGAAGTCTTCATCATGCTCACCCGCAGCGGAGCACGCAACTTTTTCGCGCCCCGTCCCGCGCCGCCGCCATCGCAGCCCATGCGACCGCGACAATCGCTACGATCGCTACGATCGCTACCGTCGCGCGATTGCTCAAATCGCCGGCTTAAGACTTCCGTTCCAGTTTCGCCCACGTGTCTTTGAGCGTCACCGTGCGGTTGAACACCGGCTTGCCGGGCTGCGAGTCCTTCGTATCCGCGCAGAAGTAGCCGAGCCGCTCGAACTGGAAGCGGTCGCCGGGCTTGGCGGCGGCCAGGCTCGGTTCGAGCTTCGCGTCGGCGATCGTTTCGAGCGAGTTCGGATTCAGGTTCGCGAGAAACGTCTCGCCCTCGGGCACGTCGCTCGGGTCCGGCTTGTTGAACAGGTAATCGTAGAGCCGGACTTCGGCGGAGTGAGCGTGCTGGGCCGAGACCCAGTGGATCGTGCCCTTCACCTTGCGGCCGTCGGGTGCGTTACCGCCGCGGGTGGTCGGATCGTACGTGCAGCGCAGTTCGACGACCTCGCCCGCCGCGTTTTTCACGACGTCGACGCACTTGATGAAATAGGCGTACCGCAGCCGCACCTCCACGCCCGGCGCGAGGCGGTAATATCCCTTCGGCGGCGTTTCGCGGAAATCGTCCTGTTCGATGTAGAGCGTCTTCGAGAATGGCACTTTCCGCGTGCCGGCCGATGGGTCTTCGGGGTTGTTGATCGCTTCCAGTTCGTCGGTCTGGCCGTCGGGATAATTTTCGATCACGACCTTGAGCGGCCGGAGCACGGCCATGACGCGGTTCGCCCGGCGATTGAGGTCGTCGCGAATCGCCCCTTCGAGCACCTGCATGTCGATCGTGCTGTTGAACTTCGCCACGCCGATGCGATCGCAGAATGCGCGGATCGCCTCGGGCGTGTAACCGCGGCGGCGGAAACCGCAGATCGTCGGCATCCGCGGATCGTCCCAGCCGGTCACGCGCTTCTCTTTCACGAGCTGCAACAGCCACCGCTTGCTCATGATCGTGTACGTGAGGTTCAGCCGCGCGAACTCGATCTGCTGCGGGGCAAAAATACCGAGTTCCTTGATGAACCAGTCGTACAGCGGCCGGTGATTCTCGAATTCCAGCGTGCAGATCGAATGCGTGATCCGCTCCTGCGAGTCGTTCTGCCCGTGGGTCCAGTCGTACATCGGATAAATGCACCACTTGTCGCCGGTGCGGTGATGATGCGCGTGCAAGATGCGGTACATCACCGGATCGCGCATGTTGAGGTTCGGATGGGCCATGTCGATTTTCGCCCGCAGCGTGCGCGTGCCGTCGAGAAACTCGCCGGCCTTCATCCGCAGAAACAAATCGAGGTTTTCGCCGACGCTGCGGTCGCGATACGGACTGTTTTTGCCGGGCTGCGTCAAGGTGCCGCGGAATTCGCGCGTCTGATCGGCGGAAAGATCGCAAACGTACGCCTTGCCGGCTTCGATCAATCGCACGGCGTAGTCGAAAAGCTGCTCGAAGTAGTCGGAAGCATAGAACAGCCGATCGCCCCAGTCGAAACCGAGCCAGCGCACGTCCGCCATGATCGAATCGACGTACTCGGTGTCTTCCTTGGTCGGGTTGGTGTCGTCGAAGCGGAGGTTCGTCAGCCCGCCGTATTTTTGGGCGAGGCCAAAGTTCAAGCAGATGCTCTTGGCGTGGCCGATGTGCAAGTAGCCGTTCGGTTCGGGCGGGAAGCGGGTGTGAATGCGGCCGCCGTATTTGTTCGTGCGGAGGTCTTCCTCGACGATCTCTTCGATGAAGTTCGAGGCGCGGGCTTCGGTCGACACGGGAATCCTCCGTGAGGGCGGTCAAGGGGATGGCAAGTGATGAAGGACGAATGCGGAGCGATGAGCCGAGAACTCATGCCATCGCGCTTCCACCGGCTCGTCCGCCACGGGCAATGGGCGCAGGACTTGTTGGCGTCAGTTGCGGCGTCGAGCGAGGCTGGCCGCCGCTGCCAATAGACCGATCAACGCGAGCGTTGTCGAGGCCGGTTCGGGCACGGCAGCGGCGGAATTGGCCGGATACGAGGTCCCGAAATGCCGTCGCCAGAACATGATGTCGTTCATCGTCAACGCCCGATCGGCGTCGAGGTCGCCCTGGTAAAACCCGGCGCCGCATTCCGCGCCGAAATTGCTCAACATCACGGCCAGATCCGCCCGGTCGACTCGCCCATCCTGGTTGACATCGCCCGGATTCGCCGGGTTCGCGAGCGGCGAGACGATCGCCATCCAGGCCTCGGCGAAACCGCTCGGGTTGTAGCCCCGGCCGACGATCACCTGACCGTCGTCGGAGATTCCGGTCGCGTCGGTCAGCCGCCAACCGGTGAGATCGACTCCTTGGGACGCGAGAATCCGGTCGGGCCGCCGCAGGCCGTGGCCTTCGTCCCAAACCACGGCGATATTTCCCTCCGCCGGGGTGCTGGCGGTTCCGACGATCACCCGCCCCAGCACGGATACGTCGTAAGCCTGGCTCGTGTCGATGCTGCCTGCTTCCGGGAGGAAGCCCAGCGGGTTGAGGCCATCTTGAGCGGACCACGCGAACGCCTGGCCGGGCAGATTCGAGTAGTCGACGCCAACGACCATCGCGGCGTCGCCGGAAATGCTATTTGCGCCGCTGAGGCTTTCTCCGCCGGGCAGCCCACCGATCCCCACCATGCCGGTTTGCTCCGTCCAGCGAAACGCCTCGATGCCCTCGGCCGAGCTTCCCAGTCCGACGATCACGCTAGCGTCGCCCGAGATGCCCGCGGCGGCGCTGTATTGATCCCCACCGGCAAAGTCGCCGAGGCTGACCATTCCGGTTTGCGGCGTCCAGCGAAAGGCCTCTTGCCCCGCGGCGCTGTGGCCGTACCCGACGACCGTGTTCCCATCGGCCGAGACCCCGTGTGCAACGCTGAACGACACGCCGCCGGCAAGATCGCCCAGGCCGACGATGCCGGTCTCGCGCGTCCAGCGAAAGGCCTGCGCGCCGCCGTCCGCCGCGCTCGTGCCGACGACGACGCTGCCGTCGGCGGACGCGTTCCAGGCCCCGCTGTTCGCGGTTCCGCCGGGCAAGTCGCCCAAGCCGATCATGCCCTCGGCGAGCGTCCAGCGAAACGCTTCGCTTCCCGCGGCCGATGTCGCCACGCCGACCGCGGCGCAACCGTCGGCCGAGATTCCATTCGCCCCGCTCGAATAGTTCCCGCCCGGCAAGTCGCCGAGACCCAAGAAATTCGCGCCGCACGCGCTCGTCGGCAGCACTAGCGCGACCGCGAGCATCCCGGCAAAAGCCCCGGCACGGCGAACGGCATCGAGCAGCGACCAAGCTACGAACGAAGGCACGCAGGACCGCCCATTTGCTGACGTCCGACCGCGCGACGGCAACTCCGCGGCGCGGCAGAAAGAAACGTTCGATTGGCCGGGATTTCGACCGTTTCGATTCTAAGCAGATGCTGGCGTGAACGCGAGATCAACCGCGACGCCCCCGGTGAAAGTCTTGCGAACCACAACCGCGATAAATAATCTGGCGTCAGAGTGGCAATGGCAACCGCATCCGCCCCAGAAGAAACTTATGATCCAAGTCCATGACCTTATCGCCGTTGTCGGATTCGCCGCAGCGCTGCTCGTCGAACAACCGGTTTGTTGTGGCGCGCCGCCGCCTCCGAAAGCATCGGAAGCAAGCGACGCCGATTTCTCCACCCGACTGCCGCGGATTCCTCCCGTCGAGCCGGCCGCTGCGAAGAAGACTTTTGCCCTTAACGACGGCTTTTGCATGACGCTCGTCGCCGCGGAGCCGGTGGTTATCGATCCGGTGGCGATGGAGTTCGACGCGGCGGGGCGGTTGTATGTCGTCGAGATGCGCGACTACAGCGAACAGGCCGAGGAGAAGCTCGGCCGCGTGCGGTTGCTCACCGATAGCGACGGCGACGGCAAATTCGAGGCGTCGACCGTGTTCGCCGAAGGGCTCTCGTGGCCCACGGCGGTGACTTGCTACGATGGCGGCGTGTTCGTCGCGGCCGCTCCGGGCATTCTTTATCTCAAGGACACCGACGGCAACGGCGTGGCGGACGTGCGGCGCGAGATTATCGCCGGTTTTGGCCGCTCGAACGTGCAGGGACTCGTCAACTCGCTCCGCTGGTCGCTCGACAATCGGATTCACGGCGCGACGAGCAGCGCGGGCGGAGAGCTGCGCGTCGTGGCCGAAAAAACGCTCGATGGCCGCGACGTGGCGGAGCAAAAGCCGCTCAATGCCCGCGGCCGCGACTTTAGTTTCGATCCGCGTTCATTCGGCCTGCGGCTCGAAAGCGGCGGCGCTCAGCACGGGATGTCGTTCGACGACTGGGGCCGCAAGTTCGTCTGCTCGAACAGCAATCACATTCAACTCGTGATGTACGAAGATCGGTATGCGGCCCGCAATCCGCTCTTGGCCGCGCCGCCGCCGCTCGTGGACATTGCGGCGGAAGGTCCGGCGGCGGAAGTGTTTCGCCGCAGCCCGGTAGAGCCGTGGCGGATCGTGCGGACCGAGTTGCGCGTCTCGGGCAAGGCGCCGGGACCGATCGAAGGCGGCGGGCGCGCGGCGGGGTATTTCACGTCGGCGACGGGCGTGACGATTTACCGCGGCGACGGCTGGCCCGAAGAACATCGCGGTCTGGCCATTGTCGGCGACGTGGGGAGCAATCTCATCCATCGTAAGCGGCTCGAATCGGCCGGCGTCGGGTTGGTCGCACGGCGGATGGACGAGAAGAGCGAGTTCGTCGCGTCGAGCGACATCTGGTTCCGCCCGGTGCAGTTCGCGAACGGACCGGACGGGTGCTTGTACGTCGCCGATATGTATCGCGAGGTCATCGAGCATCCGGCGAGCTTGCCGCCGGCGATCAAGAAGCATCTCGATTTGACCAGCGGCCGCGATCGGGGGCGGATTTGGCGGATCGAGCCGCCGGGATATGAGTACGAGAAGCCGCCGCGGTTGGATCGGATGACGAGTGAAGAACTCGGCGAGCAATTTGAGAGTGAGAATGGTTGGCGCCGAGACACCGTTGCGCGGCTGTTATACGAGAGGCAGGACGGCGAAGAAGCTGCAATCACGGCATGGGTCAGCTCTTTCAGTAGCAGGCCTGTCGTTCGTCTTCATGGTTTGTATCTCTATCTGGGGGCGGACGTGCTCGGCGAACGTGATATGGTCGCAGGCACGAGAGATGAGGATCCACGTGTGCGCGAACACGCCGCACGATTACTCGGAATGCGTGCGAACCGTATCGCAGGCGGTGACGCGATCGAAGCGCTGTGTAACCTGGTGAACGACCCCGATCCGCGCGTACGCTATCAGGCCGCGTTTTCGCTAGGAGACTTCCCGGCCGCGAAGGAAACGACCGCCGCGCTTGCCAAGTTCGCATTACGCGACGGCAACGACCGCTGGATGCGGTTCGCCGTTCTCAGTTCTTCTGCCGGGCGCGCGGCGGGCCTGCTGCTGGCAATCGTCGACAGCGACGACCGGAAGGCCGTGGCGAACATCGGCGAGTTCTTGAGCGAAGCCGCGATGCTTGCCGGTCGAGAGGCGAACGCCGAGCAACTCGCGGCGCTCGTCGACCGCATCGAGCGGCTTCCCGCGAGCAATGCGGCGGCGCGCAAGCTGACGGTCGCTCTTGCCCAGGGTTTGTCCCGCGCCAACAGCCCGGCAGCCGCGAAGCTTCGCGCCGAGGACGGAAATCTCGCTCGGCTCGTTCGCGGACAGATTGCCACGGCCCTCGACGACGCCGTGGACGCGGACGCGAAGCTCGACGTTCGCCTGGCGGCCGTCGAAACGCTGTCGCTCGCTTCGTTCGACCAGGCGCAGCGAGTCGTCGGCGAATTGCTCGCGCCGCAGACGCCGGGCGAGTTGCAGCGGGCGGCGATCGCGCTGCTTGCGCGGACCAAAGAGGCCAGCGCGGCCCATACGATTATCGACGCTTGGGAAGGGCTTTCCCCGACGGCGCGTGCGGAAGCGGTGGAAGCGCTGCTCGCCCGCGACGAGCGGATTCCGCTGTTTCTGGCCGCGGTGAAAGACGGTCGCCTGGCCGACGTCTACCTCGACCCGGCGCGAACCAACGCGCTCGCGGAGCATCGCGACGCGAAGATTCGCGAACTCGCCCGCGAGGCGTTTGTCGGTCGCGGCGCGGCGACGCGCGAGGAGCGCGAGAAGGTAATCGCCGCGTATCGCGAAGCGCTCGCCAAGTCCGGCGACGCCGAGCGCGGTAAGACGGCCTTTCGCAAGACGTGCACCGCGTGCCACCGGCTCGACGACTACGGCCACGCCGTCGGGCCGGACCTGGCCGCGATCGGCAATCGGGGAGCGGAAGCCATTCTGCTCGCCGTGCTCGACCCGAACCGCGAAGTCAATCCACAATACATCAACTACACGTTGCGAACGGTCGACGGCCGCACTGTGACGGGCACGATCGCCGCGGAAACGGCGACGAGCGTCTCGCTCCGCCGCGCAGAAGGCGCCGGCGAGACGATCTTGCGCGAAGAAATCGACGCCCTGCGCAGTTCCGGCGTTTCGCTCATGCCGGAGGGCCTTGAGAAGCAAATCCCGCCGCAGGAACTGGCGGATGTGATCTCCTACCTGCTCGGCCGCGCGGCAAAGTGATGCCGACCGCTGAGGGAATGCAAAAGGCAGAACGAAAAATGAAGAAAAATCGCAAAGACTTCGTTTCCAGCTTCATTTTTCATTGTGCACTTTGCATTTTGCATTGACTTCCGCCCTGCTCGTCGCCCTTAATGCAAATCGTTTGCGCAACTTTTCACGTGAAACGCACAACAAGGGTGAGAAAAGAGTGGGCTTGACAACGACGCAGCTTACCGAGGCTATGAAGCCGAAGGGCTATTTGGCACCATCGCCGCGCAATTCGAGAAGCGCTTCCCGCCATTCTGGCAGGTCCCGTAGCTCGCGTACCACGTCGGCGACCGAGTTGTCTCGCGACGCTGCCGTCTCGAGGTCCTGTACAATATATAGTTGCGCCTCGAAACGAAAATCCGGGAACTCGCGACGTAGAGCATCGAGCGTCGAAAACCGTTCGATCCCTTCGGCCGCCAAGCGACAGAGTATCGCAATGGCGTTCGCCTGAGTCCAATCGTATTCGCCGAACCCGACGCGGCGTAGAAACGGTATCGCCCGCTCGCGATAGTGAAAGAGGATCTCGAAGATGGCGCGCTGCCAGTACGCGAGCCATACCCCGAACCCGCGTTGAGGATAATCGAAGCGATCCGGCGGCTTCGTGGGGCTGTGCAGGCGATCCTCTAATTCTTTCAGCACAAAAGGTCCGTCGAGTTGGCGCGCTACTGCCTGTGCCTTCGTTTCAAAAGCGCAATGGTCCTCGGCCAGATTGGAAATCGAGGCAATAAGAAAGTCTACGTCGCGCTTACGCGCCTTTGGCGGTAGCTGCGCTTCATCGGTTGAACGATGAGGAACGAACTGCTTCTTCCGAAACCAATCGAAGAACTTCATGGCTCCGTGTGCCTGCGCGCAATTAACCCACCGCGACCTGTGCCGCGCGGTCCGCAAGCTGCTGCTTGACGAGTGCCAGCAACCGCCGCACGGCCCGTTCGCTTCGTTCGACCGTGGCGGCGACTTCCGCGATGTCGTTGCCCTGCAGGTACAGCTCCAACATTTGCCGCTGGAGCGGCGAGAGCCTTTCCATCACCAATTGAAGCTCCTCGACCGCCGCCATCGCATCCGCCGGCGAAGGCTCCCGGGCAAGCTGCTCGGCGGGGAAGTTTCCCAGGCTGTCCTCGGCCGAAAGGCTCTGCTCGCGGTCGAACGACCGCTTTTGGGCCGAGTGGAACTCGACCTGCTTATGCAGTTTGTTGATGGTGATCGTCGCCAGCAGCCGCCAGAGGTCGCCACTGCGATCCAGGGTGTATTGGCCGTTGCGGGCCCGGGTGAAGAAACTCCGATAGACCGACTGGACGACGTCCTCGGGATCGACGCGCTGGGCCAGCTTCGCCGAAAGGCGCGTGCGGGCGAAGGCCACGAGCCGGTTCACGTAGCGATGGAAAATCGCCTCCGAAGCCGCCGCGTCGCCTTTCCGACACGCCGCCAGGAGCTCGGCCATGTCGTCGTCGCCGTCGGGGGAGGCGTGCGGATCGTCGGCCATGCCACCATTCGATTCGTCCGGCGGAAAAACAAGAAACCGCGTTCGCCCCGCGAACATCTATTCACTATTATGCTCGAATCGCGCCCGGGGACCAAGCCGGGCGATCAAGCGCCACGCAACCCCGAGTTTTCGCCACAGCCGCCGCTCGCTAGAATCGGCGAGGCTCGTGGGCGGTGGGAAGTGCGCAGCGTCCGCGCGAATCCCGAACTCCGAATCCCAAATCCCTGACCCCCGACCCCTGCTCCTACCTTGTCCAGCCCCGCGCTCCAAGAAATCGTCTGCTGCATGGGCCAGCCCGTCGCCGGGAACCCCACGCAGTACATGATGGAAAAAGCCTTTGCCGCGGCGGGACTCGATTGGCGCTATCTCACGCTTGAAGTTGCGCCGGAGCAGCTCGCCGACGCGGTCCGCGGCATGAAGGCGATGGGCTTTCGCGGCGGCAACTTCACCGTCCCGCACAAAGTCGCCGTCGTCCCGCTCCTGGACGCGCTCAGTCCCGCGGCAGAACTGATTGGGGCGGTGAATTGCGCGAATCACATCGACGGCCGGCTCGTCGGCGAGAACACAGACGGCAAAGGATTTGTACAGTCCTTGCGAACCGTCATCGACCCAGTCGGCAAGCAGATTGTCGTGCTCGGCGCAGGCGGCGCCGCACGGGCCGTGGCCGTCGAGCTGGCCGTCGCCGGCGCCGCTGCCATTACGATCGTCAATCGGACGGCGGAACGAGGCCAGCCGCTCGTCGATCTGCTCGCGTCCAAGACCGCCGCGGCTGCAACGCTTGTCCCGTGGCAGGGCGAGTATTCCGTGCCCGAAAGTGCCAATGTGCTGATCAACGCGACATCGATTGGTCTCAACGACTCGAGTGCCCGCGTGCCGGTATTGGCGAGCACGTTGCGACCAGGGCTGGTCGTCGCCGACGTGGTCTTCAACCCGCCGCAAACGCGGTTCCTCGCCGAGGCCCAGCAGCACGGTTGCGCGACGCTCGACGGCCTGGGCATGCTCGTGAACCAGGCGGTGATTGGATTCGAGATATGGACCGGCACGAAACCCGACGCGGCGGTCATGCGCGAGGCGCTGGAAGAGTTCCTCGGGATTTAGCGTCCGTGGGGTTTGCAGACTCGGTGGACCGCCTCACGGCTTCCGAAGGCGGCGGCGTCCGACATTGCCTTGTTTGCCGAATTGCGCTAGTATCCTCGCCGGAACCGTAAGTGCCCGCCGTTTTGCATCGTTGCTAGCACCGGCGCGGCCGGATTTTTCCGCACGAGCCGAACCGCCGGCAGTGGAACTGCGTATAGTAGTCATTGAACCGGCCATTCCCGGTTCGGCGGCAGGACTACCCGCCGTCGAGCGGTCGTTCGGTTTGGAGTTGTGTCCGCGGCATTTCCAGCGATTTCACGGCCTCGCATGAGCCGCCGTCGGCGTGGACATGTTTGTGGGCGAAACGAGAATCGAGAACGCGACGCGCCGCCAACCGCAGCGCGTGTCGATGCTCGGAAACGCGGTTGGACCGCGGAGGCAACGCGGCATTCGGCACGGCCGGAAACGTGTCGCCAAACCGCAACAACGCCGTATGGCGACGTCAACGAACCGCGGCGTTACATGCCGCACAAGCATTCAATCACGGGGTGTTCGCTACAGGAAGTTCGCTGAAAGTTTGGTGAAGGATCGCCGCTCGCCCGAGTCGATGACACAGGTGCAACGCCTGGTCATTCTGCCCGCGAGGTCGACTCCCAGCCACGGAAAGCGGGTCCGGCGAACGTAACAACACGTACACTTATCCGGACGCAAGACGCCGAATTGTCGACTACGCCGTTTCCACGAGGACGCGCCGGCAACCGCCCCATCCCATCACGGCCCGACTCCGGGCAGCGGTTGCCGCGACACGAAACTGGCTGGACAATTCGCATCGAGCGTCGCCCACTTCCCTTCGGCAACGCAATTCGGGAGACGACAGGATGCAAATCTACGGCCCCAGTCAGGTTCACGGCCCGCAAGCATTGAGCGGTCCACACTCGATTCGCAGTCCCCAGCGCACGGCCGCGCCGGCGACGCCCGCTATAGGTGACCAATTGGACATCTCGGAAGCCGCGCAGTTGATTTCGCAAGCCCACGACGTTCCGGACATTCGCGACGAGTTGGTTGCCCGCGTCCGCTCGCAGATCGCCGGCGGCACGTACGAATCGCCGGAGCGACTCGACGTGGCCGTCGATCGGTTGCTGGACGAAATCGGCTAAAGCCACCGCACACATCGACGAATTGATGCGCGGAATGCGCCCTATCGCCCTTGATGTAGCATCGCTCGGTTGCTGGCGCGCGGAATGGAGCGTAAAATTGGGGTAACGATCCGCCGGTGCGGCACTCTCCGGCTGGTCGTTCCCATTCCGAAAGCGCCGGTGTCCCTTCCGCTGCGGCGCTGCCCAATTCGCGTTCCCTGCTCTCCGGCATGGCCACCGAAACGACCGATTTCTCGCTAGGCTCCGTCACGGTCGCACTGACGCCGATCGAACGGCTCGAGGAGTACCTGCAAAGCCGCGGGAAGCGGATGACCCAGCAGCGGCGACTGATCGTCGCCGAGGTCTTCAGCCACCACGAGCATTTCGACGCCGACGGTCTGCTCTTACAGCTTCAGCAAAAGCTCGGCCGCGATCAGGTCAGCCGCCCGACCGTCTACCGGACGCTGACGGAATTGGTCGAAGCGGGCTTGCTCGTCAAAATGGACCTCGGCGGCCGCGCGGTCTACGAGCACGACTACGGCTATCCCAACCACGATCACCTGCACTGCACGACCTGCAACCGGCTGATCGAGTTCAAGAGCGACGAGCTGATCGCGATCCGCGACGCTGTCGCTCGCCAAAACGGCTTCCGCGTTGCCGGGCATCGGTTAATCGTCACCGGCACGTGCCGCGAGTGCATGCAGGCCCGACAGCGGCCGAAGCGGATGCTGGACCGCATTTGACCGTCTCCCGCCAGCCCGACTGCACCGTCTTCTCGGCGGGGTTATAATCGGGTCGTGTCGGCAGTGCCGTTTCCCGGATGCCGCCGCCCGCCCGATTGTTCCAGCGTCGCCGCGCATGCACGACGTTGGAAATCCCGCCTGAACGATTCCGCAGATCGTGGAGGTCGTCGTGCCCGCCTTGGCCGCGTCTCGAATCGGACTCTTCCGTCTAGGCACCGCGCCGCTTGCGGTGGTGTCGCTTTGCGTGGTTGCATGGCTCGTGTCGAGCGTTCGTGCCGACGAGCAACCGGCCGCGGAAAAGCCGCCCGAGTTCACCGCCGAGCAGACGGCCGCGGGCATCGAGCTGTTCCAAAAACACGTCCGCGTCGCCTTGGCTCACAAATGCGTCCATTGCCACGGACGCGACAGCACGGAGGGCGAGTTCAACCTGACCACGCGCGAAGGCTTGCTCCGCGGCGGCAGTTCCGGCCCGGCCGTGACGCTCGGCAACGGCAAGGCGAGTCACCTGTACAAGCTCGCCGCCCGGCTGGAAGAACCCTACATGCCCGACGAGGGCGAGAATCTGACCGCCGACGAGCTGGCCCACTTGGAAAGGTGGATCGACCTGGGCGCGCCCTACGACAAGCCGCTCCTCGAGCCGGATGCAGACAAGTCGCCCTGGACCGAGCGGACGGTCGCGCCCGACGCGAG
>QEVJ01000276.1 GCA_003576845.1 Planctomycetota bacterium
CGCGGCCGCAACTTCCGTCGACCAACTCCGCATCCTATTCGAGCCCATCCTGCCCCGCTGGAATTACTTCGTGCTGCCCGCGGAGCTTTGGGAGGTTATCTAATCTTCGATCCTATCCGGCCGCACAGTCGGAGCATTGATGGTGCCGCCGATCGGACCCGCTCCGCCGCAAGCGAAACTCGCCCACGGGCCGCCACGTAGCACACGAAGTGCAGAGCCGCGTTTGCTGTTCGGCGTCCATGCCGTCGCTCCGTCGAAGGAATCCGGTTTTCCGCAAAATTCTCGCCCGCCCATCATAGCAAATGATACGCGGTATCCGCCGGGAGCCGGACGGCAGGGGTGTTCGCGATTCCCGGCCGTCGAGTCGGTCCCGCGAGTCGCGTTGAACGGACAAACGCACGATCCGCGTGACCGAACGCGAGAGCGCGATGATCGACCCGCGCGCAACGGTCCGGCTTGCTCGCCTTTTCGCCGCCGTGTCGCCGTCGTTTACGCTGGCGGGGTATCGTCATTGTCCGTCGCGGCGCGGTCGGGGGCATGGCTCGACGGCGCTGCTTGGCCGATCACCGCCACGAGTGCGGCCCGATCCGCGACGGAGAGAGAAGCGATTGCAGCGGCCAACGCGGCGAGCGCGTCGCTCGGGCGTTCGTCGCTTGGCATCGGGCCGACGGCCGCGGCGTTGGTGGCCGAGCCGTCGATCGGCGAGTCGGCCGTCGATCCGTCGCCCGCGTTTGCGTTTTCCGTGTCGCTGGTGCAAACGCTGGTGCAAACCGCGTCGGCGATCGTCGTAAGTCCTTGCGGGCTTTCAGTTAGAACTACGTCCCGCTGCATTCGTAATGCGGGGGTTGGGGTCACCACCCCCACCTCCCCCCCAGCTGGATTCAAGCGAGACTTGTTGACAGCCCTAGTCAACGAGTCTTTTCTTTTGTCGCCGTAAGACTTTACGTCAATTGCAGCGCTCCGCGGATCGGCCTTCGCGTGGCCAGCCGGCCGACCGTCATTTGCCCTTGCGGTGCGTCATTTCCAGTCCGAAGAACACCGCCAGCTTGTCGACGCTATCGAGCCGGAGCGAAGTCCGGCCGGCCATGAAGTTCATCAGGTTTTGCCGCAAAATGCCGGTCTCCTTCTCCAATCGAAGGTACGACAATCCGCTGTCGGTGATGGCCTTTTTCAGTGCTTCCGAGACCGGCATTTTCGTAGTTCGCTTCGTCATGTAAACACTTTTACATTCTGCCGGCGTGCGTGTCAAGTGCCGGTCGTCGATCCGGTGTCGCCGGTCGATCGCCGACGAACGTCCCCCAGATTCGGCAGACGGTGCAGATGCGTCCGTCCCGGAGCGGCTCGCCGATCCAGTCGGCCGAATCGACGTGAATGAGCGAGGATGGCGGCCCATGCGGATTCGCGCTGGGTCCTGGCACGAGCTTATTCGGCGTCGGCTCCGAAGGCGGAACGACGGTCCGCGAGTGCCCGAAAGCCATCACGGGGCGGATCGGTGGGCGCGCCTTCGATCTCGGGGCGGTCGAATTGGCGGACAGATACCTGTCCCGCCATCGGGTTACTCCCCCACCGTGGCCTCGGGGTCCAAGATACCGACGCAATCCCTTTGGTTTCGGCTAACGCCGCGCTGTGGAAATCGGTTTGCATGAGTTGTCGTAATTCACCCCCCTCTTAGAAAACAACCCGAAGTTTCTTGCAAACCGCGCACCCCGACGTTTATCGGTGTACAGCGGGCCTTGCTCGGCTACCGCGCGGGCCGTATACTCTGAGATTCCAATCGAAGCCCGCACGATCCCCGATTCGCCTCCCCCGGAATCCTTCCGTACACTGTCCCCGCGTGGACACAGCCGGAAGCGAACAGCGAAGGCGCCAAGCCATGAAAAAAGACATCCACCCCCAATACTTCGAGACGCAAGTCCACTGCGGCTGCGGCAATACGTTCGTTACCCGCAGCACTCGGAAAGAGCTCAAGGTCGACATCTGCAACGTTTGCCATCCGTTCTATACGGGCAAGCTGAAATACATCGACACGGCCGGCCGGATCGAGAAGTTCAAGAACAAGTTCGCCGGCGGATACGCCAGCCTGCAACGGGGTAAAAAGGCCGCGGCCGAACCTGCGGCCGAGGGTTAGCCCGCCTTTCTGTTCGCGGCTCCGCTACCCTGCCGCGATCCGCGCTCGCCGGAATATACCCCAATCCGGCAATCGGCATTGCCGCGCGCCCGCGAAGCTGATACGACGTTATCTCGTTCGCCATCGCCCCGGGGATGAACGGCTGTCGCGGAGTCGCTCTGCGTCTTCGCGCCATTGCTGTTCGTCGCCCGATAACCATCACTTTTTG
>QEVJ01000128.1 GCA_003576845.1 Planctomycetota bacterium
ATCTTCTTCGACAGGTCGCCCTTCGCCACGGCCGTCGTCACTTCGGCGATGTTGCGGACCTGCCCCGTCAGGTTGCTGGCCATGAAGTTGACGTTGTCGGTCAAGTCCTTCCACGTGCCGGCCACGCCGCGGACGTCGGCCTGCCCGCCGAGCTTGCCTTCCGTGCCCACCTCGCGGGCGACGCGCGTCACTTCCGCCGCGAACGAGCTAAGCTGGTCCACCATCGTATTGACGGTGTTCTTGAGTTCGAGAATCTCGCCCTTCACGTCCACCGTAATCTTCTTCGATAGATCGCCCTTGGCCACGGCTGTCGTCACGGCGGCGATGTTCCGCACCTGCCCCGTAAGATTGCCGGCCATCGAGTTCACGTTGTCGGTCAAGTCCTTCCACGTGCCCGAGACGCCTTCCACCCGCGCCTGACCGCCGAGCTTGCCCTCCGTTCCGACCTCGCGGGCAACGCGGGTTACTTCCGACGCGAACGACCGCAACAGATCGACCATCGTGTTGATCGTTCCGCGCAGTTCCAGAAACTCGCCCTTCACGTCCACCGTGATCTTCTTCGACAAGTCGCCCTTCGCCACGGCCGTCGTCACTTCGGCGATGTTGCGGACCTGCGCCGTAAGATTCCCGGCCATCGAGTTCACGCTGTCGGTCAAATCCTTCCACGTGCCGGCCACGCCCTTGACCTTCGCTTGTCCGCCGAGCTTGCCGTCCGTGCCCACCTCGCGCGCCACGCGCGTCACTTCCGATGCGAACGAGCTGAGCTGATCGACCATCCGGTTGACCGTCCGCGCCGTGCGCAGAAACTCGCCCGCCAGCGGATGATCGTCGCTCTCCAGCGACATCGTCTGCGACAGATCGCCCTTCGCCACAGCGCCGATCACGCGGGCCGTTTCGCTCGTCGGATATACCAAATCGCGAACGAGCGCATTGACCGACGAAATCGACGCCGCCCAGGCGCCCGTCGCGCCGTCGAGATGCGCGCGCTCGTTGATCCGACCCTCGCGCCCCACGACGCGGCTCACGCGCTCCAACTCGCCCGAGAGCAACTCGTGCCGCTCGGCCAACTCGTTGAACGCTTCGGCGATCTTCCCCGCCATTCCCGTCCATTCCAACGGCAATCGCGCCGAAAAATCGCCGCGCCGCAAGGACACCAAACCGTTGAGCAGTTCCTTCGTATCGAGGCGCGAAGAGAGTTCCTCTTGAACCGCTTGCATGAATATGCTCCGGTGCGATGTGTGAGAGCCAACGGTCGAGCCGCGGTGGTCCGGCACGCGCAAAGAACTGCGGTGCGTCCGGCGGTCGATCGTCGATGGCGGCCGCGAATAGCGGGCGTTACTGCATTAAATGCCCGAATGCGCAACGCTGTCAATCGCGCGGCGCGCGCTTTCGTTTCGCCAAGGCCAGGCCGTGGTCGCGTTTCGACCAAGGTGATCTCGGAAGGTTCACTCTTGCGGCGGCACAGCCAGAATACGGCCGTTTTCCAACGATCTGAAGCCCGATTCCCATAGCCCGCGAAACGCATGCCTCACAAGCACCGCAAGTACGCGACCAGGTGTTGCTTCTCTTCCTTTCCAAGCTGCAATCCGAGAACCAGGCTGAAGAACTCGACCGTGTCGTCGAGCGTCAACAGCCGGCCGTCGTGCAGATACGGCGGCGAGTCCTTGATGCCGCGGAGCGTGAACGTCTTGATCGTGCCGCTGGCGACGTTGAACTGTCCTCGCACCACTTGCGGATCGTAGAACGCTTCAAGTTGCAAGTCGTGCATCTGCTGATCCATGAATGTCGGCGGCTGATGACATTCGGCGCACCGCCCCTTGCCGAAGAACACTTTTTCGCCCGAGAGCTCCTCTTCCGTTGCCCTCCGCGGGTCGAGCCGGCCGAACCGATCGAGCTTGGGCGCCGGCGGGAAGTCGAACATGTTCTGCATTTGCGCCATCAGCGACACCTGTTCCGTCCGGTTCGGCAGATTCGCGCCTTTCTTCATTGCAATCACGTGGTCCCCGTCGAAGTACGCCGTCCGCTGCTCGAACTCCGTAAAATCCTCCACCGACCGCAGCGACCGCTTCGAGCCGTGAATCTGTTGGTTGAACATCCCGCGTAAACTCGGCGTGTCGATGCGAAACCGGCGCGAGCTGGGCCGCGTGTCCGGATTGAGATGGAACGCCGCGTTCGTATGCCCGTTCGTGTGGCAATCCAAACAGGCCACGCCCAACTGCGGCGTCTTCACCTTGCGGTCGGCCGTCATGTTGAACTGTTGCTGCGGAAACGGCGCCAGCAGCAGCCGCAAGCCATCCAATTGCACCGGCGTCAGTTTCCCGTCCATGAGTCCCATGAAATTCTTGATCGTAAGCACCTGGCCTTGCGACACGTCGCCCAACTCGGGTCGGCTCGACAGAAAAATCGGGGGCGGAAACTCCGGCGTCAGGTGATCCGGCAAATCGAACTCGACGTCGAACCGCGCCAGGTCGCGCCCCTCCGCGTCCGCGATCGCATCGATATGGGCCTTCGGAAACACCATCCCGCCCGTGGCATGTTTCGCATGGGGCAAAGGCCGAAAACCCATCGGGAACAGATCGGCCTTTCGGATTTCCTCGGGCGACATTTCCGCCAGCTTGCCCCAGGTAGCGCCGCCGTGCAGCCGCACGCGCACGCCCTCTTGCACGGCCTTGCGACCTCCCGACATCTTCGTCTTCGAAGGCCGATCCGCGAGATCGTACCGCGCTTCGAGCAGCTTGCCCTGTCCGCTCATCACGCCCTCGAAAGCCTGTCGATCGGCAGCCATCGCGGCGTCAAAATCCGGCTCCGCAAGAGGAAACTCATACGTCTGCTCGTTCTTCGCGCGCGAACCGCTCGCGTCCCGGTCGGCCTTCGGCTTCGACTCATCGCTTTTCGCGTCGACCCGACCGTTCTTTTCGTCGGCCTGCCCGGCGGCCCGACCGTTCCACGACACACCCGCGGCCGCCGCGAGAACGACTGCCGCGAAGACTCCCAAAAGCGAAGCCCGTTTCATGATCGTCGTCTCCGAATGCAAGAAGGTGTCGCGTCTCGTAGTCTCGTAGGTCAGGCCAAGCGGCAAACCACTCTCCGTCCTCAAAAAACCCAACCCGCGCCGGCCTGACACCCACGCCCCACGTCAAATCGAACAAGACCTGAACGACAAGCGGCCAGCGTGCTACGCAGCAAAAAGCGCGCACCGCTGGCCGCTTCCGATGTCGCCAACTTGGCTCCGTACAACCGCTCCGCACAAGCCGAAATCTCAAGCCGAGCGGTCGTTACGCATCTCAATTCCCCGCGGTCGCCTTCGCAACCGCCGCAGCGCCCGATTCGCCGTTCCCGCCCGCCTGCGGAGCGGGCGGCGGCGCGTCCCCGGCTGGCGGCGCCGTGGTCGGCGGCGTGTCGGCTGGCCGCGGTGCCTCGGCAGGAGGCGGTGCGTCGGCAGGAGGCGCCGGCGGCGGTCCGCCGTCGCGATATCCCGCGCCGTGTTCGACCGGATATCCGCCCGCGCACGTACCATAACCGCCGTGGCAGCCCGCATAGCCGCCATTGCAGGCGTGCCCCGCATAGCTGCCGCAGCAACCGTTGCCGCCGAAACATCGCCCGTGGCAACGTGTGCGGTGATGGCGATGATGGCGGCCGCCGTGACATCGGCCGTGCCCGCCCGCGTGACATCCGTGGCCAAACAGTCGGGCTTGGGCCTGTTCCGCCGGCTCGACGAGCGCTAGTCCGACCACCGCAACCCACGCCGCCGCGCTCATGAGGATCCACCGCTTCATTTCAACCTCCACGGTCAAAGGAAAGAAGAATCGGTCGCCTGGCAACCGAATACCCGCCGCGTGGCTCGCTGGAGCGGGCCACGCGCCACCGCGTTCGCGAACTCGGCCCAAGCGCTACGGAATCGTCCGACGATTCCAACCGCCCGCGACCAGGCTCACGAGAAACAGCACGAGGAACACGAAGAACAGAATCTTGGCAATGCCGGCCGCGGCCGCGTAAACGCCGCCGAAGCCCAGAACCCCCGCCACTAACGCGATAATCAAGAACACAAGTGCCCAGTACAACATGGTGTTTCTCCTGTCAAAGCGGGCCGTGAACGGACCCGCAGGGTCGAATCGCACTCCCAAACCAGCATCCGTGCGCCGAATTCGTCGTGAGACCACGCCGCAACGGCGGCGGCGATGGAATTGCGGCGAAACTCTTCAGCACACGCCGTGCCACGGCCATTTTTGCGGGTGATCGCGAAGCTCCGCTGGCATTCCCACGCTCGCGTTGACCCGGTTCGGACCAGCGACGACGTATTTGGCGA
This sequence comes from Planctomycetota bacterium, assembly GCA_003576845.1. GTDB lineage: Bacteria > Planctomycetota > Planctomycetia > Pirellulales > PLA5 > PLA5. Next base: position 4,307 of record QEVJ01000128.1, read on the forward strand.
GGCCCCCTCCCGACCCGAGCAGCCTGTTGAAAAAGGGGACTGATCCTCTCGCAGGCACGTCGCAATCTGCGACGCAAAACGCACGTCCTCATTTTTAACAGGCTGTTAGCCGGATAACTTTCCTTCGAGCCCCGTCGCCACTTCCTCGAGGCGGTCGATCAAACTCGTCACGTGCGGCCGCGGCTCGTCCGACTCCGCCAAATCCGAACGCAGGCCGCGCAGACGCTCGCGCAGGCTGTTCTGCGTGACGGGTTCTTTCGTTACGACCGCGGTGGGCTTCCGCCGGCCTACCACCGCCCGCTCTACCCCGATCTGAATCGCGGCCGCCGCCGGTGGCGCCAAAATCAATCCGATCCACCCGAACAACTCAAAGAATCCGGCCGCCAATAAGATCACGAACAACGAGTTGTACCTTCGCCGGTCGAAGAATCGCGGCTCGACGACGAACTCGAGTATCGCCAACACGATCCCCGCGCACGCGCCCGCCGCCGGCACGCTTGGCCACAGCGATCGCTCTTCCAGCACCCATGCCGGCAGCGCCGTGGCCATCGCCAACGCGACCGTTATCGGCCCGCCGAACCACGGAATCATCCACGCCACCGCCCCGACACACGCCACGAGCGCCGGATAAGGATGTCCGACCAGGTACAGTCCCGCGCCCAATAAAACGACAGCTGCCGCGGTCTGAATCCCCTCGCTCCGCACGTACGCCCCGACTTCCTCTTCGACGTCGCGCCACACGTCGCGGACCATTGCCCGCTGCTCGACCGGCGCCATCGACAGCCACAGGCGCTCCAGGTGCACTCGGTCGAGGCTCCAATACAGACTCAGCACGATCACGAACGCCACGTCCGCCACGATCCCCGCCGCATCGACGGTCGTCAGCACCAGCCAACGTTCGGGCCGCTCGCCCAGAAACGACGCCAACGAATCGTCGACCTCGTTCGTCGACGGCATGCGCGAGGCAACGAACCGCTGGAAACGATTGCCCTCGGGCCACCGCTCGATCACGTGTCGATGCGCCGCCGCTGCTTCCCGCGGCAACCGGTCGATGTTCTCCGACAGCGGGTCGAGAATCGACAAAGCGAGGATGATCGTTCCTGTCGCGAACATAAAGTACGCGCCGCCAAGCGCCAGACGCCCGCGCCAACCGCTTTCCACCAAGCGCACCGCCATCGGGCGCAGCGCCGACGCGACGGCCAGCGACGCGGCAAACAGCAAGACGACCACCCGCCACCGCCACAACAAGGCCAGCGCCGCCAGCGTCGCAAGAACGACTGCCGCCGTAAACGCCACGCGTTTCATCGCACCGCCTCCAAACCAGACGCCGATTCTCGCCGATGGTGCGGCTCGTCCCCGTCTTCCGCCGCGAGTTGCCGCTCGAGGTCCGCCGCAATCGCTTCGATCCGATCTTCGATCAGATCCGCGTCGTTGTTGGGCGCATCGTCCTTCGCCCGCAGCCGGCTGCGGACGTCTTGAATCAACGCCCGCAATTCCCACAGCGCTCGTCCGGTCTCGTCGCGCCGCACCGGCGCCGCGGCGGCGGTAGACTCTGTGTTGAACAACCAGCGCTCGCAAACCACCTGCACCATCGCCGAAATCGGAACGGCCAAAATCATCCCCAGCGCCCCGAACAAATCCGTAAACGCCACGAGCGCAAGCAGCGATACTACCGGATGCACCCCGACCGCGCGATCCATGATCGCCGGAACCAACAGGTTGTTCTCGAGCACCTGTACGGCAACCGCCGCCGCGAGGACCCACACGACGAGACTCGGGTCGAACGCCAGCGCGACCAGCAGCGGAGGGAACGCGGCAAGGATCGGCCCGACGTACGGAACCAACTCGAACAATCCCGCCAGCGCCGCCAGCGCCAACGCGTGAGGCAGCCCGATCAGCCAGAAAGCCACGAGCGAGATCCCCGCCACCGAAAAGCACAGCACGGCCTGCCCGCGCACGAACGCGCCCACTCGTTCGAAAAAAGCCGCGACCAGTTCGCGCGCCGCGCCCCGCTTCGACTCCGCGATCAGCATCGACAACGCGCCGATCGAGCGGTCCTTCTGCAGCGACCAATTGAAGGCCAATAACAGCACCGCGCCCGCCCAGAACGATGCGAGCAGAAGCGTTTCCCCCAGTCCCCGGCTCGCAAACAGCGTGTGCCGCAGCTCCGCAAAGACCCCCGCCTCGGAATCGAGAGGAGGCAGTCCATCGGGCGTCCAGGCGACGAGACGTTGCGCCACGGAATTGGGAATTCCTGCCAGTTGCTCGCGCGCTTCGGCATACGCTTTCGGCAGCCCTTCGCCCAAGCCCGCCGCTTGATCGACCAGCCGCGGAACGGCCACCGCGATCGCCACCACGGCCGTCAGCCCGAGCACCAGGTACACCAACACGATCGACGCCGATCGACCGATCCCCAATCGCGTCGCCCACGAGAACAGCGGCCCAAGCGCCGTGTCGATGACGATCCCCAACATCAGGCAGGCGAGAACGAGCCGGAACGCGAACGTCAGATAAAACGCCGCGGCGATCGCCGCTACGACCAACGTCGCACCCACGACGCGCCGCGGCGTCCACGTCGTTGCCGACCCCGGCGGCACGTTATGGGCGTTCATGGCTCGCAGGCCCGCCGCCGACGTCGGCCCGGCCATTCCTGCGGCTTGCGCTCGGATGCTCCGCCGTTCGCTCGACGAACACGCGTGCCAGGTCGAACATCGCCTGAACGATGTGCATCAGCGCAAAGGGTACGCTGGCAAACGCGGCCGTCGTGCCCGACCGGTCGCCGCCGCCACGGGCGTCGCCGCTCGCCTCTGGAACGCGCGACGCGACTCGGCTCAACTTCTCGCTCAGCTTCTCTCCTTTTGCCGGCGTCACCACCGCCGCCGCCGTGAATCCCGCCGCCGCCGCCGCGCCGACCGTCGGCCACGGATAGCGCCGGACCCAGCGGCGAAGATTCTTCGCCTCGCGGAATCGCTGCAGCGCCACATCGAGAGCCTGGGCCAATTCCTCGCGCCGGCGCTCTGCTTCCGCCGCCAGATAGGTCTCTTCGGTCACGCCGCGCGGGATCTCTGCGCCCGCGCGCGAAGGCTCGGCTTTCGCCCCCAGAGGCGCGTGCGGCCCCGTATGCTCAGCCGTGCTTACGTCGGGATTCATACTTTCTCACCGCCCGCGAAAGTGCCGCTCGCGACTTGCGCTTCACAAGGCCCAGGCCCACCAGCCCGACGCCCAAGATCAGCCCCACGCCCACGACGAGTTTTCCGGCCCAATAGTGTTCGCCGAAAACGATGCCCAAACCATCCGCCGCCCCGACCACCGCCAGTACGGCCGCCGTCGCCAAGGCCGTTGTTCCCGCGATCAGGCCAATGACCAACAACGCGCCCCACAGCACGTACCTGCGAACGCGCGATTTGACCGCATCGCTGCGGGCCTCGAGATACGCCCGACCCGCCTCCCGCACATCGGCGAGCGCCGCCAGCAACTCCTCGACCGGCGAAGGCGGTTGCGTCGCCGATCTGTCGCGTTCGGTGCGGTCGTTCGATTCGGTACGCAGGATCATGCAGAAACTCCTCCTGCCCCAACCGGCCCGCACCGGCAGCCTTGTCGACCGCCGGTGCGGGCGTCGGGCACCACCCCACGTCGCACTTGGTCTCGGAACGCTATTTCCGCATGTAAAGCATGCCCACCAGAAACCCGGCGGCCGCCGCCAAGAGCACCGCCTTCATCGGCTGGTCGCGCACCTGGCGCTCCATCCGCTCGCCGAATTGACGGGCCGTGTCTTTGCCTTGTTCGAAGTATTCGGCGGCCGAGCCCCGAATCGACTCGAACCCTTCCGTGACCGCTTGCTTTGCCGACGTGCCGGCTTCGCGCAGAGTTGCGCCGATCGAACCTGAAGCCTCGTTGTCGCCACGCCGTGCCGTGGATGATGCCGTTGCCATAAAAAGCCCTCCTAATGATCGCGGCTCGCGGCCGCCAATTTCGATTTCGATCGGATCGCCGATCGCATTGGGTTCTGCCCCTCGTCCGAAAGCAGTTTGCGTGCCATTTCAACATCCCGCGATCGGCCCGCGTATCCCAGAAAAAAAATCGTCGGCCACACCGCTGCCTTTGCGTACTGCACGCGAAAGCCCTGTCGCTTTCGAATCCAGGTTGGATCGCGCGCGTTCGCGCCTTGCGGCAAACCGCGAGCGCAAGACAACGGCCGGAGCACTCCTGCCCCGGCCGATTGTTAACGCGATCGAGTGCTGCGCGCGCCCCTACTCGTCGGAGTACGCTCCCTCATTCCCCGATTCGTTCGACGAGCCGCCCTCGTCGTTCCCCGAGCTTCGAGACGACTCGTCTTGCGGCTCCTCCGGCGGACGTCGCTGACTCCCCGTCTCCCCGTCGCTCCGATTCCGGTTCGCGTCGCTATCGTCGCGATTCGCGTCGCTCTCGTCGCGATTCGCGTCGCTACGTCCGCGGTTCTCGCCGCTCCGGTCGCGATATCCCTCCGTCGACTCGCGGGCTCGGTTTCGGGCATCGTCGAACGCCCCGCGCGCATCGGATCGCAAGTCGTCGGCTTCGTCCTCGACGTTCTCCCGGACGCCGTCCCGAGTCCGATCGATCTCGGAACGCCGCGCCTCGCGCGCTTCGTCCCAACCATCGCGCGCATCGCGGGCCCGCCGATCGGTTTCGTTGCGGAAGCCGTCGCGCTCTTCCGCAAAACGATCGCCGGCGCGCTCTCGCCGGTCGTCGAACCGCTCGGTAAAGCGGTCGGAGCGGTCGTCGAACCGCTCTCGTGCCCGATCCATCCGCTCGTCGAAGCGGTCGGCCATTCGATCGCGCCGCTCGCCGTAGCGCTCGTCGAATCGCTCGCCGCGCCGGTCGGCCGTGCGCTCGCCGCCACGCGCGTCGTCGAACACGTCGCCTCGCGCGGCAAGCGTCGCATCGAGGTTCACGCGGCGTCCGTCGCGGATTACGCTGATCGCCACATCGGCGTCCGCTTCCAAACGAGCCAGCGTGCTCGTCAGCTCGCGATAGCCGTTGATGCGGCGCCCGTCGATGCTATAGATCCGATCGCCCCGCCGCAATCCGGCGCGGTAAGCCGGCGAACCCGACTCGACCCGCGTGATCATCAGCGAGTCGCGGTCGTCGTCGTCGAACACGACTCCCAACGATGGCCGGTCCGAGTCGTAACTTTCAAATCGACGTTCCTCGTAGTACGTTCGCGATTCGCCGCCGGCGAACTCGTCGGCCGTGGCGAGTGTCGCGTCCAGCCGAAGTTGCCGGCCGTTGCGCCATACGAGAATGTCCACCTGCTCACCCGGCTGCAAATCGGCCAGGTAGCGGGTGACGTCGCGGTACGCCGTCACGCGGCGGCCGTCGAGCGCCAGAATCCGGTCTCCCGGCCGAATGCCCGCGCGAAACGCCGGCGATCCGTCGGCCACGCGCAGGATCGTCGTATCGCCGGCATTCGAATCGAACCACACTCCCAGCGTCGGGCGATCGCCCCGAAACGCCGTGCGCGAATCGAAATCGACCCCCGCCCCGAGATTCGCCGACAGATTCATCCGCCGGCCGTCGCGCAACACGATGAAGTCCAGGCGATCGTCCCGATAATCTCGGATGTACGCCGTTGCGCCCTCGTAATCGTCGAACCGCCGCCCGCCGATCGACACGATCTCGTCGCCTTCCCGAATTCCGGCACGGTACGCCGCCGAATTCTCGCCGACGTTCGACACGACGATGCCGCCGTCGCGCGCAGCGCCGAATGTAACTCCCAATCGGCCCCGGCCCGTCGCCGCACGTGCCGCATCGCCGGCCACTCTACCCGCGCCGCGAACCGCGTCGTCGATGGCGCGGCGCACCGGGCCCCGACCGTCGTCGTAGCGGCCGTCCAGCGCGCGCTCGGTCCTGCGATCCGCCCGGTCCCCTTGAAGTTCGGCGCGGTCCAGTTGCCGGTCGGCCCGGTCGAGCGTGCGGTCGACCTGGCGTTCGGTCCGATCGACCGTTCGATCGACGGAACGATCCACGGAGCGATCGACGGAGCGATCGACGGAGCGATCGACGGAGCGATCGACGGCGCGGCCCGCGCCGCCCACGACGTCGCCGGCGCCCCGCAACGCGCCGCCGACCCCGCCCAGTTGCGCGTTCGCGCCCGTCGCCGCCACGACGACCCCTACGGCCGCCAGCGAGACGCGCGAGATCGCCAACCAGTCCCTGAGATAGTTCTGCATGACTCGTCCTCCACGAAAAGAGAATAACGTAACGGCGACCGACTTCGCCGTTGGAGCGGCCACTCGGCGTGCAAGCGACATACCGAAAACCGGCGGCGACCGCGCAAGTACGTCGCGCCGACTTGTCGCAGGGACGTTGCCGCGGCGAATTCGCCGCGAAGATCAATCGACGGCGCCGCGATCGCGGTTGAATGCTTCGCTGTACCACGTCCCGATGGCCACCTCTTGTTTCCGAATGCGCACGAGCAGCGAAATCCCGCCGTCGACAGCGGCCTCGCGCTCCTTGTCGGTGCGCGCTTCGTTCGGCTCGGCGACCGGCGTCTTCAATCGAAGCTTGTCGATGTTTTCACCCACCGCGCGCACTTCATCCGCGATCGCCCGGCCTTCTTCTCGCAGCAAGTCGACCCGTCGGAAGATCTCCGGGTCGGCGGCGAGCATCTCTTCGTACTGTTGCTCGTGTCGCCCAAGATGCTGCCGGATCACGGCCTCGCTCGCCTTCCACGCCTCGCTGATCGCCTTGGTCCAAGCTTCGTGCTCTCCCGGAACCATCGGCGTCGCCAGCGCCGTCTCCAGCGCATCGAGCGCCGATTTGAGTTCCGGCGCGACCGGCCCGGCATTGTCGGCGGCCTCGCTACGGGGAAGAGGCTGGGAAGTTTTCACGGTCGCCTCCTCGGGGGACGGCTCGCGGCATCGGGCCTGCTAATGGTGAACCCGATTGTCGGCCGCCCGGCGTTCGTACATCGCGGCCAACTCGCGGCAGCGGTCCGCGGCTTCGCGGCAGGCCGCGCCGCAGTTTCGCCACACGCGGTCCGCGATCGCCTCGCACGTTTCGGCACATAATTCGCACGCGGCGGCACAAAGCGCGGCTGCCCCCACGGCTAATGGCGATCCGCGGGCAATAACGAGCGCGGTCATCGTGGTCACCGCCACGCAGTCCAAGCACCGGAGCACCGCATCGTCCCGAGTCTCGCCGGTGATGACGCTGTTCATCGCGCACTGTTCACAACTCTGTCGGGCCGCCGAGCAAGCGTCGACACATTCACTGGTAGCCGCCGTAAACATGGCGTTCTCGCGAATTCGTGGCAGGTGGTTGAGCATGATGTCGTTCCATCGGGTGACAGACGGCGCTGCAAAATTCGCGCCGCCAGCACGGGGATGAAAAAAGCCTCGGCCGCCCAGGGCAACCGAGGCTCCTCCAGAATCCTGCCGACGAATCGTGTGGGGAAGCTCAAGCCGTTCTCGCGCTTCGCTCGGCGAAGACGGAACGTGATGCTTCCGAAAATGCCGGAAACTCTGGCTTATTTCCCTCGCCCCTCGGTCCTAGGCGTTTACGGCCGCTTCGGTCGACGTGCTGATGTCCGTCGCGCCCGCCGCTTTACATATCTCCTTGGCTTGATCGACCTCGTCCCCGTCTTCGCAGTGGACCGAGATCAGGATGTTGCCCTTCTTGAGCTTGCCCTCGTAACGCTTGGCTTCGATCTCGGGAATCCCCATCCCAATCAGCGCCCCGGTGAGTCCGCCGACGGCCGCTCCTGCCGCGGCGCCGCTCAGTGCCGCCATGATCGGTCCCGCCGCGATGAACGGACCTAGCCCGGGGATCGCCAGCGTCCCGATTCCCACCAGCCACCCCAATCCCGCGCCGATCGCGCCTCCGGCGCCCGCGCCGGCCGCCGCCCCTTCGGGCATTTTGGTGGATTGCTCGTGCGCAAAGTCGCGCGTCCCGGTCCGGTCCGGAAACAACACGGAAATGTCGTTGTGCGAAAACCCGGCCGACTTGAGTTGCGAGGCAATATCGATCGCCTGGGCGTCGCTCTTCGCAATGCAAATCACAGATCGTGACATGGTCGTTCTCCTGGTTGTGCCGGACAATGCCAGCGATGATCGTAAACCTACGTACTCTGCTCAACGCCCACCCAAAACCCTTGTTGTGGCCGGCCTCACCGATCCACCGGTTCCGGGCTGCGCTTCTAACGCCGCACCGTTTCGAGGTGACTGTTCACGCGGGCCACGCCGTCCACGCTCTTGGCCTTCCGTTCGACGGCCGCTTTTTCTTCCGTATCCTCGACCGGCCCCCGAAGCGTCACGACGCCGTTGCTCGTGACGACCTTCACGTTGCGCGCATTCGCCGACATCGTGTCGTCGCCCGTGATGGCCTGCCGGATTTCCTGCGTAATCTGTCGATCCGTTTCGTTCTCTCCCTGATCGAACGGCGTCACGGTGGCGCCTTCCCGGTCGCGCGCGTTGCGCCCCGTGTCGTCCGCTTCGTGTTCCCGAGCTTCGTGATCCGCTTCCCGCTGCGCCTGGGTCGGTGTCTTATCCTCGGCGCAGCCCCCAAACGCAACCGCCGCCGCGGCTGCCAAAAAATACATGGTCGTCTTCATACTCGTGCTCCCAGATATCTCAGCGAGCAATCGCTCGCAGGCACACCCCGGCCCCGAAACCCGCCAGCGCCGCCAATGCGAGCGATGCAAACGGATGTTCGCGGACGATCGCCCGAGCATACTCCGGTACGTCGGGAACTTTGAAATGCGGCTCGTCCTTCGCCCGCAATGCTCGACTCACCTCCGGTCGTGGTCCCGCCAATCGTTCGTTGCCGTTGCGTCGCGGCATGGCCTCGCGCCTCTTACCAAGGTTTCAATTTCCACCCCAAAACGAACCCCGCGAAAAAACACCATAGGGCGCAAGTCGTCGGGTTCTCTTGGGCGTATTCCTTGAAGTGTTCGACCAGATCGCGCGGCGCATGGTCGCCCGACGCCGCCGGGCGCGACTCGCGCCGTTCGCGCGATGTGGTGGTTGTGCCTTGAGCCATAGCGAGTGTCTCCTCTGCGCGACCGAATCGTAGGTCAGGCCAAGCGGCAACCAGCTTTCCCTTATCGCGAGCCCCAATCCGCGCCGGCCTGACGAACCACGATCGCGATGCTGTATGTTGCCATCGTTCACGTTCGCGACGCCAACATGCCGATCAACACCCCCGTCAACAAACCCCCGAGAAACACGCCCGCCACCGACGATGCCGGATACTCGCGGACGACCTCCTCGGCCTGCCGATAACCTTCCTGCATGCGGCCGCTCACCTCTTCACCGATCCGGTGAAGCGCCTTCCGAGGCGATTCGGCGATATCGCCCGTGGCGTGCTCGCCTCCCTGACGGCTGCCGTGCAGAAGGTTCTCGAAGAAGTCTTGGATCTGTTGCTTCGTCTGGCCGGTCTTTTGCTGGATCTTGCCGTACAATTGCTCCACATTGCCTGAGGCGATTTGCAGGTCGTCGTCCGTGAGTTGGCCCCATTTCTCCTTGACTTTGCCGCGGATCGAATGCCACTGGCCTTGTAGTTCTTGGGAACTGATCATGATTGCGGGCACTCCATTTCTAAAATTGGAACGATGAGGACAACAACGAACCCTTACCGCGTCAGACCGGCGGCCCGCTGCGTTTGCCCGTTGCCGCCATGAACAACAACACGATCAGCAGCAGGAACAAAATGCCGCTCGGCGTATAGCCCACGTCCCACGCGGCCGCATACGGCCAGGCGGGCAACATGGCCAGCGCCAGTAGGGCAACCAAAATGATCAATAGGAGCCTCATGGAATCATCTCCCGATGTTTGCTCGACGTATGACGGGTTACTGACGAGCAACCGTCGTGCCACGCACGTCGACGTTGCCGTTTTCCGCTCAAAAAACCGCACGTTGTCGTGTTGCGTGCTGCCCGACGCGGCCAACGTTGAACGGGTATCCGGCCGATCGCGCTTGCTCCGTTGGTCGCGGAGCGACCACCGCGGGCAACTGGGGCGCGAGGGTGCTGCCCCAGGGAATTCGCGGTCACGACGCCAACCGCGTCACGCGCCTACCCCTCGGGCAGCGCGATCGGCGCGGCGCCAAACTTCGCGAAGATCCGCTCTGCCTGCGACAACCGGCGATGATCCGCGTCGTGCGCTTCGGCGGCGATGAGAAGCTTGCCGTCGAGCACCGCCTGGTTGTAGTAGTTGGCGACTTCTTTCTCGACGCCCCGAGTCATCATCGCGCCGACCAGTCCGCCCAACACGCCTCCTGCCCACGCCGACACGCCGCCGGCGACGAGCAGCGCAACGCCGCCCGTGGCCCCCGCCGCGGCAATCGCCGTACCTCCGGCAAGGAGCGCTCCGAGCGCTCCTCCCGCCGTCACGGCAGCGGGCGCGTTCGTGCCCGCGGGCCGCTGATGCTCGAACTGCTTGAAGTACCGCTCCTTCGTCTCGTCGGAGCACACGACCGTGATCTGCTCCTCTGTGAAGCCGGCATCGAGCAATGCATCGACGGCGTGTCGCGCCCCGTCGATCTCCTGGAATATCGCGACGCGAACCGGCCGTTCGGCTTTGGCAACCGGTGAAGTCGTCATAATGCTACCTCCTACGCAAAAACCGCCCGTAGGTCAGGCCAAGCGGATAGCGGCCTTCATTATCGACAACCTCGGCCCGCGCCGGCCTGACATCGCGTCGCCGACCGGAAACGCTTCTCGCCCGATCGTCTGCTGCACTGCGACATCCAAGTCGACGTGCCCATCATCGTTCGCCGCCGTTCGTGCCGTTGCCGTGCCCGTTCTCCTCCCACGGCGCCAAGCCGTGATTCGCCGGACCGTGAATCACCTGGCCGTCCACCTGAAACCGCGACCCGTGGCAAGGACAGTCCCAACTGTGCTCGACGGCGTTCCAAGCAACAATGCCGTTCAAATGCGGGCATACCGCCGAAAGCCGCGTCACCTCGCCGTTTTCGTCGCGATAGACCGCCACCTTCTGCAAACCGCTGCGAACCACCGCGCCCGTTCCCGGCGCAATGTGCTCCTCGTCCGCGACGTCGCCGCCGGTAAGCCAGGCGCCGTATTCGGCAGCCGTGTTCAAGTTCTCGCGCAGAAAGCTCTTGGCCGCTTTGAGCGGTTTGCGCGACGGCTCGTAGAGCGCACGCCACGGGTGATCGCTGCCGAGAATCAACTCGGAGAGAAGAATTCCCGCGATCGTCCCGTGCGTCATTCCCATACCGGAATCGCCCGTCGCGACAAACACATTGTCCTTGTCCAACGGATTGCGACCGATGAAGGCCAGCCCGTCGATCGTTTCCATGACTTGTCCGGACCAGCGGAATTGCGGCGGCTCGGGTTCGACGGGAAAGCGCTCGCGGGTCCAGCGTTCGAGCCGCTCGAATCGTTCCTCGCCGTCGTCGGCCTGCCCGGTCTTGTGGTCTTCGCCGCCGACGATCAGCAATTCGCTTTCCGAAGGTTGCCCCGGCACAACGTCGGATTGCAAACGCACGTAGTGATACGGGTCGAGAACGTCCCAGTACAGTCCGTGCGGCACGGCGCCCGAGGGAATCGAACAGCCGATCGCATAAGTCGTGTATGGCGCCTGTTTGGTGTGAATCGCCACGCGGTCGTTGAACGGCGTGTTGGTCGCCACGACGACCGCGTCCGCGGTGATCGTAAAGCCGCCGTCGATCGCCACGATGGCCGGGCGACCGCCCTCCACCGCTTCCGCGTGCGTGAATCCGTAAATCCGGCCGCCGTCGCGCACGATCGCGCGAATCAACCGCGACAGATACCGCAACGGATGGAACTGCGCCTGCCGTCCAAATCGTAGACATTGTGCGTCCGCATACATGTCGACCGGCCCGCGCCAGAGCAATTCGACGTCGAGCCCAGCCCGCGTTGCCGCGTGAAACTCCTCCTCGATCGCCCCGTCGTCCGCGGCCGACGTTCCGTACAGATAACCGTTCACCCGTTCGAACGCGCAGTCGATCAATTCGTTGCGGACCGTCGCTTCAATGAAGTCGATCGCCGCCGCGTGACTCGCGGCCGCCAGGCGCGCGCCGTCCTGTCCGTGGATGCGCTCGAGTTCGGCAAACCGATCGTCGATGGCGCTCGCCAAGTGGGCCGTCGTGAGGCGGGTTTCGCCGCCGCCAAGCCGGCCGTCGTCGATCACCAGCACTTTCTTGCCTCGCCTACCCAACAAGTACGCCGTGGTGAGACCCGCGATCCCGGCGCCGATGACGCATACCTCGCAGGTCGTGCTCCCGTGCAGCGGCGGGGGCGTGGCAATGTCCGTCGTCGCCGACCACACGGATCGCGTCGCTGCCGGGAGAAGTAGCGTCATGGAAGTAGCTCCGCAAAGGTGACGTGAAGTCGAGATCAAAAACCTCAGCAGCTTTCGTGCCGCGCGCCGGCAACTTGGGCACGATACGTGCGAAGATTAGCAGCCGGTTGAAAAAGGGGACTGACCCTCTTAGGCACATCGTATCTACGGCTAAGGACGCACTTTCCAAAGGGTCTGTCCCCTGGTATGTCCCCAGAATGCTTTAAATCTATGAAAGGGATCAGGCCAGCGCTTCTATTGGAAGGATTTGCGAAA
>QEVJ01000007.1 GCA_003576845.1 Planctomycetota bacterium
TCAATGCCTAGCTGCTCAAAGCATTCCAGCGGCGCAGTCCACTTTACTCTAGCGTTCTGACGTCCGGCTCGCCAAATGACAAGGCCGCAAGCACGCTTTCGCCGTCGATCACGGCGCTTCGCACGAGGGCTTCAAGGTCCTGATAGACGCGCCAGACGAAATCTTCCAAGTCGTCTTTCCCGCGCCAGTCGGCGTCGCCTCCAGAACTCCAGAGCGCCAATACATTCTCGCGGTTCATCGGCTCGCGCTCGAAACACTTCAAGACTGCGGCAGCTCCATCTGCGTCGAGGCACAAGACACAACCAGGCGGATATGGACCGCGGAACTTCTTCGCGTCGTGCCACTTGACCTGATTCTCCCACATCACGTCGGCTTCGCTGCAAAGCCAAATGAAACGTAGAACCGCTTCCGAAGTCTCTGGCGATAGCATCTCGAGCTGATGCTCGTAAACCAAGTCCCAGAACCGCGGCGTCATCGGCTGCGCGGCAGAGGCGATTTCGTGCAGCACTCGGGGCACGATGTGCAGATAGATAAGCGACACTCGTTGATTCATCGCCGCGAATGATCTCGATTGCGATTTTTCATTTATCTTGAGATTCGCGTCGTTGCGGTCGGTAGCCTTTGCCTGGCTTGTGACGCGAATGTTTCTTGCCGAATGTCACCGTGTTTTTAGCGGCCGTTGCTTGGTCGGCGGACGTAACAATTGCCGAAACGCTTCGCGGTTTGTTTTTCTTGGCGTTGCCAGTCTCGCCCGGCTTCGCAATCGTATGCACATACCCGCCCGCGAAACGCTTGTTCGCATCCGCCCTTCGCGCCGCGATCGCTTCCTTGGGCGGGCGCTCGCCGATCAGGCAATCGCACCCGCTGCCGATCAGGTCTTCGCGGCCGGCTTGTTCGAGGGCTTTGCGGACCTCGAAATAGTTCGCGGGTTTGAAGAATTGCATGAGGGCCCGTTGGAGCTTGCGGTCGCGGAGGTGCTGGGCGACTTCGACTTCGCGCTTCGAGAACGGGTCGACGCCCGTGTAGTACATGCACGTGGCGACGTCGAATGGCGCGGGAATGAAGTCCTGCACTTGGTCGGGCTTGTAACCGTTGCGCTTGAGGAACAGCGCCAGAGAGATCATCGCGTCGAGGTCGCTGCCGGGATGGCTGGCGATGAAGTAGGGCACGAGGTACTGCTTCTTGCCGGCCTTCTTCGACTCGGCCGCGAAGGACTCGGCGAACTTTTCGAAGTCGTCGTTGGCCGGTTTGCGCATCAGGTTGAGGACGTTGGGATCGACGTGCTCCGGCGCGACCTTGAGATGCCCGCCGACGTGATGCCGGGCCAGTTCCTGCATGTATTCCGGCGAGCGGCGGGCCAAATCCATCCGAATCCCGCTCGCTACGAGCACTTTTTTGACGCCGGGCGTCTGGCGGGCGTCGCGCATCAATTGCACGAGCGGTCCGTGATCCGTGCCGAGCAGCTTGCAGATCGTCGGATGCACGCACGATTGCCGGCGGCAGATCGCCTCGACCTCCGGGCGCGTGCAGCGCATCTCGTACATGTTCGCCGTCGGCCCGCCGATGTCGCTGATGACGCCCTTGAACTCGGGATCGGCCGCCATGTCGCGGATTTCGCCGAGCACCGACTGTTGGCTCCGCGACTGGATGATGCGGCCCTGGTGTGCGGTGATCGAGCAGAACGTGCAGCCGCCGAAGCAGCCCCGCATGATCGTCACCGAGTCTTTGATCATCTCGAACGCGGGAATCGGCTCGCGATACACGGGATGCGGCCGCCGCGTGTAGGGCAAACCATACACGCGGTCCATCGCCGCTTGCGAAATGGGCAAGGGCGGGGGATTGCAGACCACCGCTTGGCGATCGTGCCATTGCACGAGCCGCCGGGCGTTATGCGGGTTCGTCTCGTTGTGGATGATTCGCGTGGCCTCGACGAACGCCGATTTGTCTTGGGCGTTGCTCACTTCTTCGAAGCTTGGCAGCACGATTGCGTCGGCGGGCGGCGTTTCGGAAGCGCCCATCGCGTAGGCCACGCCCCGCATGTCGCGCAAGTCGCGGACGGTTTGCCCGGCCGCGAGCCGCTCGGCAATCTCGACGATCGAGTCCTCGCCCATGCCGTAGACGACGAGATCGGCCTTGCTGTCCAGGAGAATCGACCGCCGGACTTTGTCGCTCCAGTAGTCGTAATGGGCCAGCCGACGCAACGACGCTTCGACACCGCCGGCAATCACGGGCACGCCGCTGTATGCTTCGCGGGCACGCTGACAATACGACAGCGTCGCGCGATCCGGCCGCAAGCCGATCCGTCCGCCGGGCGAGTAGGCATCGTCGTTGCGGACCTTGCGATTGGCCGTGTAGTGGTTGATCATCGAGTCCATGTTCCCCGCGCTGATGGCGAAGAACAGCCGCGGCCGCCCGAACCGCCGCCAGTCGTTGCACGACCGCCAATCCGGCTGGCTGACGATGCCGACGCGAAAGCCCGCCGCTTCGAGCACGCGGCCCAGAATCGCCATCGCAAAGCTCGGATGGTCGATGTAGGCGTCGCCGGTGACGAACACGACGTCGAGTTCGTCCCAGCCGCGCTCCCGGGCTTCGTCCATCGACATCGGCAGCGGGCGACGGAGCTTCAACTCGACCGGCACAACGGCCAGCGACTCCAATCGCCCCGCCGCCGGGGCAGGATTGTCGAGAATAGGGAGCGAGCCGAGAGCCATATCGCGTGATCAACGGGGGTACAATGCAACGAGAAACCGCCAACGGTCGATTATATTCCCCAGCTACCGGCACGGGCTATGGGCGAGAAGGCGATGGCTTCCTTCGGCGATCGCTGCCATTCTGTTAAGATGCCGCAGCAAGCGATCCGTGCGTCGCCCTCTGCGCAGCCCTCGAATCCCGAGTCCCGAATCCCGACCCCCGACCGATGCTTCCCACCCAACTCGTCGACGACCTCCGCTCCGCCGTCGGTGTCGAAAACGTGCTGTCGAATCACAGCGACCTCGTCGTGTACGAGTGCGACGGGTTTGTGATCGAGAAGAACTGCCCCGACGTCGTCGTGTTTCCACGGACGACCGAGCAGGTCGCCGCGGTCGTGCGGTTGGCGAACGAATACGAGGTTCCGTTCTTGCCGCGCGGCGCGGGCACGAGCCTTGCCGGCGGTTGTTTGCCCGTCGGCGGCGGCGTGATGATCGTGCTCACGCGGATGCGCGAGATTCTCGAAATCAATCTCCGCGACCGCTTTGCCGTCGTGCAGCCCGGCGTGGTCAACGTGTGGCTGACCAACGCGCTGCGCGGCAGCGGGTATCACTACGCGCCCGACCCGTCGAGCCAAGGGGCCTGCACGATCGGCGGCAACGTCGCCACGAATTCCGGCGGCCCGCACACGCTCAAATACGGCGTCACGGTGAATCACGTGCTCGGCGTCGAGGTCGTGCTTTCCGACGGCCGGATCGTCGAGATCAACGGCTCGGCCGAAGACCCGGTGGGGCTCGATCTCACCGGCGTGGTCGTCGGCAGCGAAGGGACGCTGGCCATCGTGACCAAAGTCTGGGTGCGGCTCACACGCGATCCGCAGGGTTGCCGCACCATGCTCGGCGTGTTCGATTCGGTCGACGACGCGACGAACACGATCAGCGAGATCATCGGCGCGGGCATCGTGCCGGCGGCGCTCGAAATGATGGACCAGGGGATTCTCGTCGCCGTCGAAGAGGCGTTCAAGTTCGGCTTTCCGCTCGATGCGAAGGCGATCTTGCTCATCGAAGTCGACGGACTCGAAGCGGGACTCGACGAGCAACGCGACCGCATCATGGAACTGTGCAAACAATGCGGCGCGCGCGAGGTGCGGCAGGCCAACGACGCCAAGCAGCGGCAGTTGCTGTGGAAAGCCCGCAAGCAGGCGTTCGGCGCGGTCGGCCGGCTGAGTCCGAGCTACTGCACGCAAGACGGCGTCGTGCCGCGGACGAAATTGCCGCACATTTTGAAGCGGATTTACGAGATCGGCGCAAAGCACGACCTCCGCGTGGTCAACGTGTTCCATGCCGGCGACGGGAACATTCATCCTATCGTGCTGTTCGACGAGCGCGACGCCGAGCAGGTTCGCCGGGCGCTTCTCGTGAGCGGCGAAATCCTCGACGAGTGCATCGCCTGCGGCGGCAGCGTCACCGGCGAACACGGCATCGGCGTCGAGAAGATCAACTTCATGCCCAAAATCTTCACGCCGGACGATCTCGACGCCATGCGACGGTTGCGCGATGCGTTCAATCCGACGAACCGATTAAGCCCGGACAAAATGCTGCCGACCGCGGCGGGCTGCGGGATGGAGATGAAGCATCCGGGGCGACGGGCGGCACTGTAGGAAGGCAGAAGGCAAAACGCAGAATGAAGTTTGCAGATTCAAGAATGAAGAATGATCGTCCGCAGCGTTCAGGCATTTTTTCATTCTTCATTTTGCATTTTGCATTCCCTACCCCCACCAGCCGCCGTTGACGTGCAGCACTTGGCCCGTGACGTAGCTCGCCAGGTCGCTGGCTAGAAACACGATCACGCTCGCCACGTCGTTCGGCTCCGCAAACCGCTCAAGCGGAATCTGCGCCAGCATCTGCATCCGCGCCGCTTCTGGAATCGACAAGCCCATGTCGGTTAGCACGACACCGGGCGCTATGGCGTTCACGGTGATGCTCCGCCGGGCGAGTTCGCGGCTGAGAACTTTGGTCAGTCCGATGACGCCGGACTTGGCGGCGACGTAGTTCGCCTGGCCGAACGTGCCGACCATCGCGGAGACGGACGCGAGGTTGACGATCCGCCCGCCGTCGCGGAGCTTTTCCACCGCGGCCTTGCAGCCGTGGAACACGCCGGTGAGATTCGTGTCGATGACGGAACGCCATTCCTCGTCGGTCATCTTGGCGACGGTGCGGTCGCGGAGGATGCCGGCGTTGTTGACGAGGATGTCGACGCCGCCGAACTGCCCCGCGGCCTCGGCGAACACGCGCTGCATGTCGGCAAGCTGGCAGACGTCGCCCGCGGCGATAATCGCCCGCTCGCCGAGTTCGGTCGCGACGGTGTTGGCCTTCGCCCGGTTGACGCCGGCGGCGTCGTCGAAGTAGTTGACGACGACGTTCGCCCCGGCGCGATGCAGCATGGCCGCGGTCGCCGCTCCGAGGCCCTGGCTGCCGCCGGTAACGATCGCCGTCTTGCCGGTGAGATTGATTTCGATCATGGCAGGCTCTGGACGCACAGTATCGGCCGACAATCGAACAGTCCGCCATCGTCATTTGCACTCATCGCATTTCACCTCGAGCGGCCGCACGCCATGATCGTCTGGCAGGTTGCGTACCAGTTGCCGTAGTAGCCGTAGTAGCCGTAGGTCAGGCACTCCCGTGCCTGACGGAAACGCCAACGGACTTAACTCCCGCGTCAGCGCGAATTCTCGATCATACCTCAATCGCCGCATCCGTCGGGCACTCCTCTGCCTGACCTATTTTGCCTTCGCCGGCCCACGTGGGTTTGCCCTCGGCGCCGGCCGCTCGCGCGAATCCGCCTCCGCCGCATCCTCCTCCGGCACTTTCAACTCTTTCCGCAATCGCCCCAATTCCTTCTCAAGCTCCGCCTGCGCCTCCACATACTCCGCCTTCCCATAAACGCTCGTCATCTCCTGCGGATCGCTCTTCAAATCGAACAACTCCCAATAATCCATCTCCGGCTCGTAAAAGTGCATCAGCTTGTACCGCTCCGTCGCCACGCCGTAGTGCTTGCGAACGTCGTGCGGGCCGGGAAACTCGTAGTAGTGATAGTAAAAACTCTTCCGCCAATCGCTCGGCGTCTCGCCCGCGCAAACTGGCCGCAAGCTCCGCCCCTGCATGTCCGCCGGCGCTTCGACCCCCGCCGCGTCGAGCAGCGTCTGGGCAAAATCGACGTTCGACACGATGTCCTCGTTCACCGTCCCCGCCTTCGCGACGCCCGGCCAGCGAATCAAGAGCGGCGTCCGCAGCGATTCCTCGAACATCCACCGCTTGTCGTACCAGCCGTGTTCGCCCAGATAAAAACCCTGGTCCGATGCGTACACGACGATCGTATTCTCCTCCAGCCCCGCCTCCTTCAAGTAATCGAGCACGCGGCCCACGCTCTCGTCGACCGACTTGATGCAGCCCAGATAGTCGTGCATGTAGCGATTGAACCGCCACCGCGTCAGCTCCTTCCCTTCGAGCTTCGCCTCGCGAAACTTGGCATTCCGCGGCTCGTAGTAAGCGTCCCAAACCTTCCGCTGCTCGGGCGTAAGCTCCGCCGGCGCCCGCAACTTCGCATCGAGCGGCATGAAGTGCTTGGCCAGCGTCATCGCCTGCTCGTGCTCCGCCTTGCCGCGACCGGCGTAGTCGTCGAACAGCGTCGCCGGCTCCGGATACTGCCGGTCGCCGTCGTGGCCCAAGTATTTAAGGTTCGGCGACCACTCGCGATGCGGCGCCTTGTGCTGACACATCAAGAGAAACGGCTTGTCCGGATCGCGCTGCTTGAGCCAGTCCAGCGACAGATCGGTGACGATGTCCGTCGTGTACCCCTCGTGCATCACCCGCTTGCCCATGCGAAACATCGGCGGGTTGTAATACCGCCCCTGTCCCGGCAATACCTCCCAATAATCGAATCCCGTCGGGTCCGAAACCAGATGCCACTTGCCGATCATCGCCGTCTGATACCCGGCCTTTTGCAGCAGCTTGGGAAACGTCGTCTGCGAGCCGTCGAAGCGGCCGTTCGTGTTGTTGTAAAAGCCATTGAGGTGCGAATACTTGCCCGTCAGAATCACCGCCCGCGCCGGCCCGCAGATCGAGTTCGTCACCAAACACCGATCGAACCGCACGCCGGTCGTCGCCAACCGGTCGATGTTCGGCGTCTCGACCAGCTTCGAGCCATAAGCGCCGATCGCCTGATAGGCGTGGTCGTCGGTGAAGATGAACACGATATTCGGTCGTTTCGCGTCGGCGCCGTGGACACGATTCGTCGCGGCGCACGTGACGAGCAAGGCGGCAATCAGGCCTGTCAAGCGGGAGAGGTATTGAAACTTCATGCGTGAATTCCTATCGCTGGAGTTCGTTTGTTGACTACTTCTGATCGCCGAGCGGTTGAATGTCCTGTAGCAGCCGCGGCACATACGAATTGTAGCGAGCGTGCGGATACTTGCCGCTCCTCGGAAAGCGAGCGATCTCCTCGGCAATCGGCGCCGCGTTCGCGCCAAGCGCATCGAGCGCGTTCAGCGCCGACACCGACGTAAAGACGTCATTCTTGTCGATCGGCGCGAGTTCCGCCAAGGCTTTCAGCGCCGCGGCACGCTGCTGCTCGTCGCCATAGCGGCCGAGCGGTTCCGCCGCCGCAACGCGCACGCACGGCGACGGATCGGCAAGCCCCACATCGAGCAGCTTGCCGGATTTCGCCACCGCCGACTTGCCGCGAATCAAGACGCCCATCGCGCCCCAATACCGCACCGCCGCGTCCTCGTCCGCAAAAAACTTCTCCAGCGCCGGAACGTCGCCGCCGTCATCCAGCGACGCCGCTTCCGCCGCTGCGGCAATTCGCGAAAACGGAAACCGCTTCGCCGCACCATCGCCGCGGGCCAAGTCGTAAGGCGAACCGCCCGCCGCACGCGAGTAAGCCTCGCCCTCGGGCAACAGTCCCACATCGAGAATCCTCGCCGCCAACTCGCGCTGAGCCTTGCGAAGCTTGAGCAGCATCGCGCGATGTTCCGGCCGAGAGGCGAGATTGCGAACCTCGTCGGGATCGACTTGCAAATCGTACAACTCCTCCGCCGCCCGCGGCTCCCAAAACGCCGCCTGCTCCGCGGTCAGCTTCCCTTCGTCGAAAAGCCGCTTCCACACCCGCGTCGTCGGCGTCTCGAACATGTAAGCCACATGCTGGCCCGGCAGCTTGTGCGGCATGTAGTTGCGGACGTACACGAATCGCCCATCGGTCGCGCTCCGCACGAGATCGATCCGCTCGTCCATCCGCCCCCGAAAGCCGAACGCGAACGGCTGCGGCTCTGCGGCATACGGACCAAGAAACGCATGCCCCTGCATCCACTCCGGCGGCTTGATTCCCGCAAGGCTCAGCACGGTCGGCGCGAAATCGACGAAACTAACCAACCGATCCGTCGTCCCGCCCGGTCGATAGTCGCTCGGCGCAAGCCGTTTGAACTTCTCCGGAATGTGAATCACCAGCGGCACGTGCAACCCGCTGTTGCACGCCGAGCGCTTGCTCCGCGGCATCCCGCTGCCGTGATCGCCGAAGTAAAACACGATCGTGTCGCCCGCCAGCCCGTCATCCGCAAGCTGCTTCAGTACCCGGCCAGCGTCCGCATCCGCCGCCGTCACCTGGTCGTAATACTGCGCCCAATCCTGCCGAACCTCCGGCGTGTCGGGATGATACGCCGGCACGCGCACTTTCGCCGGGTCGTGAATCGCCTTGTGCGGCCGCTTGCGAATCTGGCTCTCGTGGCTCTTCATCGAGTTGAACACGGCAAAGAACGGCTGCCCCGGCTTGCGATTTCGATAATGAGCCTTACCCGACGACTCGTCCCACTCCCGCCCGGTCTTCGCGAGGTTGTAGTCTTCCTTCGCGTTGTTCGTCGTATAGTAGCCCGCCTCGCGGAGCAGCTCCGGAAACAGCTTCACGCCCCGCGGCAGCGGAACCATGCTCCGCATGTGTTCGCTCCCGGTCGACGAAGCGTACATGCCCGAGACCAGCGTCGTGCGGGCCGGGGCACACACCGGCGCGTTCGACCAGCACCGTGTATACCGCAACCCCTTCGCCGCCAGCCGATCCACGTTCGGCGTCATCGCAAACGCATCGCCATAACAACCCATTTGCGGGCCGTGGTCTTCGCTGGTAATCCAAAGAACATTCGGTCGCTCGGCGGCGACGCAGTCAGCCCCGAACGTCGATACGGCGACAATCGCTGCGGAAACCAATGCCGCCACACAGCGCGCAAGCAAACGCAGCAATATCGACTCGCGGTCCTGCATCATAGCGGCCCCCGGCGTCGAGCAACGGACGATCTCGAAACACCAGTATGGTAATCGACACCGCCTGCAAATTCGACCGTACCGTAAATGCGTCAAGCAAAGTCCCTCTCCGCGCCCTCTGCGAAACCTCCGCGCCCTCTGCGTTAAGGAACGAACCAAGCCGTTTTCTCGTCCGACGCAACGGCTGTTTCGGGCAGCCATCCAACGCGGCACGCAAAAAAGTCTCGCAATCCGCCGTGAACGATTCGCCGCCCCTGCGGTTGAGAGAGGGAAGTCGCAGCGTTCACCACGTCGCAGGAGTCCGACCATGTCCGCCGCCGTCGCCCGCAGCGCCGTCGTCCGAAGCGCAATCGGCCACATTGCCGAAGCCCTCCGGGAGCCGGAAGCCTTCGCCCTTGCGTGGCAACGCGACGACCGCCGCTATCCCTGGTTTGTCTGGCTCGGCCTCGTCGCGACCGCCGTGCTCGGCACGACGACCTACGGCATGACGATGGGCCTCTTGGGCGGCGTCGAGCGGATTCTCGCCTGCGGGCTGCTCTGCACGCTCGCCGCCGGCCTCGCGTGGTCGATTCCGCTCCCCGCCCTTTACATCCTCAACAGCATGAGCGGCTCGCAACTCCCCGTCGGCTCCACGGTCCTCGCCGCGCTCGTCACGACAAGCTGGGGCGGCCTGGCGATGATCGCTTCGATCCCCATCAACTGGTTCTTCACCGTCGCGATCCCCTTCGCACCGTTCATCTTCCTGGTCAACCTCGTCGTCTTCGCCGGCGTTGGCGTCGCGATGATGGACGTCTTCGGCCGCGTCATGGAAAAGCTCGAACCCGACCGCGGCCGTGCCCCGGTCATCTGGTTGCTCCTCGTCGGCGCGATCGGGGCCGAGTTGTTCTACTTCTTCGGGCTGTTCGAATTTGTGGTAGCGAATGGTTAGCAGTGCGCGTCAGGCAGGCGCGGACTGGGCCGAAAGAGGATGGTAGGTCGCTTGGCCGCGTTGCCTGACTTACGACACAACGAGGCTCTTTTTGGGAACTCTACGATGAATACGACGCTCACAACGTCCGCCGTCGATTCGGAATACGCGCTGCAGCCGATTGCGGAGGCGCGCCTAGCCGACGATCCGCAACCGGCGGACGCCGCAAAGCTCGCCGACAGTCTCCGCGACGCGCCCAACGTTCCCAACCTCACCCTCTTCGGCCTCGTCGAACTGATGCTCAAGAACGAGCGGCTCCTCGACCGGCTCTCCCGATCGAGCAACTTGCAGCGGGAGTTGATTCCTCGGTTCCTCGCGATTGGGCTGGCCGCGTACGGCGTGTTCGGCGTAATGCTTTCGACGTTCTTTTCCGTGGCAAAGGTCTGGCCCGA
Source organism: Planctomycetota bacterium (assembly GCA_003576845.1). Taxonomy (GTDB): domain Bacteria; phylum Planctomycetota; class Planctomycetia; order Pirellulales; family PLA5; genus PLA5. Next base: position 10,356 of record QEVJ01000007.1, read on the forward strand.
GTTGTCGGCCATCGCCGCGTGGCTGGCGACGCCCGGCGAAGAGTTGATCTACTTCGCAACGTCGCCCCATGCCAGCCTGTTGACGCATTGGCTCGACGGTTCGGCCTTCGCGCTCACCGCCGCGTTCGCGCTCGGACTCATCGGCGCGATCGGCGTCTGCCTGCCGAGCTTCTACTTCTACGGGCTGCTCGCCGGCGTGCGGACCACGATGCTGCACGTGACCACGCTCGCCCTCAAAGGCATGGCCGCAAGCGCCATCGCGCTCATGGGAGCGCTGCCGATCTACTTTGCCTTCGTCCTGGCGCTCGTGGTGTTCGACGCCCCGCACGAAATCGTGGCCCTCGTGTGCTACGTGGGCCTAGCCTTGCCGTTTATCGCCGGGCTGTGGGGAACCCGTTCGCTGTATCTGGGCTTCTTGTGCCTCGTCGACACGATGAAGCAAGAATGCCAGGCCGACCGGGCGTGCTTCCTGCGGCGGCTGTTGCTGTCGTGGAGCGGCTGCTTCACCGCAGTCACACCGGTAATGATCTTCACCCTGTGGGAATTCATGAGCCGCTAATACCTGAAACTGTAGGAGGCGAATCTTTTCGCCGATGGCGCTAAGCGTTGCCGTGAATCGGCGAAAGGATTCGCCTCCTACAGCCCGTCAATCATTGGGAGAACACAATGGGCATCTTTCGTCGGTGTACCGATATCCTGTCCGCCAACTTGAACGATCTGGTCGATCGCTTCGAGGACCCGGAAAAGGCGCTTCGACAGGCGATTCGCGAAATGGACCAAGCCGTCGCTACGGCGCTTCGCGGCGCCGCTAAAGCGATTGCGGGCGAACGCTTGCTCGCGAGGCAACTTGCCGAGCATCGCGACCACGCCGAGCAATGGCATACTCGGGCAAGAGATGCCGTGCAGTCCGGCGACGACGAACTCGCGCGGCGAGCCCTCGTCCGCAAAAACGAGCACGACCGCCTGATCGCCGCCCTTGCCGACGAGCAGGCGACGCTCGAACGAACCGGCGGCAAGCTGCGGCGACAAATCGACGCAATGCGAGCCCGCGTCGCCGAAGCGAATCGCAAGCTCGCCACGCTCGTCGCCCGCAAACAAGCCGCCGACGCGCGCCGGGTGCTCGCCGACGCCGGGCCAAGCGCCGCTTCCACCGAAGCGTTCTCGAAGTTCGACCGCCTGTGCCGAAAAGTCGAAACGGCCGAAGCCGAAGCCGACGCCTGGACGGAGCTTGCGGGCGCGAACGTCGACGACGACCCGTGGAATCGCCAGAACGACCGCGACATCGACAAGCAACTTCAAGCATTGCGCGCAGAAGCCGGCACGGCGGCCCCTTAGCGCGCGAGGGTAAGACAATGGCGCTCGGAGAGAGTCTCGTGTTTTACGTGCTTATCGGCCTGGCCGTCGCAGCAGCCGTGGCGCTCGCCGGCGACGATCAACGCCACACGATGTCGCACGTAGAGAATCGACGTGGACGGGCGTTCGCCGTCATCGCGGCCGTGTTCTTCTGGCCGTTGTTCGTGCCGATATTGCTCGCGCGAACGGCGCCCGGTTCGCAATCGGCGCCGTCGGCAGAAACCGGACCGAACGCCGAGCCGGACGACGCGCTTGCCCGGCGAATCGCGCTCGTCGACGCGGAACTTGTCGCCGCCCTGGCAAGCCTCGACGGGTGGGCCGAAGGCGCGATCGCCCGCGAGCGCGTGCGCATCAACGAACTGCGCGCGGCATGGCGCGCGCAAGCTCAGCGGATTCGGGACATCGACCGCGTGCTCGCGGCAGTAGCGGACGAGCCGACCGCCGCGAACGAGGACGAAGGCGACGCGAGCGTCGAGACCGCCAGCCGCGTGGCCCAAAGCACGCGTGCCCGGCGAGAGAATTTCGCCCGCCTTCGCCGCGTCCGCGATCGAGCCGAGCGCGACCTGGCCGCGACGCTCGAAAGCGTCCGCGCGTTGGTGTCGATGATTCACCTCGCCAAGTTCACCGGCGAACCGGCCTCGCGCGCCGACGAACTGGTAACGCAAATCGCGGCGGCCGTGGAAGGGCTGTCGGAAGTGGCGGCGTGGAACGCGTTACCGGCGGGGCAATTGACCATTTGACGTAATGACTGTGAACGTGACACGAACTACCCGCGTTGCCTGCGAATCTAGGCAGCCCCGGCAATCTACCCGGCCGCCGAGCAACTCCGTCAACCGTCACGGACGGAATAACCGATGCACTCCCCGGAGCATTATGTTCTCGCCGGGGAACCGCCGTGAAGCGTTGGCGTTCGATCACTGCCGCCGGAATCGTCGCGACGAGCGGGGCGCTGGCCTTTGCCCAGCAACGCGTTGCGCCGTTGCCGCCGCTGCGCGAGCCCGGGCGCTACGCTCGGCCCGCGGCGTATCAGGCCGATGCTAGCACGCCGCCGGCGAGGCTGCCGTCCGAATCGCTGCCTCCCGAGTCGCCGATGCCACAACCGCGATCGGTCGAACCGCCGCGCGACGCACCGTCCCCGCCCGATGCTCCCGCGCCGCAAGCGCAACTGACGCTCGCCGACGCCGAAGCCATCGCACTCGGCAACCATCCGGGCCTCGCTCGGGCGTCGGCGCGGGTGAGTGCGGCCCGCGGCGCCTGGTTGCAGGCCGGTCTGTTGCCCAATCCCACGGCCGGTTACATGGGCGAAGAGATGGGCGATGACGACACCGCCGGTATGCAAGGCGCGTTCGTCGGCCAAGAAATCGTCACCGCCGGCAAGCTGCGACTGAGCCGCGCGGTCGCCGCTCAGGAGATTCGTCGGGCCGAAGCCGAACTCGAAGCGATGCGATTTCGCGTGACCGCCGACGTACAGTCCGCGTTCTACGACGCCCTCGTCGCCCAGGAAACGATTCGGATGGTCGCGGACCTCGTCCGCATCGCGACCGACGCCGTCAAAACGACCGAAACGCTCTTTAGCCAGGGCGAAGTCAGCCGCGTGGAGCTATTGCAAGCCCGGATCGAAGCGAACACGACGCAATTGTTGCTCGACACGACGCGGAACGGGCACGCCGCGGCCGTGCGGCGGCTCGAAGCGCAGCTCGGATCGGTGGGACCACTCGGCGAGTTGGCCGGCGATCCGCGGGCCGGCTTGCCGCAGATCGCGTGGGACGAGGCGCTCGGCCGCCTGCTGGCCGAAAGCCCCGAACTCGCCGCGGCCCAAGCGATGGTCGACAAGGCCGGTTGGGCGGTCGATCGCGCCCGCGCCGAGCGGATTCCCAACGTCGACGCCCAGGTCGCCGTTCTGCACAACAATGCGACGCAGCAAGACGTCGCGAGCGTCGGAATCGGGCTGCCGCTGCCGATCTTCAACCGCAATCAAGGCGGAATCCAAGCGGCTCGGGCCGAATTGTCGGCCGCGAACAGCAACGTGGTCCGCGTCGAGCAGGACATCAAGCGGCGGTTGGCCGGGACGTACGAGCGGTACGACAACGCCCGGCGGCGCGTGGACGAGTACCAGCACCGTATCCTGCCGGACGCCAAAGAGGCGCTCGATTTGGTCGAGGTCGGTTATCGTAACGGCGAGTTTGGGTATTTGACGCTGCTCACGACGCAGCGGACGTATGTGGAAACGCACCTGAGCTTCCTCGACGCCCTGCGGGAGCTGCGCGAAGCCGCCGCGATCATCGACGCGATGTTGCTCGACGGGAGTTTGGAGGACCGATAGCCGGGAGCACCCTACCTCGACTATCCCGGCCTTCCCGCTTGACGTATGATTTAGCCGTGGAAATAACCTACCTCGGATCGCCGATCGGGTAGGCAAGAATCCTGAAAGCTTGTGCCGTGCAAACGCTGGTAACCGCGATCACCGCCGCCGCATTGTTGTGGCATACCGTCGTGGGCTGCTGCGCGCATTCCCACGAGGGCGCATGCGCATGCGGGCACGGCGCGGCGGCGCATCCGGCCGAGCCGCTTGCCCACGATCGCGCCGACGACCATGCCGACGGCCATGCCGATGAAGACGTTTGCGACCATCGGCACGAACACGCCGGCATAAGCGCCGACCACGACGCGACTCAAAACGCCGACAACGACGCGCCCCACGCGCCCTGCCGCTGCCATTGCGAGGGCAATCGTTGTCTGGCGATCGCCGGCGGCGTCGCGTGGCAACCCGATGCGCAGGACGTTGCCCTGGACATTCTGCCGCCGCGGGCCCTTGCTTCGGGCGTCGATCCGAACTCGCCTTATGCCTTCGGCCGCGGACACGGCCCGGTCGTCGCCCTCGCGCTACCGCTGCGCGCGCATCTTTTCTATCGGATCCTCTTGATCTGATTCCCCGGAACGTTCCGCGAGGCGCCGCCACCACAAGGCGACCCTGCGCGGCGTCGACGACGACGATGCCGATTGCCGGTTAGCGCGATCGGGCGGCGCGGACGTCCTGGTTTCCCCGCTTTCTCGCTTCACGACTCAGCCCGACATTCATTCTCGAGGTCCGCGATGGCCCATACCCCCTCAAGCCCGATGACTCCCCCGACGACCACGACAGCAACGACGGCGGCCACGACCGCGACTACGACAACTCCCGCCTCGGCAACGCGACTACGTTTCCCCGCCCGCTATCTCGCCGCCGCCGGCGTGCTGGCCTTGATCGTCGTGCTCGCCGCGACGCGCGAGGGCTGGCTTGGTCCGCTGCGCAGTTGGCTCGCCGCCGGCACATCTGCGGCCGACGACCACGGACACGGCGACGATCGCGGCCACGCCCACGACGAACATGGCCACGAGCACGCCGACGATGCCGACTCGCTGGAACTCAGCGAGCAAGGCCGCAAGAACATCGGCCTGCGGATCGAACCCGCGAAACTCGACAAATTCGAGCGGACCGTGAGCGTCCCAGGCATCGTCGCCGAACGGCCGGGCCGCACGGTCGTCCGCGTCGGCACGCCGCTCAACGCGATCGTGACGCGGATTTATCCGATCGCCGGCGAGGCGGTCACGGTCGGCGATCCCCTCTTCGACGTTCGCTTGACGCACGAAGAACTGGTGCAAGCCCAAGTCGAATTCCTCTCCACCGCCGAAGAACTCGACGTCCTCGGCCGCGAGATCGCCCGCCTCGAAACGATCGGCGCCGGAACCATCGCCGGCAAGACGCTCCTCGAACGCAAGTACGAACAGCAAATCAAGCAGGCATTGTTGCGCGCCCGGCGAGAGTCGCTGTTGCTCCACGGCCTGACCACCGAACAGGTGGACGCGATCTTCGACTCGCGCACGCTGCTCAAAGAGGTGACGGTCCGCGTCCCGCCGCTGGCCGCGGACCACATGCCGCCCGCGGTACAACCCGTGTTTCAGGTGCAGCAACTGGCGGTCGACAGCGGACAGTACGTCGAATCGGGCGACACGCTGGCAGTGCTCGCAAACCACGCGGAACTGTTTATCGAAGGCCAGGCGTTCGAGCAGGACATCGCCCAGGTGCAGCGGGCCCGCGAGCAGGGCTGGCCTCTCTCGGCGATACTCGAATCCAAGGACGGCTCGCGGCGAAAGCTGGCCGACCTCAAGCTCCTCTATATTGCCGGCAACGTCGATCCCGAGTCGCGCACGTTCCGGTTCTTCGTGACGCTGCCCAACGAGATGTTGGGCGAGACGAAGCAAAACGGCCACACGTTCGTCGACTGGCGATTTCGTCCCGGGCAGCGGATGCAGCTCGCCGTGCCGGTCGAGCGGTGGGAAAAGCGGCTCGTGCTGCCCGCGGATGCCGTCGCGGACGACGGGGCCGAAACCTACGTCTTCGTGCCCAACGGCAAGAAGCTCGTCCGCCGCCCGGTCCACGTCGAGCACCGCGACGCAACGAGCGTCGTGATCGCCAACGACGGCGCATTGTTCCCCGGCGATCCCGTCGTCGTGGCCGGCGCCCGCCAACTGCAACTCGCCCTCAAAAACAAGTCCGGCGCCGCCGACCCACACGCCGGACACACGCATTAGCGTCGGTTCCTTAAACCCGGAGAGCACTGGGGAAATGCAAAAGGCAAAATGAAGAATGAAGAATGAAGGCCGTGGTCGCTGCCTATGCGGCGGCCCGTGCGACGAGTTGTCGCCAGCATTTTTCATTCTTCATTTTGCATTCTGCATTCTCTTCGCCCTTGCCGCGGCCCACAGTTCCAAGGATTCATCATGCTCAACGCGATCATCCGTTCGGCTCTGCGGTTTCGCGTGTTGACGATTGCGCTGGCGCTCGTCCTGCTGATCTACGGCGGGTACGTGCTCGTGCATTTGCCGATCGACGTGTTTCCCGATTTGAACCGCCCGCGGGTGACGATTCTCACCGAGGCCCACGGCCTCGCGCCCGAGGAAGTCGAAACCCTCGTCACGTTCCCGCTCGAATCCGCCGTCAACGGCGCGAACGGCGTCCAGGCCGTTCGCAGTTCGTCGGGCATCGGCCTATCGGTCGTCAACGTCGAATTCGACTGGGGCACGGACGTTTACGTGGCCCGTCAGATCGTCACGGAGCGGATCGCCGTCGCCGTGGCACACTTGCCCGAAGGAATCCGCCCCCAGCTTGCACCGATCTCCTCGATCACCGGCCAGATCGTCCTGATCGGCATGTATAGCGAAGGAAACAAGACCAACCCGATGGAAGTCCGCACGCTCGCGGATTGGATCGTCCGCCAGCGTTTGCTGACGATTCCCGGCGTCGCCCAAGTGACCACGATGGGCGGCGACCTCAAGCAATTCCAGGTGCTCGTCAACCCCGACGAAATGGTCAACTACGGCGTCACGCTCGCCGACGTCGAAGCGGCCGTAGCCGCCAGCAACGACAACGGCGCCGGCGGGTATCTCGACGAAAGCGGCCGAGAACTGCTCGTCCGCTCGCTTGGACGCATCCAAAGCACGCGCGACTTGGAAAACGTCGTCGTCAAAGCGTCGCCCGAGCGCTCCGTGGTGTTGCGGCAAGTCGCCCGCGTCCGAGAAGGACCGCAAATGAAACGCGGCGATTCGGCCGTGAACGCCTCGCCCGCGGTCGTGCTGGTTGTGTCGAAACAGCCCGGCGCCGACACCCGCGGACTGACGGAGAAGATTGCCGCGGCGCTCGACGAACTCAAGCCGTCTCTGCCGGCCGACATTCGCCTCAATCCCGAAGTCTACCAGCAAAAGGCCCTCATCGACGCCAGCATCGACAACGTCGTCCACGCCCTCCGCGACGGCAGCGTCCTCGTCGTGATCGTACTGTTCTTGTTCCTGCTCAACTTCCGCACCACGTTCATCACGCTCACCGCCATTCCGCTGTCGATCGTCGTCACCGCGCTCGTGTTCAAGTGGTTCGGCATGTCGATCAACACGATGACCCTCGGCGGACTGGCTGTGGCGATCGGCGAGTTGGTCGACGACGCGATCGTCGACGTCGAGAACATCTTCCGCCGCCTCCGCGAGAACCGCCAGCTCGGTTCGCCCAAGTCGACGCTCCGCGTCGTCTACGACGCGAGCCGCGAAGTGCGGAACTCGATCGTGTTCAGCACGATTATCGTGGTGCTCGTGTTCGTGCCCCTGTTCTGGCTCGAAGGCATGGAAGGCCGCCTGTTCGCTCCGCTCGGCGTGGCTTATATCGTATCGATCGTGGCGTCGCTCGCCGTTTCGCTCACCGTCACGCCCGTGCTGAGCTACTGGCTGCTGCCGCGGGCGAAAGTGATGACCCATCGCGAAGACGGCTGGCTCCTGCGGCAACTCAAGCGGCTCGCCGGCGGCGCCATTCGGCTCTCCGTGCGGCATCCGGGTCCGATTCTGGCGACCGTCGCCGTCGCCGTGGCGATCGCCGTGATCGTCGCGTCGCAACTGGGCCGCGATTTCCTGCCGCCCTTCAACGAAGGCGCGATCCAAGTCACCGCCGTCGTCCCGCCCGGCACGTCGCTCGCCGAATCGTCGCGGATCGGCGGCATGATCGACGACCGGCTTCGCGAACTCCAGGCAGAACAGAAAGTGCTCGACTTCTGCCGCCGCACCGGCCGCGCCGAAGACGACGAACACGTCATGGACGTCAACGTCTCCGAGATCATCGTCACCCTCAATCCCAAGTCGGGACAAACCCGCGCCGAGGCGATCCAAGACATGCGCGACATCCAGCAGCACGTCCCCGGCGTCGTCCTCGACGTCGAACAGCCGCTGCAACACCTCATCTCGCACATGCTCTCGGGCGTCAAGGCCCAAATCGGCATCAAGCTCTACGGCGACGACTTGGACGCGCTCCGCAAATACGCCGGCCAGATGAAAGCCGCCATCGAGGGCGTGCCCGGAGTCGCCGACCTCCAGGTCGAGCAGCAAGTCAACATCCCGCAGTTGCAAGTCGACATCAACCGCGCGCGGCTCGCCCAACACGGCCTCTCGGTGCATTACGTCAACGAGCTGATCGAAACGGCCATGAACGGCCGCGTCGTGTCGGAGGTCATCCAGGGCCAGCGGAAGTTCGATCTGCTCGTGCGGCTCGACGATCCGTTTCGCGAGGATATCGAGCGGCTCAAACGGCTCGCGCTGACGCTCCCCGCCGGCGGCACGATCCCGCTTTCCGACGTAGCCGACATTCGCCGCGACCAGGGACCGAACACGATCAACCGCGAAAGCGTCCGCCGCCGGATCGTCGTGCAGTGCAACACGTCCGGCCGCGACCTGGAAGGCGTCGTGACCGACATCCAAGACCGCCTCGCGCCGATCGCCGCGGCCTTGCCCACCGGGTATTTCATCGAATATGGCGGGCAGTTCGAAAGTCAGCGATCCGCGTCGCGGACGATCGCTCTGTTGAGCCTGCTGTCGCTGGCCGGCATGTTTCTCGCGCTCTACACGCTATTCGGTTCGGTGAACCTGTCGCTCCAAGTGCTTTCGGCGCTTCCCATGGCCGCGATCGGCGCGGTCGCGGCCCTCGTCGTCACGCGCCAGTCGCTCACCGTCGCGAGCATGGTCGGTTTCATTTCGCTTGCCGGCATTGCATCGCGCAACGGCATTCTGCTCCTCGCCCACTACTTGCACCTGGTCAAGTACGAAGGCGAAGGCTTCACGCCGGAGATGATCGAACGCGCCGGCAAGGAACGCCTCGCGCCCATGTTGATGACCGCGCTCACCGCCGGGATCGCCCTCGTGCCGCTGGTGCTCGCCGCGGGCCAGCCGGGCAAGGAAATCCTCTATCCGGTCGCGACGGTCATCATGGGCGGCCTCATCAGCTCGACCCTCCTCGACTTCTTCGTCCATCCCGCGCTGTTCTGGTGGTTCGGCAAGACGCAAGCCGAGCGCGTCGCCCACAGGGAACGAGACGAGTTTACGCCGCCGAACACCGGCCCACGCGGCGAGGCATTGGGAACGGATACGCACATGCACGGAGAAGCCGCGGAACTCGCCGCGACCGGCGCGGAACATTGACGTGCTCTCGAATCGTTGATTCGAGACCAAAACCACGGCTGCGCGAACATTGAACTACGAAGTCATGCGATTGCGTCTCGGAATTCGGAATCGAGGTTTGAGATTTCGAATCTCAAATCTCAGATTTCAGATTTCAATCTCAAATCTGAGATCTGAGATTCGGATATACGGCATCGAAGTCTCCCACGACACGCCCTCATTACGATCTCTTCCCAGCGTTACGGGTTTTGCACGGTACCAATCAGGAGTTCGGCCATGCGATCGTTCTTTTCCGGCATCTGCGTCGTTGCGGCTGCCATGTTGTTCTCGCTGTCCGGGTGCGGCGATCAACCCGAGAAGAAATTCGCCGACGCAACGTCGGGCGACCACCACGATCATGCCAGCGTCGGCCCGCACAAGGGCCTTCTCGTGGAACTCGGCAATGGAGAATATCACGCCGAGGTATGCCACGATGACGCGACGAAAAAGGTGACGGTCTACATTCTCGACAGCAAGGCGACCAATCCCGTGCCCATCGCCGAAAAGGAGGTCAAGATCAACCTCGTCATGGACGGCAAACCGGCGCAGTTCGTCTTGCCCGCCATGCCGTTCGAGGGCGAAATGGACGGAAAGTCGTCGCGATTCGAGTTGCTCGACGCGAGTCTCGTCGAAGCGCACGACGCCGAGGGCGCCAATGCGCGATTGAAGCTCGACATCGCGGGCACGCCCTACGAAGGCAAAATCGAGCCGCACGACCACGGGCACGATCACTAGCCCCAGCATGCGCGGCAAGCCGCAAGGTAGACAGGAGCCAGGAGACTCCTGACTCCTGTCTCCTGACGACAGTTCACGCGCTGCAGGCCGGTTGCCCGGTCTGTGCGCGCTCCGGTCCCAGCCGCTACGTCGCGCATAACCGATCGAGTCGCGGAGAACCACAGGCGACTAGGGGTAAGCGTCCCGCCCCTGGACGAGCATGTTTGCTTTCCTTCGCGGGCCAGGGATTTTCTAAGTCAAAGTCCGGTAACGGGTTGCGACTTTTCTTGCGTCGTCTCGCCCATCGTGCGCGGGATCGATCTTCCGGTAAGGGCCCGGCCGCTGCTTTTTTTGGCGGGTCGCTCCGCCGTTTTGGCATTACCTCCCTGGGGCGGGCGTTGTCCTCGAACCATCGGGTGGATCGCACGACGCGCCGAGGGCATCGGTGATGCCAAGCCCTTTCCGCTGGACCGCGTGGAACCTTACTCCGGACGGCTGGCAATCCAGCCCGACCGTGGATAACGCCACCGAGGCCGTGCGCGATCGGCCTCGCGCCGCCGTGCTGTCGCTGCTTTCGATGTACTGCGTCGACGAACCGGGCCGCGGACCGACGGTCAGCGAGCTCTTTCGTTCGCCGGACGCGAACGCGGTAGCGGCCGCCATCGCCAGGCACGGCCCGAATCCGCCGCGGTGAGTTGCCGGCGACCGTCGAGAGGCTTTCAACGAGACCGGCGCGCCGCTGGGGCAGGCGGCGCTTCGGTTTCGGTTTGACACCGCTTTCTCGCTCCCATAACGCCGAGCATCGTTGCGGCCGTTTTGAGCGACGCATCTCTCAGACGCCGCGGTCTCAAGCCCCGCCAGCGGGTCGTTCGCTTCCGCCGATCCGCGCCGGCAACGGGAACTCGAGCGTAAACTGCGTGCCGTGTCCCGGCTTGCTTTGCACGCTGATTGCCCCGTTATGCCCCTCGATGATCCGCCGCGTCGTCGGCAGGCCCAAGCCCGAACCGCTCGCCTTGGTCGAATAGAACGGCTCGAAGATGTGCAGCAGCGTTTCGTCGTCGATGCCGCTGCCGGTGTCGATCAAATCCAGGGCCACCGACTGCGGCGTCTCCCGCGTGCGGACCCAAAGCTGTCCGCCCTCGGGCATCGCCTGCTGTGCGTTGAGCAACAAATTGAGAATCGCCGCCTGAATCTTCTGCCGGTCGACGAGCACGCTCGGCAGGTCGCTCGCCAAATGGCGAATCACCTCGACGCCCGCCTCTTGCATCTGAGAGTCGACGAAATCGAGTACTTCGCTCACCACGTCGTTGAGATTCGTCGGCTTGAGTTCCAGCTTCACCGCCCGCGCGAAGTTTAGGAAATCGTCGAGCAGGTTCTGCAACCGTTTGCACTGCGACCGGACGGTGCTCACCTTGGTCAAGGCCCGCCGTTCCCGCGGCGTGCTCCCTTCGGCCAGGTCCTCGGCCAACAGGTCCATGTTCATCAAGATCACCGACAGCGGGTTCTTGATTTCGTGCGCGAGCGACCCCGCCAGCCGCGCGATTTCCACGCTCTGGTCGATGAGCCGCTGATGTTCGGCGTCATGAGAATTGGCTGTCACGGGCAATCGTAATGAAGACGGCTTGGTGCAGCGTCAACGTCGATGCGTCGGGGAACTGGACTTCGGGTGCCACTGCTGGCTTGTCCAGCAGTGCGATTCACAGAGTGACCTCAAACGGCAATTCTCACTGCTGGACAAGCCAGCAGTGGCACCCCAAAAAATGAAGGTCGACAACGCATTATGCTGGACGATCATGGACTCGCCAACACGCGCAGATCCCCCTGCCTCCGCGTAAACCCGCTGCGATCGAGGTACTCGCACAACGGCACGGCGTATTTTCGCGTCGTGCCGAGCAATTCGCGCAGCTCGCTGACCGTAATTCCCTTGCCGCCAGCAAGGCGCTCGGTCAGCAATTGACGCAGTTGGGCCAAAACGTCGGCGTGAAGATAGAACTCGGGGCAAACCTCGATCAAATGCCCTTCGGCCGCGGCCAGCTTGCAAAGTTGCGACACGACCGCCTGATTCTTCGTTGCCGCCGCCTTGAGCTCCGCGACCGTCGGCGGCTGATATCCGGCCTGGCGATGCTTCTCGATGATTTCGTCCACGAGCTTCTGCTCGCCGGTCGAAAGCTGCGGCCCCTGCCCGACCAGGGCAATGCCGCGCTCGGCAAGCCGCACCTTCTTTTGCCGCGCCATGTCGGCGAGCACCGCGTCGAGCAACTCGACGCTGCCCAGGTAGTCGAGCCGGCTCACCAACCGGCTCCGCTCGATCGTCGAGTTGAGCGGAAACTCGTCGTGCAGCTTCTTGAGCGCCGCCTCGATCCGCCGGGCGATGTCCGCAACCGCCTCCCGATGCACGAGCGCGGTCCGCGTCGGCGAGACGGCCACCCGCACGAGCGTCTTGTCCGCGAGCAGCCGTTCGACCAGCGCATCGTAGTCGACCGCGCCCGAGAGCCGCGCCAAATCGCTCGGCTGCCACGGCCGCAACCCGTGCAGGTACAGCGCCGCTGCGGCCCGCACCGCTTCGTCGGGCGAAGTAAGCTCGCCGACCTTCGCCACGCGGGCCGCGTCGCTGCGGCGAACCTTCGTCGCGTGCGGATCGAGCACCTGACCGCCGCCGATGGTGAGCACGGGCGATTCGCTCCGCAGCACGAACGGCTGACTCCACACGGCCACGACCGGCTCGGCCGTGAACAATTGTACGATCGCCGACTCGCCCGGCCGCAGTTCGTCCCGATCCAAGAGTACCACGGAACACAGCACTTCGGCCGTGCCCACGTGCAACCGCCCGCGCGATCGGCTCTTGAGCGGCCGCAGCGTCGAGGGAAGCAACCCAAGCCGGGCCGACATCAGCCGCGTCGGAATCAAGAAGTCCGGCGTCGCCAGTTCGTGTCCGCGTCGGACTTCGTCGTGATGAATGCCGGCCAGATTGATCGCCGCCCGCTGACCGCGATGCACTTCCTCGACGGGCCGGTCATGCTGCTGGACGCCTCGCACGCGGACGCGAATCTCGCCCGGCTCGACCATCAATTCGTCGCCGGCCTTCGCCGTACCCGAAACGACGCTTCCGGTCACCACCGTGCCGTGCCCTGCGATCGTAAACGCCCGGTCGATCGCCATGCGGAAGGGTCCCGCTGTCTGCCTTCGCCGGGCGGTCTCGGCAGCGCGATGGGCCGCCGCGGATATCGCCGCCCGCAGCTCGTCCAACCCCTGTCCCGTATGCGCGCTGCACCTGACGATCGGCGCCCGCTCCAGGAAAGTCCCCTGAACCAGCTCGCGAATCTCGTCCTCGACCAGGTCCATCCAGTCTTCTTTGGCGAGATCGCACTTGGTGAGTGCGATCACACCCGTGTCGAGCGCGAGCAGCTTGAGAATGTCGAGATGTTCGCGCGTCTGCGGCTTGACGGAGTCGTCCGCCGCCACGACGAGCAGCGCCACGTCGACGCCCGTCGCGCCGGCGAGCATGTTCCGCACGAACCGCTCGTGCCCCGGCACGTCGACGATCCCCAGCCGCACATCGCCTAGCACCAGTTCGGCAAAACCGAGCTCGATCGTGATCCCCCGCCGCTTTTCCTCCGGCAGCCGGTCCGTGTCCACGCCCGTCAGCGCGCGGACGAGCGACGTCTTGCCGTGGTCGATGTGGCCGGCGGTCCCGAGGATGAGGTCGATCATATTGCCTATTCTGACCGCCCACCGGTTGCAAAGGCTAGTGCCTGCCGGCGCGTGCCGAATCCAAGTGCCGACCTTCGACTCGCGACAAGGCGCCGGCGGAAGCGTTCGGCTGTTCGTCTCGAACGGCGCCGTTGCGAACCGTCGCCAGCAACCGCCCGATCGCCGCGGCGTCGAGCGTGCCTTCGCGACCTCCGCGGCAAGCCGCCCCGCGCACGGCCACGTAATCCGGCTCGAATTCGCGCGCCCGCGCAACGGCTTCGCCGGCCAGCGACCCCGCGAGCACCAACCCCAGCCCCGCAGCGCGCGCCTCGCGAGCGCAAGCCGCAATCACGCTCGCCGGCCAGTGCTCGAACAGCGTCCCCGCGGACTTGTCGAACGTGTCGACGAGCACGAACGCCGCTCCGTTATCCGCAGCTAGCGCCACCACGTCCTGCCACCGTGGCGACCGCGCCATCTCGTGGTCGGCATATACCACGGCAACCGGTAGCGTACCTTCCGGAAGTGCCAACGCCCAATCTCGCCACCGCCCGCGCCAATCTGCGTAGTCGGCACACCCCGCGAGCGCCACTTTCGCCAGCGCCACGCCCCGCGGCAACAATGCCGCCGCCACGTCGAGGTCGCGCAGCTCGCCACATGCCGCACTGATCGTCGCCCGACCATTTACGAATTCCACCACGCTCTCGACCACGTCCGCGGAAGCGGCGCCGAGCGATCCGCGCGTCGGCTCCTTGACGTCGATCACGTCGACGCCCACGGAGAGCGCGATCGCCGCCTCGGTCGCGTTGCGAACGCTTACGAGCAGTCCCGTCATACGGCCGCCCTCGAAGCATCGCGTAGAAGGCGATTCATTCGATTGACGACGTCGACCGAAAGCGGTTCGCACCACGTCCCGCGCAGCGTGATGTATCCATCGCACCACGCCGCCAAGAGCGGATGAAATTCGCCGTGCGACCATTCCTCCGCCCGCTCGGCAAGCCGTACGACGACGGTCGACGCCACGGTCTTCGAGTACTGCTCGCCCGGCAACAACGCCGGCCCTTGCCCGAGCAGAAAGCACTCGACCGCGTCGATAGGAATCGCGGTCGGACGCCCCAACCGAACATAGAAGAGCACCTTGCCGTCTTCGTACGCCACCCTTGGCTGTCGAGCGAGCGCGAGTGCTACGGCAAGCGCAAGCCCCGCCGCCACGGCCAGTACCAAGCCCGGTCCGCGTAACGCCCAGCCCATGTCCCACGGATCGAACGCCGCTCCCAGGCCAATCGACGCCAACAAGGCCAACGGAGCGGCCGACAGCAGCAGCACGCGACGGTTCGTTCGCAGCCAAACCTGCTTCATGTCGTCGCGCAAGACCCGCAGGTCGCAATCGAGAAGTCGCAATCGAGAAGTTCGCAAGAATTTCCGTGACTTTGGCAATTATCCGGTTCTCATCGAAGATCGGCAAGGACGCGCGGGGTTCACCGCTCGTCCCTCGCCGCAGCGCCGGTCAATTGACGATCTTTCCCACGCCGCCGTACAATCTCCCGGTACACTCGCCTGAAGTCGCGCCGCGGCCAACACTGCCCGGCAGGAGCCAATCGTGGGCACGCCGTACCTCCAAATCCTCGCCGGCGCCGAACTGGGGCGCAAGCATCCGATCACGGCCGATCGGATGGTCCTCGGCCGGCATCCCGACTGCGATATCGTGCTCGATTCGGCCGCCGTCAGCCGCCAACACGCGGCCATGCTCCGCGTCAACGGCGACTATTACGTCGAAGATCTCGGCAGCCGCAACGGCACGTTTTTGAATGGCCAACTCGTGCAGGGCCGCCAACTCCTCGAGCACGGCGACCGGCTGCGGATTTGCGACCTGACGCTCGAATTCTTCGCCGAGATTCCGGCCACGGCGTCGCTCGCCTCGCCGCTGGGTCCCGCCGCCGATTTGGCCCCCGCCCTGCTCATCGACGACGACGCGATCACGCGCACGTCGACGATTACCTCGCGGCTCGACGTCTCCGCGAGCCAAGGCGGCGTGCGGCTCTCCGTCCGCCCGGAGGTCAAGCTCAAGGCCCTGTTGGAAATTACCCAATCGCTCTCCAAGACGTTGCTCTTGGACGAAGTGCTGCCCCGCCTGCTCGACGGGCTGTTCAAGATCTTCGTCCAGGCCGACCGCGGCTTCATCGTCCTCCGTTCCCCGCGCGACGGCGCCCTCATTCCCAAAGCCGTCAAACATCGCCGCCCGGGCCACGACGACAGCCGCCTGAGCCGGACTATCATCAACAAGGTGATGGAATCCAAGATGGCGATCCTCTCCGCCGACGCCGCCAGCGACGAGCGCTTCGACATGAGCCAGAGCATCGTCGAGTTCCGCATCCGTTCGATGATGTGCGCGCCGATCGTCAACGGCGACGGCGAAGTGCTCGGCGTCATTCAAGTCGACACGCTCGATCAGCGCAGCCGCTTCCAGGAAGACGACCTCGAAGTCCTCGCCGGCGTCGCCTTGCAAGCGGCCATCGCCATCGACAACGCCACGCTCCATGCCCAGGCAATCCGCCAGCAGCAGGTCCAGCGCGACTTGGAGCTTGCCCAAAAGGTGCAGCAAAGCATGTTGCCCGTCGCGCCGGCAGCGGTCGAAGGCTACTGCTTCTTCGACTTTTATCGCGCCGCTCGCGAAGTCGGCGGCGACTACTACGATTATGTCGAATTGCCGGACGGCCGCATCGCCGTCGTCGTGGCCGACGTTTCGGGCAAGGGCATTTCCGCCGCGTTGCTCATGGCACGGCTGTCGAGCGACGTCCGCTACTGTCTCGCCAGCGCGCCGAATCCCGCCACGGCGATCCGGCGGCTCAACGCCGGCATGGCTCGCTCGGCCTGGGAAGACCGCTTCGTGACGATGGTCATGGCCGTGCTCGACCCCCGCGAACACGTCGCGACGATCGTCAACGCCGGACACATGCCGCCGATCCTGCGCACCGCCGACAAGAAGGCGATCGACGTCGGCGGCGACCAGAGCGGCCTCCCCTTGGGCGTGATCGACGATTTCGAGTTCGAGCAAGTTTCGGTCGAACTCGAAGCGGGCAGTTTCTTGACGCTTTACACCGACGGCATCAGCGAAGCGATGAACCCCGCCGGCGACATCTACGGCCTCGAACGCATCCATCAGCAAGTCGCCGCCCCCATCGCCAGCGTCAGCGACTTGGGCCGCCACATTCTCGAAGACGTGAAACAATTCGTCGGCGACCGCTCCCAAAGCGACGACATGTGCCTCGCTTGCTTCGGCCGCGAATTGGAGCCGAATAAAAAGCCAGGAAGCACGACAGCGGCCAAGAAAAAATAGCGCTCGGCATCGCGGCCGCAGGACCTCGAAAGGCGAAGGGAACGCGCACGGCCCACGTCCCGCCACAGCCCACTCGACTCATTTCAGTCGCCACGGGAAAACTGCTCTGTGAGCCTCCGTGGGACCTCCGTGCCCTCTGCGGTTAAGGAACCGGTTCATTTTGGTTGCGGCCAACGGCTGCTCCAAGTCTCAAGTCCGGAAATTGGTTGACAACGGCCTCGCGGCGTTCGACGATAGCCGTGCTGGCGGCTGCGGCTTCCGGCCATTCCCGCCTCGATTCATTCCCACCCTGGCTTCGCGGAGGATTCCCACCATGACCAGTCTACGCTGGCGATTCGTTTCTTTGGCCCTTCTGGCGACGCTGTCGGTTGGCCAAATCCGCGCGGCCGAGGACGCGCCGCTCAATACGCTCACCGCCGAGGAAAAGGCCGCAGGGTTCAAGCTGTTGTTCGACGGCAAGACCACCGACGGCTGGCGCGGATACAAGATGAAGGACATGCCGCCGGGCTGGAAGGTCATCGACGGCGTGCTCACGCGCGTGGCCGGCGGAGCGGGCGGAAAAGGCGCCGGCGGCGGCGACGATATCGTCACCAAGGACCAATACGGCGACTTCGATCTGCGGCTCGAATGGCGCGTCGGCAAAGGCGTGAATAGCGGGATTCTCTATCGCGCGATCGAAGACGCCGTCACAAGTTGGCACGTCGCGCCGGAAATGCAGGTCCTCGACAACGAAGGCTGGAGCGACAAAAACAAGCTGCACCAGGCGGGAGCCCTGTACGACCTTTACGCACCGTCGAAAAATGCCGCCCGCGGCCCAGGCAAGTGGAACGAAGTGAAGCTTGTCGCCAAAGGCAACCACGTCGAGCACTGGCTCAACGGCGAGAAGGTCGTCGAATACGAAATGAACAGCGACGATTGGAAGGATCGCGTGGCAAAAAGCAAGTTCAAGGGCTTCGACAAATTCGCCAAGGCGAAAAAGGGGCACATCGTGCTGCAAGACCACTCCGGGAACATCGAGTATCGCAATATCCGGATTCGGGTGATCGAGGAATAGGGGTCAGGATTCGGGGATCGGGATTCAGGATTCGGGATTGGGGACTTCAATGAGTACGTGGCGTCGAGTGTTCGATTGGCGCGTTGTAGTCATTCTTCTTGCGGGAATGGCGGCCGTTGCGCCGTCCAAGGAGCCGCCCCGGAAGCTCTCCGACGACGCGACCCCCGCGGGCACGCTGAGGTTCGACGTGCAATCCGTCGCTAGCGGCGCGTGGTCTTCGGAAAAAACCTGGTCGCCGCGGCCGCCGCGGGCTGGGGATCGCGTGAAGATCTCCGCCGGCACGCGCGTCGTATACGACGTCGCGAGCGACGACGTGATCCGCATGATTCAAGTCGTCGGCACGCTGTCGTTCGCCCGCGATCGCGATACGCTGCTCAACGTCGGCATCGTCAAGGTGCAGGCCAGCGAGACGTGCAGCGAATCGGGCTTTGCTTGCGATTTCGCCCACGCGACCGACGCCGGCGAGCCGACGCTCGCGCCGACCGGTCCGATGCCCGCCTTCGAAGTCGGCACGCTCAACGAGCCGATTCCTGCCGAGCACACCGCGCGGATTCGCCTGCATTATCTCGACGGCATGGACAAGGACGACGCTCCGGCGCTCGCCTGCTGCTCCGCGCGGATGGATTTGCACGGCGCGCCGATGAATCGCACCTGGGTCGATCTTGGCGCAGATGCCGGCAAAGGCGACAAACTGGTCGTGCTCGCCGAGGACGTGACCGGCTGGCGCGCGGGCGATGACATCATCGTCACCGCGTCGCTGCACAACAACAGCCTCGGGGGGCAGTATCGCGACGACCCGAGCATGAGGAGCACCGAACAGCGCCGCATCAAGGCGATCGACGGCCGCAAGCTGACGCTCGACAACCCGCTCGAACACCGCCACTTCGGCAGCGGCGACTTTCGCAGCGAAGTCGCCAACCTCTCGCGGAACGTCATTATCGAAAGCGCCGACCCCAACGGCGTCCGCGGACACACGGTCTATCACTGTTTCAGCCAGGGCGGCATCAGTTACGCCCGATTCGCCCACCTCGGCAAGGAGAACGTCCTCGGACGGTATGCGATTCACTTTCACCTGCTCGAAGACAGCAACCGCGGCAGCCAGGTCCTCGGCGCGGCGATCGTCGATTCCGAAAACCGCTGGGTGACGATCCACGGCACCGATTACATGGTCGTTCGCGATTGCGTCGGCTACGGTTCTGTCGGGCACGGCTTTTTCCTCGAAGACGGCACGGAGACCTACACCGTCCTCGACCGCAATCTCGGCGTGAACGCCTTTCGCGGCAAGCCGCTGCCCAAACAAGTGTTATCGTTCGATCCCAACGACGGCGCGGCGTTCTGGTGGGCCAACGGCCGCAACACGTTCGTCCGCAACACGTCCTGCGAGAACGACGAATACGGCTTCCGCTACGACAGCCAGAAGCGGAGCAATTTCGATAGCAACCTGAGCGTTCGCACGCCGACGGGCAGTTTCGAGACGACCGACATCCGCACGATTCCGATTTACCGCTTCGAGGGCAACGAGGCCCACAGCGAGGGTTTGTACGGCATGGTAATCGCCGGAACCGATCGGGTCGCGCCGGACCTCAAACATCCGCACGTGCTCAAGAACCTGCGCATCTGGCAGGTCCATTACGCGCTTCGGCCGCAAGTGCCAGCCATGTGGATCGAAAACGTGACGATCGATCACACCGTGTATGGCGTCTATCGGCCGGAGTTCGAGAACCACGAGTATCGCAACCTCCGCATCGCCTCGACGAGCAGCGAGCCGTTCAACCGCGGCCAGGACGACGACAGCACGCAGCACGGCACGATCGCGGTCGACGGCCTCACGTTCACGAACGTCGAAGGCGACGGCATTCCGCTCATTCAGATGAGTGACAACAACCCCAGCGGCACGGCCGAATCGCACTTTCGCAACGTCCGCGTCGAACGCCGCGAGGGCCGGCGACAAAAGGCGCTCGTCGACCGCGGCGGCGGCGCGGAAGTCGATCCCCAGACGCCGACGAGCGTGCCCGTGTTCCTGCACGACTACTTCGGCCCCGGGAAACACGCGAAAATCGTCAGCACGGCGGCGGGCGACTTTCCCAAGGATTCGCAGGAGTTCCGCCGCGAGCCGCCGCTGACGGGCGAGGAATCGCGCGTCGCGGAAGTCAAGGACGTCGCCTTTCCAAAGCTGCTCGATCCCGTCGACGACGCGCCGCCGGCAACGATCATCACGTATCCTCCCCGCGGAGTTTCGGCCAAGCGAGACGGCAATCGCCTCCTCGTCCGCGGCACGACCACCGACAATGTGCGTACCAAGCGCGTCGTGGTCAACGGCGTCGCCGCCCGCGACGTCGACTACAACTTCCATCAATGGGAAGCCGTGCTGGAAAACGTCTCGCCGGGCGAGGTAACGATCGAGGCCCACGCCGAAGACGCGGCGGGAAACGTCGAGCGGAACGCTCACCGGCTGGTGATCGCCGTGGAGTGAGGCGGTAGCAAGTGATGAATGACGATTGATCAACGATGAGCGATGAACGGGGCATTCTCATCGCCCATAGCCATCACTTAACTCATATCTCATCACTCACCGCTCATCACGCATCACGAACCTGGTTCGTTGCCATTTCACCTTGTTGGACGGTCGCATCGGTGAGCGAACCTTCTTCACACGATCCGTCGCCAGTCCCCAGCCCCCAGCCCCCAGCCCCTGCTACCCGCGTCCGCTACCGCGTCCTCGCCATCTTCTGCATCGCCGCCGCCATCGGCTACATCCAGCGGTACGCGATCAACTATCTCAACGACGCGATTCGCTTCGACGTCGGGCTGAACAAAGACCAGATGGGCTGGGTCATGTTCAGCTTCTTCATGGCCTATGCCGCCATGATGCTGCCGTCGGGCTGGATCGCCGATCGCTTTGGCAGCCGGCGGATGCTCGCCGCGTGCGCCTTGTTGTGGTCGATCGCGACCGCGCTCATGGCAACCGCGGAAAACCTTGCCGGTCTCGTCACCGTGTGGGCCGTCATGGGCGCGGCGCAGGCCGGCTTGTTTCCCAGTGCGGTAATCGGCCTGCGGCGATGGCTGCCGGCGACGCGGCGAGCGCTGGCCAGCGGCATGCTGGCGAGCTTCATGAACGTCGGCGCGGTCCTCTCTCCGCTTGCCGCCGGCGCGCTGGTCGAGAACGCCGACTTCACGTGGCGCGAAGTCTTCGTGTGCCTCGCCGCGCCGGGCGTTGTCTGGGCCGTGTGGTACTACGCGTGGTATCGCGATCGGCCGCAGGATCACCGAGGGGTCAACGCGGCGGAGCTTGCGGTTATAGGATCGAGGATCGAGGATCGAGGATCGAGGGATGAAGGCGAAGGGTCGAGGACCAAGGGAGGAGGATTGCGGAGTGAGGATGGAGAGGACGGGGCGCCGCTGGGATCGTCCACCGTTCTTTCCCTCAATCCTCGATCCCCAATCCTCAATCCTTCGCCCTCGATCCTCAATCCTCCATCCTCCACGCCCGTCTGGCTCGTGCTGTCGACGAGTCCCCGGATGTGGCTCATCTGCGCACAGCACTTTCTCCGTGCGGCGGCGCAAGTATTCTTCGGAACCTGGTTCGCCACGTTCTTGCGTGAGAGTCCCGGCATGTCGGCCGACGACGTGGACTGGGCGTCGAGCCTGCCGCCAATGATGCTGATCGCCGGATCGCTCGTCGGCGGCGTCGTGTCCGATTGGCTGCTGCGCGCGACGGGCAGCCGCCGCGTGAGCCGCCAAGGGCTGGCCGTCGTGAACTTGCTCCTCTGCGCGGCGATGTTCTTCGTCGCGGCGACGGTGGACGACATCTGGACGCGAGTGTGGCTCATTTGCGCCGGATGCTTCTTCATGACCATCGGCGGCGTGAGTTCGTACACGATCACGATGGACTTGGGCGGCGCCTATGTCGCCACCGTGTTCAGCGCGATGAACATGTTCGGCAGTCTTGGCTCCGCCGCGTTTCCCAAGTACGTCGGTTGGCTCGTTCACCAGACCGGCAATTGGGATTACGTGCTGTATTCAATCGTCGCGATTTATCTCGTGGCGGCGGCGTGCTGGGCGGCGATCAATCCCAATGGGTCGCTGTTCGAGCGGGCTAGCGATGAGTGATGATTGCTGAGCGATGAGCGACGAACGATAATGCCGAAGCCTTACGGCCCTCACTCCTCATTCCCCACTCCTCATTCCTCATTCCTCACCCGCCGTGACTTCCGCCCATTGCCTTGCCGCCGCCGCTCGTCGGGACATCACGCCGCCCGTCGGCATCTATCATCGCATGTGGGGCGCGGCAACGCACGATCGAGCGACGGGCGTCCATCGGCCCCTATTGGCGACGGCGCTCGCGCTCGCGCCCGCGGCCGAGGGTGCACGTCCGAATCGTCAGAACGCACGGCGCGTCGTCGTAGGAATCGACCACTGTTTGCTTTGGCATGACGACATGCAGCGGCTGCGGGCGGAAGTATGCCGCACGGCTGGATTGCAGAGCGACGAACTGCACATCGCGTTTTCGCACACGCACGCCACGGGACTAATGGACCGCTCGCGGGCACAACTTCCGGGCGGCGAACTGATCGGGCCCTATCTCGACGAGCTGGCGGCCAAGATCGCGGATGCGGCCCGCGAAACGCTCGAAAACCTTGCCGACGCACGAATCGTGTATGGAGCCGGGCGCTGCAAGCTGGCTGCGAATCGCGACCAGTTCGACGCGGCCCGCGGCGCATGGGTCTGCGGCTACAACTCCGTCGGCGAAGCGGACGACACGGTGCTCGTCGCTCGCATCGAGAAGGCAAGCGGCGAGAGCATCGCGGCGGTGGTCAACTATGCCTGCCATCCGACGACGCTGGCCTGGCAGAACACGCTCATCAGTCCGGACTACGTCGGCGCGCTGCGGGAAGTCATCGAACGGGAGCACGGCGGATTGTGTCTGTATCTGCACGGCGCGTCCGGCGATCTCGGTCCGCGCGAAGGATTTACGGGCGACACGGCCGTGGCCGACCGCAACGGCCGGCAGCTTGGGTATGCCGCGCTCGCGGCGCTCGCAGCGTTGCCGCCTGCGGATATGCGATTCGAGTATGCGGGTCCGGTCGTGTCCGGGGCGACGATCGGCACGTGGCAGTACACCCCGATCTCGGCCGACGAACGTGCGGCCCAAGCGGCATGGCGCTGCGAGACGTTTACCGTCGACGTGCCGTATCGCGACGGTCTGCCGACGCGCGCCGCGACGCTCGCCGACCGCGAAACTTGGCTCTCGCGAGAGGGCGACGCGCGGGCAAGCGGCGACGCGATCGCCGCCCGCGATTGCCGAGCGCAGATCGAGCGGCTCGACCGGCAGTCGGTGCGCGTGGGGCAACTGCCCGCCGGACCGACGTTTCCGCTGGGCGTCTCGTTGTGGAAAATCGGCGGCGGATTCTGGGTCTGGCTCGAAGGTGAGTACTATCAGTATCTCCAGCGGACGCTGCGAACGCGGCTGCCCGAGACGCCGATCGTCGTGGCAACGGTCGTCGACGGCTGGCGACCGGCGTACTTGCCCACGCGCGAGACTTACGGCCGCGGGATTTATCAGGAACAAGTCGCCGTGTTGGCGCCAGGATGCTTGGAAGCGGTCACCGACTCCGTCGCCGAGAAAATCGCTGCGTGGCTGTGAGTGCTCAAATGGGGACCTTGGAGGTTTGAGGTTGGAGGTTCGCGATCGGGATGACGCCGCAAATACCTCGAACCGTCCGTGCTCTTGGTCCACAGCCTACAGCCTACGGCCGACCGCCTACAGCCTGCCCAAAACAAAACGGCGGGAGTTCCATTTGCCGTGGAACTCCCGCCGGGCACTTCCTGAGAAAATCAATCCTGTTGGCTCTCGTGGGAAACGCGTTGACGCATTGTGTCTGGCGTGAAGCTGGGATGGTTCTCGCTCGCGGGCCACGCGCCCCAGTAGGATCGGGCGTGCTTCCGATCCGGATGGCGTAGCACGTGCGAGTCGCCAGCCTCCTTGGCCTTACCGCGTTTGCAACACCACGACGTCGCCGCTCGTGATTTTCGACAGGTTTGTTTCGCCGATCGGTCGGGCCGTCACCATATCGGTTCCGGCCGCGATGATCTCTAGTTGTCCAATTTCGGATGTCGTGAGCAGATACTTGTGCTGAACGTTGACCACGCTGCCGATCGTCGGCTGCGTGCCGGCAAAGCGGAGTTGCACCGTGCCCGCCGACGCCGACACCTTCGCCACGACGCCGCGCACGCTCGACTTCGCGGACGAAGCCGGACGGATCGCAGCCGATCGGGCGGAGGTCGGTTGAGCCGTCGGACGCGATACCGCGGCCTGAGCCGGCTGGGCATCGGCGGCGGTAACTTCCACTTCCTCCGAACGCGCTTCGACGTAGGCGGCCGGCTCCTCCGCCGACGCCGCGCGAACCGCGGCCCCGAAGTTGGCCGGTTGCTGGATTAGCATCTTCGGACGCGGAACGGCCACCGGCTCAGCGGGCGCCGCGTGAACGGGAGCCGGTTGTGCTTCGACCGGTTGCAGCGTTGCCGGCGCGTCCTGCCGAGCGACCGCCGCGAGCGGCGCCACTTGCGGAATGGGCGACGCAGTGATCAGGGCCGGACGCTTGGCTCGCAGGGTGAGGTTGCTGGGCTGACGAATAACCGGTTCCAGGACCGGCTCTTCGTCCTGCTGGTCCGGCTGCGCGGTCTGCGGGGCGGAATGCGGTTGCTCGACGACCGGGCCGGCATCCGCGACGGGCGAGGCTTCGGCGGGGGCAGCGCCGGCTTGCTTATCGTAAACCGGCGCGTCTTGAGCCTCGACGTACCCCTCGGCGTCTTGCACTTCGACCGCCTCATCGGCCGGCGGGACTTCGATCACCGGTCTACGAGCCGGCATCGGACGGGCAACCGGTTGGGCGATGGGCCGGACTTGAGCCGATTGGGAATTCTGGTCGGCAACCCAGACCGTCGGCGTGCGTTGAGCCGGCGGTTGATGGGCGATCGACTGCGACGGCGTCGTTGCGCGACGCGCGGCCGTCGAACGCTGCGGTGGCGCCGGCTGGCGGCCATACAGGCCGCCGAACAGCGCCGCGCTACCCGTCGATTTGCGTTGGGTGCTCGTGCCCGGCTCGACGGGCGTCGTGTTCGGACCGGGTTCGACGGGAATGTCGCCCTGCATCACCGGTTCCGCGGTCGGAGGCGCGTCGCGGTTCGGGCAGCAGACGTTCATGGTCTCGATCGCCGCTTCGCGAACGCGCGCCGACGGCTCGAACCAGCAGTCGGGATGGTCCGGATCGCGCTCGTATGCCATCTTCGCGAGCTGCTCGGTGATCTTCTCCGTGCAGCAGTCGTTGTCGCACATCGGGCAATCGCCGTTCGGGATCGTGCCGAGGGCCCTCACCGTCTCGTAGCGGACTTCCTCGGTGCAATCCTTGAGCGATTCGAGCATCGCTTCTTCGATGCCGCCGTAGCACTTTTCGCAGCCGAGCGTGGCGAGGTACTTGATCGCCTTGATCTTCTGCGGGGCGAGGTCTTCTTCGGCCTTGATCTGCTGGGCCTTCTTGATGGCCGCGTTATCGACCTCGGCGAGCGACGGGTCGGCGATGCGTTTGAGCGGCGGCTTGCGTTCGAGTCCCGGGAAGTTGCCCCGCTTGTTCAAGAACGCGTCGCGGCGCATCCACGAGCCTTGCCGCAGGCCGAGGAAGTGCCACAACGTCGGGGCCGGACCCACGGGGGCGGCCGGCGGAACTTGGGCCTCGGCAAACGTGCCGGCCCCAAAAACGACGCCGGCCAGCGTCATACGGAACACGTGCTTGCGAAGCGACATGACTCGAGTCCTCCTTAACTGCATGCATGCAGGCGGCGCGGAGCCGCAAAGTGTGCCAATCACGCCGGCTTTAGGTCGATTCGACGTCGACGCCCGCGCCGACACAGCAACCGGCGGGAAGCCCGTGCTCGGGGGCATAGTTGCTGCTAAGGGATGCAATCGGCATGCGGCCGCGGCCGCGTAAGAACGTAATTCCTAGAGGGCAAAGACCGCGCAGTTTGCCGCGATTGCCTAGGTGGAAGACAGGCCCCTAATCGGAATTACCCGGCCGAACGGACCGTCAGCCGCTCTCCGCCGGCGCGAGGATTGCGCGGATAGAGAAAGTTTGCGGGCCACAAGTCCCCGGCCAAGAAGGAACGCGGCGCTCTAGCGATTCGGCACGACGAACACGACATAGAGGACAAACGCGAGGGCGACGGCCAGAATCGCGTCGATGCCCATCACGGTCCGGGCCCAGCGGTGATGGCGCTGGTCTTCTATGATCGCTTTGTCGGTCCATTCGACGTCGGCCTCAGTATCGAAGAGCTTGTCGCGAAGCACGCCGGCGACGAACGCCCGGCGATCTTCGCGCTCGCCGGTGGCCGCGAAGTAGCAGCCGCCGAACAGCGGCGGGACGACGTCTTCCTGCTTGTCGGGATCGTAGCCAAACCCTTCGGCCAGGACCTTTTCGAGGTGCATCTGCACGCGGCCGCGAACCTTGCAGAGCAGGAGATAAAGCCGCTCGTTGCCCGTCTTCTTGCGCAGGGCGTCGTCTTTGCGGAACAGCGAATACGCCCAATCCTCGAACGCGCCGCAGGCATGCGCGCAAAGGGCTTCCATCTGCTCGGCGAGCGGCGTTTTCCAAATGTCGTGGCCTTTGCCGAAACGGCGGGCCGCGGCGTCGTTCTGTCCCACGCGACGCACCAATTCCTGAAAGCCGAGTTCGTCCTCGAGGCCCGAAACGAGCACGTTGACCGGAAAACGAAGCTGGAAGGCGCGATGGAGCACGCGGAGGTCCGCGGTGGCCGCGACGGTCATCTCGCCAGCGCCGGTTTGGCTTTCGAGGACCTTATACGGAAGCAGCGCGAGCAGACCGTTGATCGGGCAATAGGGCTTGCGTGCGCGGAGGATCAGGCGGCACAGATATTGGAGCCGGCGCTGGGCTTCCTCGCGATCGCCTTTGTCGACGACGATCCGCTGCTCCATCACCACGGCGGGCGCAGCGGCCGTGCCGGGACCCGTGCCCGCCAGCGTGTCGCGAATGTTCGCGACTTCCATCGTCCCGCGAATGTTGAGCGCCGGAGCGGGCGCGGAGGGCGCCGGCGCCGCGCTCGGGCCGGCCATCGTGTCGCGAATGTCCGCCACTTGCATCGTCGAACGGATGTCGCGCGGGGCGCTTGCCGCGCCGCCGCCACCCGTCGCCACCGCGGGACCGGCGCTTTTCGCCACCCGCGAAAGCAGGCTCAAGCACGACACGTTGTCGCAGTAGAGGTAAATCGCGTCGCGGTTCTGCGAGTCGCGGCCGTAGAACCAGTGCAGCGCGGCGTGCCCCTCCGGCACGCCCTTGACGACCGTTTCGAGTTGGCTCGCCTCGAACAGGGCTTTCGCTTGGGCTTCGCTGTGGCCGCCGATGATGAGGAACAGCGGCGTCATCCGCGGGTTGATGCCGAGCCGATCCAGCTCGGCGATGCCTTCGTCCCAGGCCGCTTCGATGTCCGGAAACAGCGCGCCTTCCCCTTCGAGCCACAACTTGAGCGTCTTGTAGACGACGATCGGAATCGCGATCACGAGCGCCGACAGAATGACGATGAACTGCCATTCCTTCCAGTTCTGCAGCGTGCCGTGATCCTGCGACGTGATGATCGAGAGATAGAACGTCGCCAGGCAGATCAGCAGGAAGACAAACGTCAAGAACCCGACGCGCGCGGGAAGCGAGAACGACAGAAAGTTCTTTCCCGGCTTCTTGCCGAAGAACTTCGCGATCTTGTCGAGCTTGAACAGCCGCCCGAGCGACGCCAGCCAGCGCCACTGGTACGTCCAGAACTGGATGAAGTTACGCCAAAAATTCACGGCTCAACTCCTGGGCCAAACTGATTAGCCGCTGATTCTAATTCGAAGTTGAGTTGGTTTGTCTTTTCAACGCAGAGGACGCAGAGTTTTCGCAGAGGGCGCCGAGCGGAAATTGGCCGCAACCTAAGCGGTCTCTCGAAACACTAAGCCACGGAGACACGGAGAAATGCCGAGGATGATTGATGAATGCTAAGCGCCGAATGACGAACGACCGGAAAGCCCACGCGCACGAAATCATTATTGTTCGCTCATCGCTTGTCGGTCATCGCTTTTCTCCACACCTTCTCTTCGGCCTCTCTGCGAAACCTCTGCGTTAAAAAACCAACCAACCTGTTTCCGTTAACCGAGCCATTGGAAGAATCGAGCATAGTTGATCGTGGCCAGCGCGATCGTAATCGCGGCGAGGATGATCCCGATGAGCGACCACGTGACGAGCATCGACTCGCCTTCCCGCGGGGCGGCGTCGTAGCCGGGATTGGCCGGCGTCACGTCGAGCGGCGGGCGATCGAGTCCGAGCGTGATGCTCTTGCTCGTCACGCGGAGCCATTGTTCGATGGTCGGCGGGAGGTCGTAGCGCCTTGCCCAGACGTCGGCCTCGCCCGGCTCGCCGTGGACGTAGATGCCCCCGAAACCGAGCACGACGGCGATGTAATACACTTCGAGGGCATCGCGGCGTTTCATTTCCGCCGACGCCGCCCGCTTGGCGTTCTCGAAGAACCGCGTCGCGCGGTTGTTCGATTGGAAGTGCTCCCATTCGAGGGCGTGCTCCTTCCACCACACGCAGCCTTCCCACGTGGCGCCGATGAGCACTTCGTCGATCCAGGCCACGAGGGCGTACTTCGCCAGGTCCCACTCCGGGCCGCGGCCCAACTCGTTTTCCGACTGGTTGAGCAGCGCCTGAATCCGCGTCCGCTCAGTCTCCGGCTGGACGGTCTCGCCCTTGTCGATCCGCTGTAGCAGATCGAGCACCTGAGCGAACACGCGATCGACGGCAATGGCGAACTTGGGACGCACGGAGCAGGGGTCAGGGTTCGGGGGTCAAGGTTCGGGGAGGATTCGGCATTCGCGGGTCGGGATTCGGGGAATTCCGATCCCCCAACCTCGAACCTCTAACCTCCAACCTCTCTCATTTAGGCACCGCAAACAGCGCAAATTGCAACTCCGCCTGGCCGTTTTCGAAACGGATGCGGATCTTTTGTTGGTTCTTGAGCGTATCGAAATTGAGGATCAGGTTCTCGTTGAGCCGCATCGCCAGCGACTCGTGGTCCATCACGTCCCGAAAGGCGTTGTTGTCGCGCGTGACCTGGTAGTAAATCCAGTTTCGCTCCGGAAGCGGACGCGGCGTACGCTCTTGCGGCACGAGGTGCAGCCCTTCCAGACCGAATTCGTAAAGGTCGTCGACCATCCGCTCGCTGCCGAGCTTCCAGTTCAGATATCCCGGCGAGAGCATCTTGCGGCAGTCCTGCTCCTTCATGTTGCCGCTGAATGTGACGCCGACGTACCACTGCCAATCGGTCCCGAGCCACTTGGGATTGAGCTTGCACCGCATGCCGCGGCCCCAACCCTCGAAGAACCGCTGCTCGTACTTGTCGTCCGGAATCTCCTCCATGAGCAGTTCGATCTTCGTCTTCACGTAGTTGAAGATGCGGGCCAGATCGTCGTGGTCGTAGCGCGGGATATCGAGCGGCGCACGGCGCTCCTTTTCGGCAAAGATCGAAAGCTGGCCGACGATGCGGCAAAGCTCGGTGTACGCAATAAACGGGTGCAAACCGCTCGAAAACGCCAGCGTGCCCAAAACCGCGAACGCCTGGTTCAGCTCCGTGAGCATGAACAGCCGGGCCAGATCGACCGGGTCTTGATTCGCGAAGTTGATCGAACGATTCGTCACTTGCGCGGCCAAGCGTTCGATCCGCTTGCCGATCTTGTCGTACAAGTAGCGAACGATCTCCTGGCCAAGCGGCGCCCACGCTTCGACCGCCAGCATCGGCGGAAAGTAATTCTTGTCGATCTGCGGGAAGGCTTGCTGCTCGCCGGCCCGTTCGATTTGGGCGATCGGCAAAAGCTCGTAGCCCTCCGTCTCGTCGCCTTCGAGCATCAGCCGGACGTTCAACGCCCGATAGCCGATGTCCTGATCGTTGCCGCCTTGCGATTCGTCCTGCTGCGGCTGGTTCACAGCGGAATACCGCGGGCGGCCGCCCGGGACGCCTTGCGATACGTTCACCGCGCCGATCTTCAGGCGGGGAGCGGCGAGGAAAACCTTCACCGTTTGCCGCGTCTCGAACGCCTTGCGCAGATCGACCCGGTCGAGACCCGCATTCGGCTCGATCGAAATCAGCGCCCCGTCGCGCATCCGGGCATTGCACGACGTGACCTCGACCTGAAAGTTCTCGATCGCCGCGGGGCTGAGTTCCAAGTCGCGAACGCCGTAGTTATACGGATGATCCCAGCGTTCGGAAGCATCGAGCTGCTCGGTCCAAAAGCGGTCCGCCGCCTGAAAATGGTGCGGCCGCAAGAACATGCCTTCGGACCAATGGACGGGCAGGTTCTTCATGCGAGGAGTACGGGGTTCGGAGCGCGAAGGCCGAGACGCGAGGGCGACGACGGACCGGCATGGAGCGACCGCCCGCGGCCCGAAACCCGCGCCCCGGCATCGGCGCGAAAGCCAACGGGCCAAAGGGCTTATGTCGCAAGATGTTGCACCATAGCACGCTGCCAACGGCTCCACAAGCCCGCGAATGCACCAGCGGCCGCGCGACCGGATCGAACGGCAAAATCGGATGATACTTACGGCGAAATCGGCGCGACGCGAACGGGAAAGTGGACGGTGGGCGGTTGACCGAGCGCAGCGGGCGGGGCAGCCAGGACACACGTGACGCGAGGCGGCGGGGCCGTCCATTGCGGCTAAGAATTGAAACGTCGGTCGACGCGATAAGCGGGGAGTAGCTGGAGAACTTCACGCCCGTCGAATCCGAAGTCTCAGGTCTGAGATTTCAAATCCGAGACTACGAATCGGACCCTTCAATAGCCACGGCGCGGCCGAGTGGGTCGCAACCGTCCTCCAGCCAAAACGAACCGCCACTCCAACCTCCAACCTCCAACCTCCAACCTCCAACCTCCAACCTCCAACCTCCAACCTCCAACCTCTAACCTCTAACCTCTAACCTCTAGCCTCCAGCCCGCTCCGGTTGCCCGGCCGATCGACAAGTGCTATACCGAACCGCGCGGTTGCCCGACGGCGGAACGGCTTGCATCATTTCTCTTTTCACCGCTCCTTTAACCGCTGGCGAGGGTGTGAATCATGGCAAAGGATTGGCGACGCCCAAACGAAGCTGCTCGCAAACATTGGAAGCAGCGCGAGGCAGGGCAGACATCGACCGCCGCGCGGGGCGTGAAACGGCTCGTATTCACGATCCTCTCGGTTGTGCTGGTCGGTGTGCTGATTTGGTATCTGATCCCGCGTGGACAGAAGGTGTATGTCGCGTATCTGGCCGAGGATTACGGACCGGCGCTCCGCAACCCGACGAAGGTCGAAGTCGCGACCTTGGCCCCGCCGGTGGCTTCGTCGCAGGGCGTCTATCGCCGCGCGTTCGCCCCGCTGGGCGAGCGGATCTTTCCCAAGCAGTTTACGGTGGCCGACGTCGCCGCGAGCGGCAACTCGAAGCTCGCCGCGCAAAAGCTCGTCGAATCGCTCACCGCGCCGCTCAAGGACAAATGGAACCTCAACGAGGTCGAGTTCCTGGTGCTCTACGTCAACGCCCACGGCGTGGCAATCGACGGCGAGCCGTATCTGATGTGGAATGAGGACTACGTCCGCGAATTGGGGCGAAAGATCGACGGCCAATCGCAACCGGACCTGATGAAGCTCGACGACGTGCTCGCCCAGGTTCGCGAGTTGCCGGCCAAGCAAAAGATGCTCGTGCTCGACGGCGGACGGTTGTTTGCCGACCCGCGGTTGGGATTCTTCGTCAACGAGTTTCCCCGGTTGGCCCAGGAGAAAGTGGCCGCGACGGGGGACCGCTCGCTGTGGGCTTTCCTATCCCACGGCGAAATGGAGCAAGCCCGCGTGTTTGCCGCCGACCGGACGTCAGTGTTCGGACACTTCGTCGCCAAGGGAATCGCCGGCGCTTCGCGGTCGGACGAAGACGCGGATTTGTCGTTGCGGGAGTTCGTGGAATACGTCTCCGGACGAGTAAGCGACACCGTCGCCGAGCGAACCGGCGAGATTCAGACGCCGCGGTTCGTCAACGGTAATTTGGGCGTGCTGGCCTCAGGCGACATCCCCAACGTCACGTTCCTCAAGCACGACTTCTTCAATCGCAAGGTCGAAATCGCCTCCACAAGTCGGGGGACGGGTTCGATTTGGTCCTCGGCATTCGTCGCCGCGACGCTCGGCCAGAATCCAAGCTCGCCGGCAACGCAAGACGCTCCCGCCCAACCACCGGCGACACAACCACCGGCGACACAGCCGCCCGCAGCGCCGCCCGCCACGACCGCGCCAGCAACGCCGCCGGCAACTCCTCCTGCCGCGGCGCCACCGCCCACAACATCGCCCGCTCCCGCATCGCCCGCGCCGCCGACAACAGCGCCCGCGCCAACGACGACGACGCCACCAGCACCACCACCCGCGCCGACCACTCCGCCGCCGAAACCGGCATTCACGTTCGAGCTCATCTGGAAAAAAGTCGCCGAGGTCGAGGACCCGACGGAATCGCCCGACGCCTGGTCGCCGGTCGATTACGCGCCGCACCTGTGGTCGCAACTCCGCCGGCAGCTCACGTGGTATGAAACCAAATATGAACTCGAATCCGAAAGCCGCGAGCAGAACGCCAAGTTCCTCGAGGACGAAATCCTCGCGCCGCTGGGACAGGTACTGCTCAAGACGGGCGACCAGGAAACCGCGTTCACCGGATCGATCGACGTGTTCGGCGAATTGCAACGGGCGCGGGCGGCGTTTCGCAGCGGCGCCGCGTATGCCTCGGCGGCCGACGCGAAGCGGCGGAGCGTCCAGAACTTCGTCGCCGCCGTGCGGCTCAAGAACGCGCTTACGTTTCGCGTCGTCGAGCAGGTGAGGCATTACGGGTTCCTGCCAGACCCTTCGTCGGCCCGGTACGACGCGCTCGATGCGGCGATCGGCGAACTGGCCGCGATTGCGACGCAACTCGAAACCGAAACTCAAGCGAGCCTGAACGAGGATTACTGGACGAGCGACTTGGGACTTTTGGGTCGGCTCAGGAACGTTCGGGCGAGGCTCGACGAGTTTCCCGACGTGCAGCGGTACTCGATCGCCGCCGCGACGGTCCCCGCGGCCGCCCCATCGACGGTTGCCCGATCAAAGCCGCGCGAGATCACCGACAGACAACCGGCGCAATGGGTCGATTTGTACTTGAAGCTCGCGCGGCTCTCGACGCGCGTCGAAAGCGGTTCGCCGCCCGACGACGTCGCCTTGGTTTCGGCGGCCGGACCATCGAACACCGCGCTCGCCGAGCACGCCGACCGGATTCGCCGGATCGCCGCGGGCGAAGTTCCGCGAGCCGAAGCCCGGGACTACTGGAAGTCATATCGAGCCCTCGGCATGGCCGTGCGAGCGTACACCGACGGGCTCGACGACGGCCTGCGACGCAGCGCGGATACGACGCAAGACTTCGCCGCGCTGTGCAATTTCGAGCGGCGATTGCGGCTCTTAGACGGCCGCGACGCGCCGGGCATGACGCAGCGCGACAATCCGCTGCCGCAACGCCCGATCTGTCCGCGCGTCGCGCCGCGGGTCGAGATCGTCCTGGCCGAGGCGAAGATCGGCTTGCCGCCGCGGAGCGCCAGCGGCACGGCGCGAAAAGTGATCGCGCCGGCGTATCGCTGGAGCGGCGAAGTCGGCGCCAAGGCAACCGTGCGCGTCGTGTACGAGAACCAGGCCGCCGGCTCAAAGGTCGTGCGGATCGTGAGCCAGCCGACCGACATCACGCTCGCGCCGCAAGGAACGCTGCCCGAGATCGTCCTCGAACAAGCCGCCGACCGCAAGGACAAGACGAACAGCGAGACGGCCAAGCTGCGGCTCGTCGTGACGGTGGCGGGAAGTCCCACGCCCCCCGACACGGCCGAGTTGCTCGTCGAGGCGCACGGCAGCGAACTGGTCAATCTCGCGGCGTATCGCGTGCGCGACGGTGTGGACATGCCGATCGAAAGCCGCCGCGACGACGAATACGCGGAGGAACTCGACGAACCGCGCGTGTCGCAGGGCAGCGTCAAGCCGCGGCTGTTCCGAATTCGCGTGCAGCCGTTCCCGAATCGGCCCGATCAGTATCGCTTCAAGCTGACGAACGTCTCGGGAGCGTCGGGGACGCGCGACGTATTGGTCGATCTGCTGTCGGTCCGGGAACAAGTGAGCGACGTGTTCGACACGATCAACGACCGCGGCGAGCTTGACATGCGCTACTTCCGCGAGTTGCCGGAGTTTCGGCGCGAGTTGAGCCTGGCGGCCAACGCGGCGGTGACGTATCCGTTCGTCGAGCCGCCCAAGCCGATGCCGGAAGGAGCAAAGCCGGCCGAAGCGCCCGCTTCTGCCGCGCCCCCCGCCGCCGCGGAGAAGCCGAAGACTCCGCCGCCGCCCGTCGCCGATTTTCGCCACGGGCTGGTGTTTCGGGTTGCGGACAAGAACAACGCCGACTTGCGGTGGTATTACTGGATCGACTTCCGGGCGCGACGGCCGGACCGGTACGTCGAGTCGATCGTGACCTACGACAACAACCGCGGGCGGCTGGAAATCCTGCTCAAGCCGCGAACCGACGCGACGCAGCCGCCTGATGGTTTCGCGGCAAGTTGGCAGGCCGACGGCGTCGAGATCGACCCGCAACTCGCCCGCACGATGGAAGTCATCAAGAAGCGGACGGACGAGATTCGCCTGAACGTGAACAACTGGTTTCCGCCGGAACCGAAGCCGGGCGCGGATTTGATTCCGCTGTTCGTCAACGTTGACGGCTATCCGCGGGCGTTCATTCACGAGTTCACGCCGGCCGTCGCGCCCGGCGTGCCGATTCGGCCCACGCTGAGCTTTCAGCGCGTGAAAATCGTCGAACCGCCGCGCGATCTGTTCGCATATAAGAAGGACCAGCCGGGCGAAGTTCACGTCAACGTCGGTCTGGAAGTCGACGGCCAGCCTTCCGATGTCGTCTACGTGCGTTTCAAGGACGGCAACAACCCGGATAGGCCCCTTACCGCCTGGCGAGCGGAACACGTGCTGCTGTTCGAGAAAGGCTGGGACAAGGACGGCGTGCTCATGCTCACCCAGACGGTCGGCGATTACGTCGGCGCGGACGCGATCGCGTTCGACACGACGCTGGCCGAGTCGTTGATCCCAGTCGAGGTCGAGCTTCGCTCCGGCGATTCGACCCGGCGCGAAGACAAGCTCCGCGTGGTGGTCGACGAGCAGCAGCCGTCGCTGCGGCTGGTCGATCCGAACCCGCTCACCGCCCCAGCCGCAAAGGGCTTGCAAGTGACCGTTACGCCGACCGTTTCGGACGTGGGCGGCATCGCCCGGATCGAATTCTTCATCTTCCCGGAGAGCAAAGACCGCTTGCTCGACGACGACCAGAAGAAGCCCGACTTCGTCTGGACCCCGCCGGTGTTGCCGGGCGAGAAGTTCGCGCTGCCGGTCGTCGAGAGCACGCCGATCCCGGTGAAGATTCCGTTCGATCGCGCCCCGGGACGCTGGTCGATCTGGGCGGTGGCCGTAAATCAGGTCGAGCGGCGGAGCAATCCCGAGCGGACAACGAATCCCTTCGACCTCGAAGAGGCAATGAAGGAGACCAAGCCGGAGAAGACCGGCGGCGTGTCGATTACCGGCATAACGACGCTCTACGACAAACCGCTGCCGAACGTCTCACTGAAGCTCGTCCCGCTCGAAGAAGGCAAAGGAACGCCTCAATCGACGACCGCGACCGATCCCAACCCGGTCGACTTCGTCGACGAGGCGGCCTACAAGTTCGAGAACGTGCCGCCGGGCAAGTACAAGATCGTCGCCACCGGCAAGGCGAAGAATGGACGGACCGTCGTCGGCGAAGTGCCGAACATCGTCGTCAAAGAAGGCGATACGGGCACGCGGCAGCACGACATTAAGTTGGCGTTGCCGTGATAGATTGGAGGATCGAGGATTGAGGATCGGGGGATGACGTAATGCGGAGTCGGCTGAGAAGCGACTGGTGGTTTTCTTGCCGAGGACGGTTCGGCGCATTGCTTGCGCTGATCGTGGCCGCCACCGTCGCGTGTCGCAATTCGGCGGCCGTCGATGGTCCTCGGGACGAGAAGGCCGCCGCGACGAACGGCAATGGGCCGAGCGATTCGCAAGAGAAGGCGGACGAAGGCACCGCCAAGAACGCGGCCAAGTATGTGACCGAGTCGCTCCGCGGCCGCGTCGTGTTTGCCGCCGAAGCGACCGCCCGGCGGCTCGGCGTGAAAAGCGTCGACGAAGCGGCCGAACGCATCCTGGCCCTCGAAGCGCCCGACGGCACGCTCTACCCGCTCATCGAAGACGTGCGCGCCCGAGCGTTTCGCGCCGACAAAACGCTCCGCGAGTTCGACGTCGAGCTGCTCGTCCGCAAGCACGAAGGAACGCCCATGCGGCAGGTGATCGGCGTCTATGCGCTCAAGAAGGACGGCAAGTACGAAGTCGACTATTGGTGCGACGTTTGCGCGATCGCCATGTTCGAGCTCAAACCATGCGAATGCTGCCAGGCGATGAATTACTTGCGGCTGCGGAAGGTGGCGGAGTAGGATTCGGGGGTCGGGATACGGGGATCGGGAGACCTGGCGGTCGAACGCGTGCCGCGGTCGGGAGACCGCGGCACAACTGGGATCTGGCTTGCCGCATGACATCTGCTGGAGAACGGTTATGGCCCTTCGCTGCTGTCGTTGCGCCATCTTCGCATGCGCCGTCGTGGTGTTGACGGTGGCCCAAGGTTCGCGCCCCGGTATTGCCGCCGATGCCGAGCCGCCGGCGAATCTCGGCTTTCGCGTGCCCGAAGGTTTCGAGGTCACGCTCTTTGCCGACGACGACCTGGCGCACGACATTTACTCGATGACGATCGACTCGCACGGCCGCGTCGTCGTCGCCGGGAGAGGGTACGTGAAGATTCTGCACGACGACAACGCCGACGGTAAGGCCGACCGCGCGACGCTGTTTTCCGAGCGCCCCAAAAGCGGCGCTCACGGTATGTACTTCGACGGCGACGATTTGATCTGCACCGGCGACGACTCGCTGATGAAGCTCCGCGACACGAACGGCGACGGCGCGACCGACGGCGAGCCGGAAATCTGGTCGCGGCTGCGGCATCCGGAGCACGGGGCCAACGGCGTGGTGAAGGGGCCGGACGGTTGGATTTACGTCGCCTGCGGCAACGATGCCGAAGTGACCGAAAAGCACGCCTCGACGCCGTACTCGCCGGTGAAAAAGCCCGAATGCGGGGCGATCGTCCGCTTCTCGCCGGACGGGAAGAAGTCGGAGATTTTCGCCCACGGATTTCGCAACCCCTACGACCTCGACTTCAACGAGCACGGCCACCTGTTTACCGTCGACGCCGACGGCGAACGCGATCAGTACCTGCCGTGGTACGCGCCGTGTCGCCTGTTCGATGTGGCCCAAGGGATGCACCACGGCTGGGTGCTGCGCGGGTGGACGCGAAGCTGGAACCGCCCGGCGTATTTCTACGACAGCGTCGAGCGGCTCGTCGAAATCGGCCGCGGGTCGCCGACGGGCTTGGTCGTCTATCGGCATCGGCAGTTCCCCAAGCACTACCGCGGCGGCGTGCTCAGCGCGTGCTGGACGCTCGGCCGCGTGTACTACTTCCCGCTCGCGCCGAAAGGATCGAGCTACGAGAGCAAGACGGAAATCTTCATGGAGACGACCGGGCAGATCGGCTTCGCTCCGGTCGATCTCGCCGTCGGTCCGGAAGGCGATCTCTTCGTAGCCATCGGCGGCCGCGGCACACGCGGCGGCGTGTTCCGCGTGCGGTATACGAAGGCGGGGCCGATCGAGCAACCGAAGGAAGAGATTCTCCAAGTCCTCGACGCCGACCAACCGCTCTCAAGCTGGTCGCGGGCGAAATGGGGGCCGGTGGCGAAGAAACTACGGCGCGGTGTGTTCAATAAACGGACAACCCAACTCGACAACGACCTGAACGAGATCGATCGCGTTGTGCGGTCGATTCAAGTTTTGACTGAGCTGTTTGACGGAGCGAGTGATCTGGCGGTGGACCAAATCGCGTACGGCCGGCACGCGCAAGCGGTTGCTGCGGCGCTATGGTCAATAGGACGGGACGCTGATCTCGAACGCCAGAAGAGAAGGCTCGCCGCGGAAGGCGGGAACCCTGTTGCCGCGAAAGACAAGCCGGCGGTGATTCGGGGACCATTCGATCGGCAGGATCTGGTGGCGCGGCATCTGACGGGAGCCACCGTGCATGTCGGACGCAATGCCGCCGAAGCGTTGCAGCCTTGGATCGTATCTCACAATCAACGGTTGGATACGCTTTTGGCCGCGGGTTCGAGACTCGATCGCCGGCCTCGCGACGCATTGCTTATTGGGCTGCAGCGTTGGGTTGACGACCGTCCAGGAGTGAAGCGGGACTTCCTGCTGGAATCGTCGTGGGAATTCGCCGTAAACGCGATGAAGAACTTGCCGCACGTTTCGGAAGACGCGCGCGGGGAAGTCGTGCGGAACGTTTCCGGTGTCATTCGACTCCGACTTACTCCGTCTATCAACGATAATAGCGAATTGGCTGAAGCACTTTGCGATGTGATGCCATTTGCCAAAGATGAAACGGATCGCGTCAATATCCTTCGTTTGATGCAGGTTGTATGCGGCGACGTGCGAACGGACGAGCAACAACCCGATTTATATGCTGGCTATGCGCCGACACGAGATATTGCTTTGAATGAAGTTGCTGGGAAGCGGATGATCGCATTGCTTACAAAGCGATATCCTTGTGATTCGCGCATCGAGAACTATGAAACGGCGCGGCTCCTTGGTATGTTCTCGCCCGACGATGCTTCTACCGTCCTCAGAACGCTGTTGTGCGTTGCTGGAAAGACGTCACCGGCGGATGACATTCATTACTTAATTGTTGCATCTCGACTACCGGGCAAACGCGACGCGGCGACAACGGTGCTTACCGCGGTGGCTCTCGTCGACTTGCACAAGAAAATGGCCGATCGCAAGTGGGAGCCGAGCCGGAATTGGCCGCTGGTGGTTGGGGAGTTGTTCGACGAGTTGTGCAAACGCGACCCGGCGCTCGCGGAAGCGCTCGTCGCGCAAAAGGCGTTCGGGTTGCCGGAGCATAGCTTGTTCGCCGCGCGGATGAAGGGCGAGACGAAGCTCGCGGCCGCACGGAAGCTGCTCGCGGCCGCGACGCGCGAGGATGCCGACGTGCGCTGGACGGGCGAGTTGGTGGACGTGATTGCCTCGCTACCCGCAGAAGAGTCGCTGCCCGCGCTGCGGGCGCGGTGGGACGAGGATTTGGGGCTGCGCGACGCGATTGCCGTGGTGCTGGCCAAGAATCCGGCGGAGGAGGATCGTTCGCGGCTCGACGCCGCGCTCGCTTCGCCGCAGCAGGGCGTCGTGCTCGAAGCGGCGCGAGCGCTCGCGAAACTTCCCGCTCCCGGAACGCCGGACGAAATCGCCACGGCGCTCGCGACGCTGCGAAGTTACACGGCCAGCGAGCGCGGCGATCAACGCCCCTTCGCGCCGGTGCGAACGCAACTCGCCGCGCTCGTCGCCCACTGGTCCGGCGAGAAGATCGCCGTCGACGAAGGCGGCGCGAAGTCGCTCGCCGAAGCCTATCGCCCTTGGTTCGACTGGTTCGCCCAAAAACATCCCGAGGCGGCGAAAAAGCTTGCCCAGTCGCCGGGCGTCGACGCGGCGGCGTGGTCCAAGCGGCTCGCGGCGATCGACTGGAATGCCTGCGACCCGACGCGCGGCAAAGCCGTCTTCGAGCGGCGGTCGTGCCATCGCTGCCACGGAGCGACCGGCCGGTTGGGACCGGACCTGGCCGGGGCGGCGAGCCGGTTTTCGCGCGAGGACTTGCTGGCGGCCATTTACGACCCGAACCGCGACGTGTCTCCACTCTATCAGACCACGCAAATCACCACCCGCAGCGGACAAACGCACTTCGGTCTGCTGGTCTACGAATCGCCGGAAGGCACGCTCCTCCAAACCGGGCCGGATACGACGATTCGCGTGACCGACGAAATCTACACGGCCCGCCGCGAGAGCCGGATGTCGCTGATGCCGACGGGTTTGCTCGACGGCGTATCGGATGGGGAAATCGCGGACCTCTACAAGCACTTGCAGTCGCTCGACGGGCGGCAGAACTGAATTCGTCCCCACGCCATTCTAGCCCCGCCCATTTAGCCCCGCGTGAACACACGCGGGGCAATCCGCGCAACCACACGATGCGCGTCACGCCCGCGAATCGCACCCCCGCCAGCGCACCCGCTCCGCTGGCGGTTCCGCCGCGCCGCCGATATCATTTCTTGTCCCTGAACGTGTCATCCCGCGCGGCCAAGCCCGCGCCCCGCGTCCCGAACCCCGCGCCCCGCCTTTCGATGAAAACCAACGAGCTTCGCGAAAAATACTTGGCCTTTTTCGAAACCAAAGGCCACGCCCGGCGGCCGAGCGACGTGCTTGTGCCGACGTGGGACCCGTCCGTGCTGTTCACGCCCGCGGGCATGAACCAGTTCAAGGACCACTTCTTGGGCAAGGTCAAGCTGGAGTTCACTCGGGCGACGACGTGCCAGAAGTGTCTGCGGACCGGCGACATCGACAACGTGGGGCGGACCGCCTATCACCACACGTTCTTCGAGATGCTCGGCAATTTCAGCTTCGGCGACTATTTCAAGCGCGAAGCGATCGGCTGGGCCTGGGAGTTTCTCACCGACAAAAAATGGCTCGGCATCGATCCCAAGCGGCTCACCGTGACGGTCTATACCGACGACGACGAAGCGGCCGACATCTGGCGCGATGAGATCAAGTTGCCGGTCGAGCGGATCGAGCGCTGCGGCGAGGACGAAAACTTCTGGCCGGCGAGCGCGCCGAGCCAGGGACCCGACGGCGTTTGCGGGCCGTGCAGCGAAATCTACTACCATCCCGATCAGGGCAAAGCGGTCGAAATCTGGAATCTCGTGTTCACGCAGTTCAACCGCGTCGGCGATCCGCCCAACAACTTGCGGCCGCTGCCGAGCAAGAACATCGACACGGGCATGGGACTCGAACGAACCGCCGCCACGCTGCAAGGCGTCGACACGAACTTTCATATCGACATCTTGAAGCCGATCGTGCTGGCCGCGGCGGAAGTCTGCGGCGTTAAGTACGATCCGGCGAGCGACAATGGCCGCCGGCTGCGGCGGATTACCGATCACGTCCGCGCTTGCACGATGGCGGTACACGAGAACGTGTACCCGGGCGCCCAGAAGGAGAAATACGTCATTCGCCGGTTGCTCCGCCGGGCGGTGCTCGACGGGCATCAGATGGGCCGCAGCGAGCCGTTCCTGTTTCAACTCGTGCCGGCCGTCGTCGAGATGATGAAGACGCCCTATCCGGAGCTAACCGAGACGGTCCAGCGCGTGCAGGACGTCATCAAGAAGGAAGAGGCCAACTTCTTCGGCACGATCGACGCGGGACTGGCGCGGATCGAGAAGATCTTCGCGGATATGAAGTCGCAGGGCCGGATGACGATCGACGGCGGCGAGGCGGCCGAGTTGTACACGACGTTCGGCGTGCCGGCCGAACTGCTCGAAACGATGGCGGCCGAAAACAACCTGGCGTTCGACTGGCCCGGCTTCCGCAAGGCGATGGAGCAACACGGCGAGCTTTCCGGCAAAGCCGTCCACACGGTCATGGGCGGCAGCGGACCGATGGACGCGATCAAGAAGGTGCTGCACGAGTGCGTGTTCCTCGGCTACGACGCGACCGAAGCGACCGCCGAAGTAAAATTCATCGTGGCCCAGGACAAACTCTGCGATCACGTGAAGGAAGTCGGCCACCAGAACGAAATCGTCGTCGTGCTCGACCGAACGCCGTTCTACGGCGAGTCCGGCGGGCAAGTCGGCGACACGGGCGAGATCGTCGGCGAGAAGTTCCGCTTCCGCGTCGCCGATACGCAAAAGGACGGCCAAATCTTCAAGCACATCGGGCATCTCGTCGAAGGCGAACTACACACGGGCATGAAGGTGACGGCCAAAGTCGACGCCGCGCGCAGGGGAGGGATTCGCCGCGCCCATTCGGCGACGCATTTGCTGCACCACGCGCTCCAAAAAACGCTCGGAACGCACGCCCAGCAGCAAGGCTCGAAGGTCGAGGACGACTATCTGCGGTTCGACTTCACGAACATGTCGCCGGTGAGCGCGGAACAGCTCGAGTCGATCGCGAAGATCGTCGACGAGCGGGTGGCAGCGGCCGTGCCGGTAAAGGCGGAGATTCTGCCGTTGGCCGAAGCGCGGAAACAAGGGGCGATGATGCTCTTTGGCGAGAAGTATCCCGACCCGGTGCGGATGGTTGCGATGGGCGATTTCAGCCGCGAGTTATGCGGCGGGATTCACCTGTCGAACACCAAGGAAGTCGGTGCATTCGAAATCTTTGCAGAAGAGGCGGTGGCGGCGGGAACGCGGCGGATCGTCGCGCTCACCGGCGAGAAGGCAAAGCAGCACGTCGGGAACACGAAGCAGGCGCTCGCCGACGCGGCGAAGGCGCTCGGCGTCGCCGAAGAAGACGTGCCGGCGGCCGCGGCGGCGCTGGCGGTGGCCGTGCGCGAATTGAAAAAACACGGGTCCGCGGCGGGAGCGGCGGCGAAGCCGACGAAGACGGGCTCGGCGGCCACACTCAGTTACGCCCAGCAGAAGCAGACCCTGCGCGAAGCGGCCCGAGCGCTCAACGTCGGCCCGTTCGACGTGCCGAAGCGTATCGCGGCGCTCCTCGCCGAGCGCGAATCGCTCGCGGCCCAAGCGGCGCAGCGTGCGGCCGCTGGCCCCGTTTCGGCCGATGCGCTCTTGGAAAAGGCCGAGACGATTAAGCACGCCGCGGGCGAAACGACTGTCGTCGTCGCCGAGGCAGCGGTCGGCGGAGCGAACGAACTGCGCACGCTGATCGACCAGATCCGCAAGAAGACCAAATCCTCGGCCGTGCTGCTGGCGGCCAAGACGGGTGAAGACGCAGTGACGCTCGTTGCGGGCCTCTCGCGCGATCTGGTCGATGCCGGGCAGAACGCAGGCAACTGGGTTCGCGAAGTGGCCAAAATCGTCGGCGGCTCCGGCGGCGGAAAGCCGGACTTGGCCCAAGCCGGCGGCAAACAGCCGGGGAAAATCGGCGAGGCGCTGGAACGCGCGCGGGCGAATCTGAAAGCCGGTCTGGGCGCGGCGGGTTGACTCAATCGAGCCCGCCACAACAGTACGATACGCTGAGCCGGATCGCAGATTCTTGTTCCATTGGCCCACGTTCATGGGACCACGCGATTCTGCATCGCGGTGACCGATCTGCGGTCCCCCCGAAATGTTGGGCCGGCATTTCGTTCCCGGCGCGTGGGATTGTTCCCATGCGCGGCGGGAGGGGGTATAACCGCGGTCGTGGCGTACTACGACAATGCTCCTGACACCTGGAGAACGACCATGCTTGCACGTTTTTTTCGACCGCGTTTCGCGGCGTGCGTCTTGGCGATGAGTGTCGTGTGCGGCGCACACGACGCCGCGGTGGCCCAGCCGAAGAAGCCGAACATCTTGGTGATCTTCGGCGATGACATCGGCATCACGAATCTGAGTTGCTACAGCGACGGTCTGATGGGTTACGACACGCCCAACATCGACCGGATCGCCAACGAAGGCATTCGTTTCCTGCACTATTATGGCGAGCAATCGTGCACGGCAGGCCGCGCGGCGTTTCTTACCGGCCAGCACGGCCTCCGCACGGGACTTACGAAGGTCGGCCTGCCGGCCGCGCCGATGGGAATGAACCAACTCGATCCGTCCATCGGAGGCCTGTTGCGAAGCCTCGGATACGCCTCCGGGCAATTCGGTAAGAATCACGTCGGCGATCGTAACGAAACGTTGCCGACGGTCAACGGCTTCGACGAATTCCTCGGCAACCTCTACCATCTCAATGCGGAGGAAGAACCGGAGCTTCCGGATTATCCCAAGGACCCGGCCTTCAAGGCCCAATGGGGGCCGCGCGGGGTGTTGGACTGCAAGGCCACGGCCACGGATGACTCGACGGTGGACCCTCGCTTTGGCAGGATCGGCAAGCAGATCATCAAGGACACCGGTCCCCTTACCAAGAAACGCATGGAGACGATCGACGATGAAACGTCGGATCGCGCGATCGACTTCATGAAGCGGCAACACGCCGCCAAGAAGCCGTTCTTCTGTTGGTATAACTCGACGCGAATGCATCTGCGGACGCACGTCCGCGCCGAGCGCCGCGGCCGATACAAACACGGCGACAGTGAATACATCGACGGAATGATCGAGCACGACGAAACGATCGGAAAGATACTCAAAGCGCTCGATGACATGGAGGTCGCCGAAAACACCATCGTCGTGTACACCAGCGACAACGGACCGCACATGAATTCCTGGCCGGACGGCGCCATGACGCATTTCCGCAGTGAGAAGGACACGAACTGGGAGGGCGCCTTCCGCGTGCCGATGCTCGTCCGCTGGCCGGGCCACATCAAGGCCGGCTCGATCACCAATGAACTGATGAGCCACAACGACTGGATTCCCACGCTCTGCTCGATCGCGGGCGAGCCCGACATCGTCGGCAAGTG
Source organism: Planctomycetota bacterium (assembly GCA_003576845.1). Lineage (GTDB taxonomy): Bacteria > Planctomycetota > Planctomycetia > Pirellulales > PLA5 > PLA5. Next base: position 55,154 of record QEVJ01000007.1, read on the forward strand.
CCGTAAGGGGTACACGGCAGCGGTCCCGGGCGGGGAGATGACCTATAAGGTCCACCTAGACGGTTACGACCAGTCGAGGTTCCTGACCACGTTCGAGGGAACGGCCAACAAAAATAACGGCGTCACGAGCGCTCGAAATACGTTCTTCTACTCCGACGACGACGGGATGCTCGTGGCGCTTCGCGTCGGAGATTACAAAAACGTGTTTGCCGAGCAGCGAATGGCCGGTACCTTGGGGTTGTGGGCGGAGCCGTTCACCGTGCTGCGACTCACGAAGCTCTACAACCTGTTTCAGGATCCCTTCGAGCGTGCGGACATCACGTCCAACACGTACTGGGACTGGATGTTGAACCACGTCCCGCAGGTATACCAGGGCATGGGCGAGGTCATGAAGTTCCTGCAGACGTTCAAGGAATTTCCGCCGCGCTCGACGCCGCCGTCGTTCAACCCCGCAAACATGTTGGAGGAAACGCTCCGCGACATCAAAGCCAAACAGAAGATCGAACGCGCCTTTCCGAAACTTCGCATCGAACTGGAAAGGGAAAACCGATAGCCATTCGGCTCGTCATCCGTTGTGATGGCCGCTCGATTGAAGTCGGGCGTCTCGTTGCGGGGCGCCCGGCATTCCTATGCTAAATCGTAGGAGCGTTTCTATGCGCCATTTGGTCTTCTTGTTCGCGGTTCTCCGTCTGAGCGAGGCCGCGACGATGACGGCCGCCGAACCGCTTACCTCGTGGAACGAAACGGGCGCGAAGCAAGCCATCGTCAACTTTGTCGAGCGCGTTACGGAAAAGGACTCGCCCGATTTCGTGCCGCCGGCCGAACGCATCGCCGTATTCGACAACGACGGCACGCTGTGGGCCGAGCAGCCGATGTACTTTCAACTCGCCTTCGCCGTCGACCGCGTGAAGGCGCTCGCTCCGCGGCATCCCGAGTGGAAAACCAAGGAGCCATTCGCGTCGTTGCTTGGGGGCGACGTGACGGCCGTCGCCGCGTCCGGCGAGAAAGGCTTGATGGAGATCATCGCCGCCACGCACGCCGGCATAACGGTCGACGAGTTCGACGCCACGGTCCGCGATTGGATCACCACGGCCAGACATCCCAAATCCGGTAGGCGCTACGTCGAAATGGTGTATCAGCCGATGCTGGAGCTGCTCGCCTACTTGCGGACAAAAGGCTTCAAGACGTTCATCGTCTCCGGTGGCGGCATCGAGTTCATGCGGCCGTGGACCGAGCGCGTCTACGGAATTCCGCCGGAGCAGGTCGTCGGCAGCAGCTTGAAAATGAAATTCGAGCTACGCGACGGCGTGCCCGTGCTGACCAAGCTGGCCGAGGTCGACCTGATCGACGACAAGGAAGGCAAGCCGGTCGGCATCCAAGCCCACGTCGGCCGCCGCCCGATATTCGCGGCGGGCAATTCCGACGGCGATCTCGACATGCTGCAGTATACGACCATTCCCCGCGGCGACGTCGACAAGTCGCCCCGCTTCGGCCTGATCGTTCGCCACACGGACGCCGACCGGGAATGGGCCTACGACCGCGATTCGCGCATCGGTCGGTTGGATAAGGCGCTCGATGAAGCCAAAACTCGCGGCTGGACCGTAGTCGACATGAAACGCGATTGGAATCGCGTTTTCCCGTTCGCCGAACGAACGCCGTCGGCTGGAAATGTCGAAAGTCCATAGCCGGAACTCGACAATTCCGCCGCGTTGTGCGAACGTGGCCGGCAGAGTCGTTGATACAGCTCAGCGACGTTTCTGCTGCACTTGCCGGCTATATTCTTCGAGCACGCGGCGCTCGTGCGGCGTGAGGCTGTCTTGTCCCTGACGGCTGATCTTTTCGAGAATCTCGTCCGCCTGGGCCGAAAGCTTCTCGTCCTGCGGCTGCGGCCGATGCACGCGGAGCGGCGGCTTGCGCTTGAGGGAGGGAAGCGCCAGTTTGTCCGGCAGCAGCGAAAACAAGCACCAATGCGTCTTGTAAAACAACAGGCCAAACGCCGCGCCGCCGAGATGGGCCGTGTAGGCGACGTTATCGCCGCCGCTGAGCGCGCCGCTGACGTTCGTGACCAGCCAGATCAAGCCGAGCACCCAAGCGGGGACCGGAATAAAGAAATTGAGCAGGATCGTCCGCGTTGGATAGTGAAAGACGAAGATCGTCAATATGCCGGCGACGCCGCCGGAGGCCCCTACGAGCGCGCGGTGGCTCCACGCTCGCGGGTCGAGCGTGAGATTCGTCGTAATCAACCAAGCGAGCGACGCGCAAACGATCAGCGAAAGGTAGAGGCGGAAGAAAACCTTGCGTCCGTAAATCGCTTCGACATCGCGGCCGAAGAACCACAACGCGAGCATGTTGAAGAGAACGTGCCAAGGATCGGGCGTGTGCACGAAGCCGCTGGTCAGCAACTGCCAGAAGTTCCACGGCCGCTCGATGAGATCGGCCCGCAACGCCAGCATGTCCGCCACGCCGACCTGCAACAGCACGTCGATCAGATAGAGGACGACGTTGACCACGACGAGATTGACGACCACCGTCTGGCTCAGACCGAGCTGAAACCCGCGCGGGGACTCTTCTCGATAGTAGTCGCGGTCGTAGAGTCCCATGTCGCACGGGCCGGTGGGGCGGGGGATACGGTTTGGCGGGAGGAACGCGGCCGCGCCGAACGCGGCCGATTGGCATGAACGACGCACTGCAGTCGGCAAACTACTGCATCGGACAAGCGAGCGTCGTTCCGCCTTCAAGAATATCGCACGCCGACCGCTTCGGATAGTTCGATTCGTCGCGACAGCCGGGTTCGGCCGGGGTTGGATCCGACGAGACCGACCGCGTGACGCGCCGCAACGGGCAAGGTATCATGGAGGGCAAGAGGCGCCGCGCTGCGGCATGTGATGCACGCCATCCTTGACGTGCCGCCGCCGGGCGCCCCACACATCGCACCGCGATCACTTCTGGGTGGATCGGCATTCGGAACAATAGGGAACGCCGGGCATGAACTTCATTACCATCAGCGGCCGGACTTTGATGAGCGTCCTGGAACCGGGCGAAATCTCGCCGGACGAACTCCGCTCGGCCGGAGTCACCGACGATACCGTCATCCGCGTCAATCGCCAGGGCGACATCGAAGTTCGCCGCCGGGCGGAATGGGACGTCATCGGCGGACTCATCGGCGATTTCGAGAATCGCCTCAAACACGCGACGGGGCTGGAATGGGCGCCTGATTGATCGCTGCCAGTCCCGGCCGGAGCGCGCGGCTCTGCATTTGGTTCGCCCTGGTCGGCTTGGCCCGCGGCGGTATCTCGCCTTGGACGTAGCGATGCCGCATGCGTCCCGACCGAAACGGCGTTGTCAGGACGGCGCGGGCTAAGCGGTCGCGAGCGGTAAAGTCCAGCGACGCTTGTCCTGACCTACCCAGTTGCACGTTGCTGGAGATTCCCGCATGGATGAGCGCTTTTACTTACCATTATTGGATCATACTCGGTATTGCACGTGGGGTATCGGACCGCTATTATCGTCCGCGACCGGCAGGCTTCGGCCCGTCGATCGGCCTTCGCGGGTACCTGCCCCACTCGCGGAGGCTTTTTCGTGAGCACGCGAGACGCCATTCGCGGCGTGGCCACCCGGGAGCGTCGCCCGCGTGATAGCCGGTGTCGCGCGGCGGAGCTACGATGAACTGAGCTAGGGATTCCGCCGAAAAAAGTAGCGTGTGAGGTCCGATGTCCGCCGCCAGGACCGAGGTCGATTCGCGGGCGGTTACCGCGCGGTTGAAGGAGGCGGCGCGCGAGTTGGGATTTACGCTCGCTGGGGCATGCTCGGCCGCAGCGCCGCCGGGAATCGAGCGGTTTCGCGAGTGGCTTGCACGCGGCTATGCCGGCGAAATGCGGTATCTCGCCGCCCGCGAAGCCGCCTATGCGGACGCGAACCTCGTGTTGCCCGGCGTGCGGAGCGTCTTGATGCTGGCGCTCGGCTATCGGATGAATGAACCACATGCGGCGGCGGAAGGCCAAGGCCGAATCGCGCGGTATGCCTGGGGCCAGCGCGATTATCACGACGTCATTCGCGAGCGATTGCACAAGCTCGCCGATCTCCTGCGAGCGCTCGTGCCCGGCACTCTGGCCCGCGGCATCGTCGACACCGCGCCGGTACTCGAGCGGCAATTCGCCCAGCGAGCTGGACTCGGATGGCTCGGCAAGAACACGCTGCTGCTCAACAAGTCGCACGGAAGCTGGTTCTTTCTTGCGGGACTCTTGACCGACGTGGAACTCGCCTACGACGCCGAGCACGAAACGGACCATTGCGGCACGTGTACGGCGTGCCTCGACGCCTGTCCGACGCAAGCGTTCGTCGCCCCGTACGTGCTCGATGCGCGGCGGTGCATCAGCTATGCGACGATCGAGCGGCGGTCGCTGCCGGAGACCGAGCTTCGGGCAGGTCACGGCGACTGGGTGTTCGGATGCGACGTTTGCCAGGACGTCTGCCCTTGGAACCATCGGGCGCCGATTGCGGACGAGCCAGCGTTCGTGCCACTCGCGAGCAACGATCCCGTCGAGCTTGCCGAACTGCTGGCCCTCGATGACGCGGCGTTTCGGCGGCGGTTTGCCGGGACGCCGCTCATGCGTCCCGGAAGAACGGGTGTGCTGCGAAGCGCCGCGATCGCTCTGGGCAATCGGCCATGTGCGCAAGGTCTGGAGGCGCTGGCCACGGCAATCGACGATACCGACCGGCAAATCCGTGCCGCGGCGTCCTGGGCGCTTGGGCGGTACGCGAGCGCCGAAGCGAGAAGCGTCCTGGCGTCGCGGGCTTCCGTCGAGCAGGACGAAACCGTTCGGCAAGAGATCGAGGCGGGGCTTTGCCGCCGGGGTTCGAACTAGCGGGCTCGCCTCGCCCGAAAAGTACGATCGATCGACCAGCCTTCGCTAGGTCGATACGTTGGTCGGTTGCAATCGCCACAAGCGGTTTCCGACCGCGGCGGCACAAGGCGCGCGTTGGTCAAGGCATCGGGCCGGAGACGACGATCTCTCGAACCAGTCCGGCGTCCGACCGCCGCTCGCATCGGACCAATGAACGGCCCGACCGACGCCTATTTGACCATCGCCGCCGCGGCTTCCCGGAGAATGGCCACCGCTTCCTCGGGAAATGCTTCGCGTTCCATGCTCCAGAAGTTGACCGTCCCCTTCGCACCGTCGAGGGCGATCGGTACATGGACGCTCGACGACATCATCCGGGCGGCGAACACGAGGTCCGGCGCCTTCTCCTTCGAAAGGTCGCCGTGAACCGTCAGCTTCGCGCCCGCCGCATAGTCCGCCAGGGCGAGCTTCGCGGACGGAAGCGAAACCGCGGACAGAGTCTTCTTGAGCGGGTCCGGAAGCACCGACACCCGGCGAATCGTCAACGTGTCGCCGGCCACCGTTGTCACGTCGATGCGGTCGAGCTGCGGAACGGTCTTTTCGAGCGCCACCCGCAGGGCGTGCAGCTTTTCGTCCGATTCGAGCGCTTCGGCCGCAAGCCGTCGTGCGTCGTCGCCGAGTTTTACGCCGCCGGATTGCTTCACCGCCTCGTGAAACCGCGCGGCCCGCGATTTGCCCTTCGGCTCCTTCGTCAGGTCCTGATCGACGAGGATCATCGAGAAGTAGCCGATCATCATCTCTTCCCAGGTCTGATCGCCCCAGGTGACCGTGGCGGTCGGATCGGGATTGGAGAGGTTGTTCTCGGAGTTGTCGAAGTGGGCCGTGCAGTGCAGCTTCGAACCGGCCGGCATCAACACGGGCTGCTCGGGCACGTAGCTGTTTTGCCAGCCGAAGTCGTATCGCGGCACGTCGAGCAGCACCTGCCGCCGCCCGTCGGGAAACTCGGCTTCATAGCGGAACGACTTGCCGCGGAGGTGCATGTGCGGAAACATGGCCAAGAGCAGCGTGTCCTTGCGGAACGTGTGCTCGGCCTTGACCTCGTAGTTCTCCGCGCCGGGCGGAATGGCGAACTGCGGGTTCGCGGCGCGCCACGTGCCGACTTCCTTACGCACCTTCGCGGGGTCGGCGAAGATCAGCCCGATCTCGCTGACGTCGGTCGTCGCCGTGCCGTTTGGCGTATAGTGCATCTGGAAGACGAGCTTGCTGCCGGCCGGGACGAACTTGGCCAAACCCTGCGGCAGCTTGATTGGCGGCGAACCGGGAGCGTACGCCGAAAGCCAGTCCGATTCGATCGTCCCGACCGCTCGCCGCGGGCGCCCAGCGGGATGATCTTCGTCGGGCGGTCCCGCGTCCGGCGGCTGCACGAACGTGACGATGTGATGCACGACCGACGGATTGCCCGGCTTGCACTCGGCGGCTTGAATCCATTTGTCTTCCTTGAAGCCGGGGTCGACGACGAGGTACTGATAGCTCACCGTTCCGCGGGCCGGAACCTTGAACGGCTTGGCGTTGATCTTGAGAACCGTGTCCGGCGTCCCGATCCGCCAACCTGCGGCAAACTTCGGCGGCTCGGGCAGGTCCTTCGGATCGCCCAGCGGCGCCCCGGCTTCGACCCAGCGATGAATGACCTGCTTTTCCTCGTCGGATAGCCGCGGGTCGTTGCGAAACTTGCCGTGCTCCGCGCTGGCGTGCCACGGCGGCATCCGCTCGTCGCGAACCACCTCGTCGATCATTTCGGCCCAACCTCGTGCCTCGTCGTAACTGGTGAGCGCGAACGGCGCGATCTCGCCTTCCCGGTGGCACTCGACGCAGCTCTTCTGAAATATCCGCGAAATCTGCTTGGCGTAGGTGACGTCGCTCGTTTCGTCCGGTTTCTTCACGCGGCCGATGTAGCAGCCGATCGACTCGGTCAGCTCGCGCGAGACCGCCTTGCCGGCGAGAACTTCGTCGAGCGCCGCCTGAACGAACTCTTCCGTCGGCTCCGGCCGTTGATAGCCGATGCCGTACTGATCGTCGAACCGGCCCCAGTAGCGAACCGTGCGGTCGCCGTCGAGCACGAAGAACTCCGGCGTGCGGACCGCGCCGAACTTGTCGGCCACCGCGTTGCCCGCGTCCTTGAGCACGGGCAGGTCGAGTTTGTGCCTTTCGTTCCAATGGGCGATTTCGGCGATCGAGTCCTGAACGTTTGCATTGACGACAATCGTCGCGACGCCCCATTTGGAGTATTCCTTTGCCAGGGCGTTGAGCCGGCCGGCATAGAGATTCACGAGCGGGCATTCCGTCCCGAGGAACGCCACGACAACCGCCTTGGCGTCCTTGAACTCGTCGAGCGACGTTTCCTTGCCGCGAAAGTCGCGAAGCGCGAAATTGTCGATCTTCCGGCCGATGGGCGAAACGGCCGCGGTGGCCTTATCGGGCGCGGCGACTTGCCGCCGCGGAGTTTCGTCCGCGAATGCAACAACGCCTGTCCAGAACGACGCCGCGCGCGACCAGAACGACGCCGGCGGAACGGTGAGTAGTGCGAGCGCGAGGAAGATCGAGGCAATGAAGCGTCGTTCCCAAACGAAGCGTGTTTGTCTGTCGAACATAGCGGCCTTGCCAGGTGAAGTAGGTTGTGCGAGCAGAAGACAACGGTGAAGACAGCGGTTTGGCACGCGAGACGCTTTACGATATCCGATTCCGGCGCCGGGAGGCCAGGGTAAAACGAGCTTGGCAGGGCCTCGAAACGCCGGAGCCGCCGAGCTTATACCCGCAAATCGGCGGCCGGTTTCGCACCCCCTGCAAAGGTCGGGGGCAAGGTAGGGCAGGTCGAACGAAATGAGGCCCACCACGATTCGTCTTGGGTCCCCACGTCCGGGTAGCGGCGTTTGTATGGGGCGCAACTCGCCGAGGTTCCGCGACCATGCCTCACCAACGCATTTTCGCGTTTTCGCACTTTCGTGATCCCGATGAACCCCGGAAAAGCCGTAATCCTGCGCGGGCTACGCCGAACGATTTCGGATTTGGGTCAAGATGACACGAAAGCACGAAAAGACGCTCGATGCTTTGCGATTCGGCCGCTACTCGCCAGGGTCTTCGAGGTACGTGTAGCCCGCGAGGCCGGCTTCGTAGAACCGGAGAAACTGCCCGGCCTGTTTGAAGTCGATTCGCTCGCCGCGGACCGCTTCGTCGACGGAGGTTTGCATGCGGCGAAGCAGCTCGTTGCAGTCGAACTGGACGTAGTCGAGGACTTCCTTGACCGTGTCTCCCTTGACGATGGCGTCGACGATGATGTCGCTGCCGGTGTTGTCGAGGCTGACGTGCACGGCGTTCGTGTCGCCGAACAGGTTGTGCAGGTCGCCGAGAATCTCCTGATAGGCGCCGATCAGGAACGCGCCCAGGTAATACGGCCTTCCGTCCCAGACGTGCACCGGGAGCGTCTTTTTCACGTCGCGGCGGTCGATGAACTGGTCGATCTTGCCGTCCGAATCGCAGGTGATGTCGCCCAAGACGGCGTGCCGTGTCGGCTCTTCGTCGAGGCGATGGATCGGCACGATTGGGAAGAGCTGCTTGATCGCCCACGAGTCGGGCATCGACTGAAAGAGAGAAAAATTGCAGAAATAAGTGTCGGAAAGCATCGCGTCCAGGTTGCCGAGGTCGTCCGGCTTGAATTCCATGTCGACGACGAGCCGCTGAATCTTGCGGCAGGTGGCCCAAAACAGGTTTTCGGCAAGCGCCCGCTGGTCGAGCGGCAAATACCCGCTGACGAACAGATTCATCACCATTTCCATCGCCTGTTGGGCGTCGTGATAGCTTTCCAGGACGTTGCGGGCCGTGATGTTTTGATACGTGTAGTTGAGGTCACGGAGCGGTTGCTCGGCGTCTTCGGGAACCGTGAGCGAGCCGTTGCCTTCGTAGCCCTTGTCGGTCACGCCGAGCACGTCGAACACGAGCAGGCTGTGGTAGGCGACGGTGGCCCGACCGCTTTCGGAGATGATCGTCGGGTGCGGCACGCTCATCTCGTCGCAGACGGTTTGGACATGGTAGATGACGTCATTGGCGTATTCTTCGAGCGTGTAGTTGGCGCTCGACTCGAAATTGGTTTGCGAACCGTCGTAGTCGACGCCGAGACCACCACCGACGTCGAGAAATTCGAGTCCCGCGCCGCGGCTCTTGAGCTCGCCATAGACGCGGGCCGCTTCGTTGAGGGCCGATTTGATGAAGCGAATGTTCGTGATCTGGCTTCCCAGGTGGAAATGCAAGAGCTTGAAGCAGTCGAGCATGTCGCGCTGGCGGAGTTCCTCGATGGCGTGCAGGATTTCCGTAACGGTGAGACCGAACTTCGAGCGGAACCCGCCGGACGATTGCCAACGGCCGGCGCCGCGAGCGGCGAGTTTGACGCGCATTCCGATCCGCGGGCGAACGCCGAGCCGCTGGGCGTAGTCCAGGATGAGGCCGAGCTCCGAGTATTTTTCGACGACAGGAATGATGTCCCGCCCGATTTTATGGGCCATCATCGCCGTTTCGATGAACTCGGCGTCCTTGAATCCGTTGCAGATGATCGGCGTGTCGTTGTCGGCGAGCGCGACGACCGCCAGAAGCTCCGGCTTGCTGCCGGCTTCGAGGCCGAAGCGATACGGCTTGCCAAACTGGACGACTTCCTCGACCACCTGCCGCTGCTGGTTGACCTTGATCGGGAAGACGCAGCAGTACCGCCCTTTGTACTGGTGGTCGTCGATGGCCTTGGTAAAGGCGGCGTTGATGTCGCCGAGGCGGTGCTTGAGGATGTCGGGAAACCGGACGAGAATCGGCAGGTCGAGGCCGCGCTGCTGCATCCGGTCGACGAGCTGGCGGAGGTCGATCGAGCGGTTCGGGTCTTTGGTGGGATGGACGAGAAGGTTTCCGTTCTGGCCGACGGAGAAATAGCCCTTGCCCCAGCCTTCGATCTCGTAGAGTTCGGCCGCTTCGGTGGTCGTCCAGCGGCTGACTTCCAGATCCTGCTTCATCGAGTTCTCCTCGCACGCGCCCTCGCGACGGGGCCACGGTGTGGTTAGACTTTTTTCTCGCGGCGTGATGGTTTAGGTCATCGTATGCAAGCGTGCCGTGCATGTCGAGCGGCACGGGGGCAACTGATCATGTTTTCGTTCACGATGGAAGAAAAGGCGGAAGCCTATATTAGGGCGATTATTGGCGAGATGATTCGATTGTTTGCGATCTCAGAAGATGAAGCCATTGGTCGACTGAATGATAAATGGCGGGGCCTGAAGTTCACGGATGAAGATGACGAATTATTCAGGGAAACACCCAATTGGTGGGCCAAGAACACATACTTTGGGCACGATTCGGTGTGGTGGAATAAGAACGAATGCGAGTTAAAGCCATTGCCGTACCCGCGATTAGGTCCACCAACCGCATAATCGTGACACGCTGCATCGTGGCGCTCCCCGGTTTCTCTCATTCTTGTTGGCTAACGCCTTATAGATTTGCCTTTCATTCGATGTCTACGAGCGATACGTTTGCCGCCGACGGGGCTGATTTGGGACCGGCGATTGAAACTGTTCGGGCCAACCATCCCCGCGGCCCGTTTCGCGCCGCGCTGTTCGATTTCGACGGGACGCTGTCGCTCATCCGCCGCGGTTGGCAGGACGTGATGATCCCGATGATGGTTCGCCATCTGGCCGAGACGGGAACGAGCGAAACGGCGGAGCAGATTCGGGCCGTGGTCGAGGATTTCGTCGCCCGGCTTACGGGCCGGCAGACGATCTACCAGATGATCCAGCTTGCCGAGGACGTGCGGAAGCGCGGCGGGACGGCCCGCGAGCCGCTCGAATATAAGCACGAGTATCACGAGCTGCTCTGGCGCCAGGTGGGCGAGCGCGTCGAAAACCTCCGCACCGGCGCCGTCAAGCCCGACGAGCTGGCCGTGCCGGGCTCGCGGGCGTTGCTCGCGGCCCTCGGCGGTCGCGGGATCGCGCTCTACCTCGCTTCCGGTACGGACCTGAAATACGTTCAGGACGAGGTCGACGTACTCGGCATGACGGAGTTCTTCGCCCCGCACATCTACGGCGCGCTCGACGACTACCAGAAGTTCTCGAAGGCGATGATTATCGAGCGCATTCTTGGCGACATGAACGTGGCGGGGAGCGAGGTGATCGGCTTCGGCGACGGGTACGTCGAGATCGAGGAGGTCAAGCGCGTCGGCGGGCTGGCGATCGGCGTAGCTACCAACGAGGAAACCTGCCGCGGCGTCAACCAATGGAAACGCCGGCGGCTGATCGAAGCCGGGGCCGACATCATCGTCGGCGATTACCGCGAGTTGGGAAACCTGCTCGAAACCGTCGGGATTGCGTAGCGCCAGTGCGAACCGCGGCGGCCGGGTATTCCGCTTGCTTGCACCCCCCGGCGCGGCCAATCATAATCGCAGCGTCGCGACCGCGGCGACGTATCCCTCGTCAAGAGATACCCGCTCGCCGACTCGCAACGCGCCCGCACAGGTCCTGCCTGCCCACCATCCTTCCTCGGAGACTCCCGCCATGTTCGTCGTTCGCAAGCCGTTTGCGTTCCTGCTGGTCGCCGCGGCGACCGTTCTCTCGGCCGTCGGTCTGGTTCGCGTCCTTGCCGACGAATACAAGAGCGGCATTCCATGGAAGGAGCCGAAGGTGATCGATCCCGGTCCGCCGGGCGGCGTTCCCAGCGACGCGGTCGTGTTGTTCGACGGCAAGACTCTCGACGCCTGGCACGGCGGCGATCGTTGGAAAATCGCCGACGGCGTCGCCACGGCGGCGGGCGGCGGCATCACGTCGAAGCAGTCGTTCGGCGACGTCCAGTTCCACGTCGAATGGGCCACGCCCGAAAAGATCGAAGGCTCGGGCCAAGGCCGCGGTAATAGCGGCGTGTATTTCATGGGCGCGTACGAAGTCCAGATTCTCGATTCCTACAAGAACGACACGTATTTCGACGGCCAGGCCGCGTCGATCTACAAGCAACATCCGCCGCTGGTGAACGTCTGCCGCAAGCCGGGCGAATGGCAAACGTACGACATCTATTTCAAGGCCCCGAAATTCGACGCCGAAGGCAAGGTCGTTAAACCCGCGTATCTCACGGTCGTGCACAACGGCTTCTGCGTGCAGAACAACTTCGAGCTTTCAGGCGCGACCTCGTGGGACATGGCCCCCAAGTACACCGCTCACGCCGACAAGCTGCCGATCTCCATCCAATTCCACGGCAACCCAGTCAAGTTCCGCAACATCTGGGCACGCGACCTGACGGCGGAGGAGCCGAAGAAGTAACGCAAAGAGTGAACAGGGGACAGTGGGCAGCGGACAGAAAGGAAGGCGCGTAGCGACTTCCTGCCCACTGTTCACTGCCCACTGCCCCCGAATCCCGACTCCCGCATCTCCCAAACTCTAACCTCTAACCTCCAACCTCTCCCATGCACCGCCGCCATTTCCTCGCCGCGTCCGCCGTGTCCACCGTCGCCCTTGCCGCGCCGCGGATCCTTCGCGCGAAAGCCCGCGCCGCGAATGCCGATCCCTACGGCGGCTTTCCGATGGGCATTCAGAGCTATACGCTCCGTAACTTCAACCTGACCGAGGCCCTGCGGCACATCGAGGGCCTCAAGCTGCACTACGTCGAGTTCTTCGGCGCGCACTTCTCGCCCGACAGCACCGACGCACAGCTCAAGGAAATGCAGGCGCAGCTCGACAGGGCGAAGCTCAAGATTTCCGCCCACGGCGTCAATGGTTTTTCCAAGGACCACGCCGCCAACCGCAAGCTGTTCGAGTTCGCCAAACGGGCCGGCTTCAAGACGATCACCGCCGATCCCGCGCCCGACTCGTTCGACAGCCTCGACAAGCTCTGCGAGGAGTATCAGATTCGGATCGCGATCCACAACCACGGCCCCGGCCATCGCTACGACAAGCTCGCCGACGTGCAGCAGGCGGTCAAAAATCGCCACAAGCTCGTCGGCGCGTGCATCGACACGGGCCACGTCCTCCGCAGCGACGAAGACCCGGTCAAATGGGCCGCCGAACTGGCCGAGCGCGTCTTCGCCCTGCACATCAAAGACGTAAAAGAGCGCAAGAGCCAAACGCACGACGTCGTCATCGGCACGGCGCATCTGGACCTCGTCGCCCTGTTCAAGACGCTCCGCAAGATCGAGTTCCCGGCAGACGGCTCGATGTCACTCGAATACGAATCGAACCCACAGAACCCGATCGACGACGTAAAGCAATGCCTGACGGCAGCGGCAGAGGCGATTGGAAAGGCGGGGTAGAAGTAATTGCTATGCCTTGAATACCACCGACGCTTGGCCCTAGACGCCGACGGCGGATTCGCTCCCCGAATGATAGGCGGTGAACGAATGGACGAAAACGAGATTCGCGAGCATCGTTTTCGCTTTTTCACAGAAAAGGGCTTGGACATCGCGCTGGAACAGTCGAAGGCGTTTTCGGCGTTGTTTACCGCGGTCATCGCAGGCCTGCTTGCATTGGTCGTATACGATAAGGTCAGCTTTTGGAGTGCAACTTTATTCCTGATCGCGGATGCCATGGCCGTGATGGGCTTAGCGTGGAACCTATTGCACATGAGCTACACATCAAAACTGATGCTTGTATACGCGGCTTACTTTGCCGGTGAAGAGGTACGTGCCAAACGTTATCGAACCCTTTCGGAAGACCGTCGACGAAATCCCGTGGAATAGAGCTTGGGCACAGCGGGCGTACGGGCATCAACTTGCGTACCTATTCATTACCGTAACGCTCGCAGGCGCGGGTCTCGCGGTAAAATTGTGGGAGCATGTGCGATGGGGCGGACTTGTTCTTGCAATTCTGTTTGCGGTCTTGATCCTTGCGGCTGTGACGTTTGGACGCGTCCTGCGTCGTGCGATGCTCAATCGCAGATCGGCAAAACAGAGTAAATAAGGGCCGCGCACGTTGACGAATGCCCTCTGGACTGCGGAACATGTCTTGGGACGTTGAGCCTAGCCAGCCGATACTAGAAATGCAGGTACGCTGAATCTTGCCGAATCGTTGTCCACGATGCCCGAAGCCGTCGCCATCAAGCCCGAATTGATCCGCTGGGCCGTTGCCCGCTCGGGGCTGCCGCGCGACGACTTGACGAAGAGCTTTCCCAAGCTCGCCGAGTGGGAGTCCGGCGAAACGTCGCCGACGCTCAAGCAACTGGAAAAGTTCGCCAAGAAGACCATGACGCCGTTCGGCTTCATGTTCTTGGAAGAACCGCCCGTGGAAGAGCTTCCGATTCCCGACTTTCGCACGGTTGCCGACCGCCCAATCAATCGGCCCAGCCCGAATCTCATCGACACGATCCATGCGATGCGGCGGCGCCAAGCGTGGATGCGCGACTACGTCATCGAACAAGGGCAGGGTGAACTTGAATTCGTGGGCAGCGCAATGCAGGCCCGAAATCCGCTTACACTCGCCGTGCGGATTCGCGATACACTGGGCCTGAACCCCGATTGGGCCGAAGTCCACGCCACATGGGAAGAAGCCCTGCGCACCCTTCGGGAGTCGGCCGAGCGCATTGGAATCCTCGTTGCCACGAGTAGCGTCGTCGGCCTCAATAACCGACGTCCGCTGGACCCTCAAGAATTTCGCGGGTTCGTACTGTGCGACAGCTTTGCTCCGTTGATCTTCGTCAATGGCGCCGACTCCAAGTCGGCCCAGATGTTCACGATCGCGCACGAACTCGCTCATGTCTGGATCGGCAGGGACGGTCTCTTCAATCTCATCAACACGCTTCCCCATAACGACGAAGCCGAAAGGTTCTGCAACGCGGTCGCGGCCGAGTTTCTCGTGCCGGCGTATAAGTTGCACGAACGTTGGGCGGAAGCGAGCGCCCGCGAGAATCCCTTCAAAGTGATCGCTCGCTGGTTCAAGGTAAGCCCCCTAGTGGTCGCGCGGCGCGCGCTCGACCTGAAGCTCATCGACAAAGCAACGTTCTTTGCCTTCTATGAACAAGTTCAGGAGGAGTGGAAAAAGCATAAGGCTGAAGAACGAGATAACAGGAAAGGCGGCCCGAATTTCTATGTCTATCAAGACACGCGGCTTGGGCGGCGATTCGCCTACGCCGTCGTCCGAGCCGTACGCGAGGGACGGCTCCTCTACCGCGAAGCCTACGAACTCACCGACCTTCGCGGTGACACGTTCGACAGGTACGCCAGCCTTCTCATCCAACGGGTGAAGAATGAGCGGCAGTAACCGATTCTTGCTCGACGCGAACGTCTTCATCGAAGCCTATCGGCGGTATTATGCCTTCCCAATTTGTTCGGGATTCTGGTTGGCGCTGACTCGCGAGCACGAACGTAGTCGTGTATTCAGCATCGACAGAGTGAGCGCGGAGCTGATCGATCGCAATGACGACCTCGCTCGATGGACCAGGGCCGTGCCAAACACGTTTTTCAAGCGCACCGCCGACCGACAGGTTGTCTCCGTGTTTGCAGACGTTATGAGTTGGGTGCGCGGTGAACGTCAGTTCAAGCCCGAAGCCACCGCTGAGTTCGCTGAGGATGCCGACGGTTGGTTGATTGCATATGCGAAAGTGAACGGCCTCATCCTGGTGACTCACGAAGTGATTGCACCGGACGCGCAAGCTAAGGTCCCGATCCCAAATGTTTGTGTCGAGTTTGGCGTGCCGTACGTTGACACGTTTGAGATGCTCCATTCGCTCAAAGTGTGTTTCGGCCTGCGAAAGCGGCGAAAGAAGAACTA
>QEVJ01000129.1 GCA_003576845.1 Planctomycetota bacterium
GGCCGCGGCCAGCTCTGTGTCAGCACCAGCAATCGCAACTTCGAGGGACGCCAGGGCATCGGCGCGCGCACCGTGCTGGCCAGTCCGCTGACGGCAGCCGCCACGGCCATTGCCGGCCGCATCAGCGACCCGCGCGAACTGCTCCCGCAATAAGAACCCGCAAAACTCCAAGCCGAGGCCGCCAGCCATGGACAGGATCACCCGCTTCACCTCCCGGACGGTCGTGCTGCCGCAGTCGGATATCGACACGGACCAGATCGTGCCGGCCCGTTTCCTCACCACCACCACCCGCAAGGGCCTGGGCAAGGCGCTGTTCGCGGACTGGCGCTACGACAAGGCAGGCCAGCCGCGCGCGGATTTCGCGCTGAACCGGCCCGAGGCCGCCGGCTGCGAGATCCTCGTCGCCGGCAACAACTTCGGTTGCGGCTCCTCGCGCGAACACGCGCCGTGGGCACTGGTGGACTTCGGCATCCGCGCCGTCATCAGCACCGGCATCGCCGACATCTTCCGCAACAACTCGCTGAAGAACGGCCTGGTTCCCGTCATCGTCGATGGCGCAACCCACGCCTGGCTGCTGGCCAATCCCGGCGCGGAGGTCACCGTGGACGTCGAATCGCGCAGCCTCGGCCTGCCCGGGGATCGCCGCGTCGACTTCCCGCTGGACGGCTTTTCCCGCTACTGCCTCCTCAACGGCGTCGACCAGCTCGGCTACCTGCTCGGCCAGGCCGATGCCATCAGCCGCTTCGAGAAAGCCCGCGCATGGCAGCCCTGATCGGCGTCCTGCCCGGTGACGGCATCGGGCCGGAGGTCGTCGAGCAGGCGCTGCGGGTCCTCGATGCCATCGCCCGGCGCAGTGGACAGCGCTTCGAGCTGCGGCATGGCCTGATCGGCGGGGCGGCCATCGACGCCACCGGCAAGGCCTTCCCGGAGGACACGCGACGCCTGGCACTGGAAGCCGATGCCGTGCTGCTCGGCGCGGTAGGTGGCCTGAAGTGGAGCGACCCCGCGGCGCGCGAGCGCCCCGAGCAGGGCCTGCTGGACCTGCGCGCAGCCATGGGCGTCTACGCCAACGTGCGTCCGGTGCGCACCCACCCGTCGCTCTACGACGCCTCCCCGCTCAAGGCCGAGCGCATCCGCGACGTCGACATCATGGTGATCCGCGAGCTGACCGGAGGCATCTATTTCGGTGCGAAGCAGCGCGAGGCCGACCGTGCCTCGGACCTCTGCAGCTACAGCCGCATGGAGATCGAGCGCGTGCTGCGCGTCGCGGCCGGCATGGCCCGCGGCCGGCGCGGCAAGGTCACCTCGGTGGACAAGGCCAACGTGCTGGAGACCTCGCGCCTGTGGCGCGCCGTCGCCGGCGAGCTCTTCGCCCGCGAGTTCTCCGAGCTGCAGCTCGAGCACATGCTGGTGGATGCCGCGGCGATGCACCTGCTGTCACGCCCGCGGGATTTCGACGTCCTGGTGACCGAGAACATGTTCGGCGACATCCTCACCGACGAGGCCTCCATGCTGGCCGGCTCCATGGGCATGCTGCCCTCGGCCTCCCTCGACGACAGGGCCCGTGGCCTCTACGAACCGATCCATGGCTCGGCCCCGGACATCGCCGGCCGCGGCATCGCCAACCCCTGCGGCACCATCCTCAGCGTCGCCATGCTGCTGCGGCATACGCTCGGCCTGGAAGCCGAGGCGGCACGCATCGAGCATGCAGTCCACGAGGTGCTGGACTCGGGCCTTCGCACCCGCGACATCGCCACCGCCGGCGGCCGCGAGGCCAGCACCGTGCAGATGGGCGATGCCGTCGTGGCCCGGCTGGACGCCTAGCCGAGGGACGAGAGCGCCGCGCGGACGTCCGCCACCAGGTCATCGGTGGCCTCGATGCCTGCCGAGAGCCTCACCAGGCCGTCGCCGATCCCCGCCGCCCTGCCGCAATCACCACCACGGGCGTCCCGACGCTTCCCGCCGAACTCGTCGCGCGCCTGGCCCAGTATCAGAACGTCCGCCCAACCGTGTTTCAAGGGTGGTCCCCCGACGGCAACGGCATCCTGATCGGCACCCGCTTCGGCAACGCGATCCAACTCCATCGCGTCTACACCCCCGGCGGCCGCCGCGAGCAGATCACCTTCTTCGAAGAACCCACCGCCGGCCGCTTCATCCCCGGCAAAGACAGAAATGCCCTGCTCGCCACCATGAGCGCCGGCGGCAACGAAGATTTCCAAATCCACCTAGTCGACCTCGCCAACTACCGTACCGCGCTGCTCACCGACGGCAAATCGCGCAACCAACTCGGCCCCGTTGCCGACGACGGCAAGCAGATGATCGTCTCGTCCAACCGCCGCAACGGCAAAGACATGGACATCTACGTCGCCGACACCCGCCAGCCCGACAGCCTCCGCAAAGTCCTCGAAACCAAAGACGAATTCTGGACGCCCAGTGACTGGTCGCCCGACGGCAAGGCGCTGTTCATGATCCATTACGTCTCGATTAACGAATCCTATCCCGCCCTCCTCGACGTCGAATCCGGCAAGCTCGAAAAGCTCGAACTCCCCGGCGAAAAACCCGTCGCCATCGGCTCCGCCAAATTCTCGAAAGACGGCACGAAGGTCTACCTCACCACCGACGCCGGCGGCGAGTTCCACCAACTCACCGAATACGACCTCGCATCGAAAACGTACAAAACGCTCGTCGACAACATCCCCTGGGACGTCGAAGCCATCGAAGTCTCCCGCGAAACCGGCCGCGTCGCGTTCGTCGTCAACGAAGACGGCGCCAGCAAGCTCTACCTCCTCGACAACGGCGAGCCCGAAGCGCTCGACGTCCCGCTCGGCACGATCGCGGGCCTCGAATTCTCCCCCGACGGAGCTCAACTCGGCTTCACCCTCGCCCGTCCCGACGCCCCCGCCGACGCCTACTCGATCGTCGTCGGCGGCCCGAGCCGCGAAGAAGGCAAGCTCACGCGCTGGACCTACAGCGAAGTCGGCGGCCTCGATCCCAACGGCTTCGTCAAACCCGACCGCATCGCCTTCGAAACCTTCGACGGCCGCAAAATCCCCGCGTACTACTTCCGCCCCAAGAACGCCGGCCAAGACCAGCCCGTCCCCGTCGTCATCCACATCCACGGCGGCCCCGAGTCGCAATATCGCCCCGTCTTCAGCGGCACCGCCCAGTATTACCTCAACGAGCTCGGCTTCGCGGTCATCTACCCGAACGTCCGCGGCTCCGCCGGCTACGGCAAAACCTACCTCAAGCTCGACAACGCCGAGCGCCGCGAAGACAGCGTCAAGGACATCGGCGCGCTCCTCGACTGGATCGCCAAGCGGCCCGAGCTAGACGCCCAGCGCGTCGCCGTCGAAGGCGGCTCCTACGGCGGCTATATGGTCCTCGCCTCGCTCACGCACTTCCCCGACCGCCTCCGCGCCGGCACGGACGTCGTCGGCATCGCCAACTTCATCACGTTTCTCGAAAAAACCGCCCCCTACCGCCGCGACCTCCGCCGAGCCGAATACGGCGACGAACGCGACCCCGCCATGCGCGCCGCGTTCGAACGCATCAACCCCACGGCCAACGCCAGCAAGATCCGCTCGTCGCTCCTCGTCATCCACGGCAAGAACGACCCCCGCGTCCCCTTCTTCGAAGCCGAGCAAATCGCCGACATCGTAAAAAAACAAGACAAACCCGTCTGGACCGTCTACGCCGACAACGAAGGCCACGGCTTCGCCAAAAAAGACAACCGCGACTACATGGCGGCCGTCATGGCGCTGTTCTTGAGCGAACAACTCAAGCCGCTCTCCCGGCCGTCAAGCGAGTAACGGCGCCGGATCGAAGCCGTAGTGCCACGCGAGTCGGGCATCGCGCCCATGCCGGCCGCGTTGCGAATTGTTTAACGCGACAGAACGCGCGTCGTTCGGACCATCCGCCGCGGTCCAGCGGAAAGCGGCTCTTCGCTAAAAACCGTGTCCACGGCAGCCGCAACGAGCGGGCGGCGCGCGCCTTCGGCGCGATTGCGAACCGCCTCCACGCGCACACGGTCGCCATTCCGCTCCGCCAACCGCGGCGCGGCGCGGCCCACCACCGACCCCGCCGCATACGACGTCTCTCCAAACGTCGACATCGCATTCCGCACGGCGACCGCATCCCGCAGCGAAACGCGTCCATCCCGATCGACGTCGGCCCAGTGGAACGCGAGCGGGCTCGTCGCCGAACCGTATGCGGCGACAACCGCGGCGAAGTCCGCGCGATCGACGCGGCCGTCGCCGTTTACGTCGGCAAACGACGGACGCGAGCCGGTCGACGTCGACTTCGACAGCGTCGAATCGGGCAGTGTGGGCACGACCATCCCGCCATGAATGACGACGGGCGCGACGTTAAGCGTCACCGTGGCAGGAGGCGAGAACGTGTTGCCGTCCGTGGCGCGGTAGGCGAAGGAGTCTTCGCCCAGGAAGCCGGGCCGCGGCGTGTAGGTGAAGCTGCCGTCGGCCGCGAAGCTGAGCGAACCATGCCACGGCAGCCGTTCGACGACCGCAACGAGCGGCCGCTGCTCGGGGTCACTGTCGTTGACCAGCACGCCGGGTGCGAGAACGCCGAGAACCGCGCCGGCGCCGGCAGCGAACGCATCGCCGCCGGCCAGCGGAACTCCATTGATCGGATCCACCTGCGGCACGACGTGAATCGTCGCCGTCGCAAATCCAAACGTCCCTCCATCGTCGGCCGCGCGGTACGTAAACGTATCCACGCCAAAGAAACCGCTCTGCGGCGTGTAAACGAATCCGCCGTCCGCGGCCAGCGCGAGCGCCCCCCGCGCCGGCGGCGCGAACACCGTGGCCGCGAGCGCATCGCCGTTCGCGTCAAAGTCGTTGCGAAGCACGCCGCTTGCCGCCGCCACGGTAAGCGAACCGCCCCCGCGCGCCACATACCGGTCGTCCGCCGCCAGCGGCGCCTCGTTCGCGTCGCCCACGTTGATCGTAACCAGCGTCGCCGCCGACTCCGCCAGGCCATCGCTCGCCCGATACGTAAACTGATCCACCCCCTCGAACCCGGCATTCGGCATATAAGTAAACGTCCCGTCGCTCTCGAAGGCCAGCGTCCCATGATACGGCCCAGCAACCACCGCCGCCGTAATGGCATCGCCTTCGGCATCGCTATCGTTGCCGAGCACGCCGCCGGCCGTGGAATCGGGCGAGTAGGCCGCGGTAATCGCCATGTCAAACCCGATGTCCGAACTGCTAAGAGTCACCTGATGCACTTCGACCGCCACGACGTTCGTTCCCTCAACGAGCAAGTCCGGAAACTCCGCAAGGTCAACCGTGTATTCGCGATAACGGCTTTCGTCACCTGTCGAGACCGTGAGCGTATTGGTGGTGAGCGTGCCGTCGCCGACGCTGCCCGGCAGATTCTGGCGGAGAATCTCGCGGCCGTTGACGTAAATTGCGGCGCCGTCGTCGAACACGCCGTCGAACGTCAGCGAGGCAACGCGATAGGCATCGATAACGTCGACCGCGCGACGGAACAACGCCGTGATGCTGGTTTGTCCTCCGTCGGGCGCGATGCGGATCGTCGTCACGGTCGGCCCCGCTGAGATTCCGCCATAACCCAAAATCGCGCCGCCGGTTGGCCAAGAAGCGTCGTCAAAGTCCCCGTCGGTCCAAGAGTCGCCTTCGCCGTCGGTTGGATAGGGCGCACCGTTGACAATACCGTCGCGATACCGCCAGATTGCGTTTCGCCCCACTAACTCCACGCGAGGAGCGTCAACAATCGCCGTGGGATATTCGATCCAATACGGCAACTGGTCGAACGCGGAGCGATCGTTCCAAGATAGATTGGCCCCGTCGGCGGCGATGTATACCGCGCTGTCCGCTGAACTCGAATCGTTCGGCTCCCCGGACGCCCAGTTCGTAAAGCTCCACGGCTCTTGCGTCAGCCACGTCCAGCCGCCCGCCGGTTCGGAATAACCAGGCGCGTTCGCGTTCTGTCGCCCGCCAAGCCAACCGGCCGTATTTGTCAACGTGGTGATCGAATTGAAGAACGCCTGTTCGGCGGCCGACGTGATTGTCGCCAAGTGGCCAGAGACGCCAAGCACCGTCGACGCCGCGGCCAAGGTTCTCGCGGTGTCCCATGCTTCGGAGAAGGTGACCCGTTCGTAGACGTGGCCGTTGCCGCCTTCAGAGATCGGCCAGATGAACTGGGTCGTAGTCGGCACGAAGGGCGGCGTCGTTCCGCCCCGCGTTTCGAGAACTTCGCCAACGTCCGTTTCATACACATCGCGGCTCGTCGTCGGCGCATCGTTCACCGCCGAAACCGTAATCGTCACCGTCGCCGGCTCCGACGCGATGATCCCATCGGTAACGCGGTACATGAACGTGTCCTCGCCGGCGAAGTTGGCGTCGGGCCGATAATGAAACGCCCCGTTAGCCGCAAGCGTGACGGTCCCGTTCGCCGGCGCGGATGCGATTACCGCCGTCACCGCCGGATCGGTCCCATCCGAAACAGCCGCGTCCGGGTCGTTGGCGAGCACGCCTTGCAGCCGCGGCACGGCCAGCAACGTATCCTCGGCAATCGCATAAGCATCGTCGATGGCAACCAGCCGCCGCGTCACGACGATGTTCACCGTCGCAACGTTCGAGTAAGCCGTGCCGTCGAATGCCCGATACGTGAACGAGTCGTTGCCGTGATAACTCGGCGCCGGCGTGTACGTAAACGTGCCGGCGGCATTGAAATCCAGCGTGCCGTGCTGCGGCCCGGCCACCAGTTCCGCCGCAAGATCGTCGTCCTCGACATCGGTATCATTGCCCAGAACGCCCGACGCTTGCGGATCGGGCAGCGTCGTCGCCGTAAGCGCGAGATCGAAGCCCAGATCGGAACTCGAAGGGTCGGTCTGGTGTACCTCGACGGCGATCGTGTTCGTCCCGTCGACGAGCAAGCCGGGAAACGCCGCCAAATCGACCGCGAACTGCTGGTACTGATCTTCGGGCCCAACCGTCGTCGTGAACGTGTCGGTCCGAAGCGAATTGTCCCCAACCGTGCCGGGCAGGTTGTACCGCAGGACCTCGCGCCCGTTGATGTAGATCGCCGCGCCGTCGTCAAACAGCGCGTCGACCGAAAGCGAAACGACGCGCTCCGCCGACTCGACCTCGAACGTGCGGCGGAACAAAGCCGTGCGATACTTGTCGCTGGCGTTGGGACCGTAGCCGATCGTCGTGTTGATCGGCCCCGCCACGATATCGCCATACCCCAACATCGCCGGTCCCGCCGGCCACCCCGAGTCGTCGTAGTCGCCGTCGTTCCAAAGATCGCCCTGAGCATCGACGGGATAAGCCGACCCGTTCGTGATATCGTCCCGATAACGCCACGTGCTGTTGCGGGCAACGAACTGCGATTGCTCGGGAACGAATCCATCGCCGATACCCGCCGCGTACTGGGCGGCGATCTGCGCCGCCGAAAGCGAATGGGCGAAGATCGCCACCTCGTCCAGCCGACCGTCCCAAAACGAACGGCTGCCCGCGCCGATCTTGAATGGTGACGCGCTCGAATAAGCGGGCGCAACACCGTCGATCTTCTGCAAGAACTGTCCGTTGACGTAGAACGTGGCGTCGTAGCTGGCATCGAACACCACCGCAACGTGATACCAGCGCCCCGCAGCAATGACCGGGTTGGTGTCGTAGTCCTGAGCCACGTAGGCCGTAAACCGCAGCCGGCCATCGACCACGCCAAACGCAAAGCCCGCCGTCGACATCGAGGCGTTCGGATTGGCAACGACGCGGTGGTCCTCGCTGATGTCGTCCAACCAAATCCACGCCGAAATCGAAAAGTCCGATCGAAGATTGAGGGCGGGGCGATATCCAACGTCGACAAATCCCGACGTTCCGTTGAATTCGGCGGCAGTGTTCGCTGGATCGGCGATCGCCCCCGCCGCGCCCAGTGTATAGCCGCCTTGATACGTTCCATGGAAGGCCCCGGCCTCGTCGACCGCGGTCGCGCCGCCCATCTCGTCCAGCCGCCAATATGCGAGCGGGTTGGCGTCAAGTACGACCTCGGCATAACCCCTTTGTCCGCCGATGCCAGTAACGTCTAACACGCCGCCCTGCGGCACCGTATACGCATCATCCACCGCCGCCGGCGGATCGTTCACCGCCGCGATCGCAATCGTCACCGTCGCCACGTTCGAATCGTCCCGCCCGTCGTTCGCCACGTAGGTGAAGCTGTCCGATCCAAAAAAATCTCCCGCCGGCGTGTACGTGAACGATCCGTCCGGCATGACCGAAACCGAACCGTGCGAAGGCGGATCGACGACCGACACCGCCAGCGGATCGTCGTCCAAGTCGACGTCGTTCGCAAGCAAACCATTTTCCGCGGACACGACGAGCGGCCCGTCTTCGTCCGTATCGTACGCGTCGTCCACCGCCGCCGGCACGAGATTCGCCAAGAGCACGCGAACCGTCACCGTCGCCACGTTGCTGTCCGCCGTGCCGTCGCTCGCGACGTAGGTGAACGTGTCCGTGCCGACAAACAACGGCTCCGGCGTGTACGTCATCGCCCCGTCGCCGTCCGTTACGATCGCCCCGTGCGCCGGCTGCGAAACGATCCGCACGGAGAGTTCGTCGCCGTCGTCGTCCGCGTCGTTGGCGAGCAGCACGTTCCCGCCCGTCGCCGACACGCCCGTAAACGCGATGTTGTCGAAGAACACCCGCTCGCTGCTCGAATCGACGAGCGTTTCGATGGTCAGCGTGGCCGCAATAAAGCCCTCGGGAATGCTCGCCGTATACGTCGTGAACGCCCCGGCAAGACCGGTATCGATCGCCTTAAGCTCGGCGCCGTTCAAATCGACGATCGTCTGCAACACGACCGGCCCGCCGATCCGCGACAGGCCCAAAGTCGCGCGGAAAAAGTCGGTGTCCTCGAAATCGCTGCCGGAACTGTCCTCGTGCGCGCGGAGATCGAGCCGGACGCCCACCTGGCGATAAGCGGAAATGTCGACCTCGTCGAAGCCCAAGGTGAACGGCGACCCGACGCCGCGGACGATGTATTCGTCGCTCGCGAGAACGCCCAATTCGGTGTTGCCCGGCGTCGTCGCGGCCAAAAACCCAAGCTCGGAGCCGCCGGCATAATCCACCGCCCCCGTCGCCGGCTCGGCAAAACCGGTGCTCGCAATCGTCTCCACCGCCGTCCCCGGCGCCGCAAGCACCAACGACGTCCCCCGGTCGATGGCAAACTCATCGTCGCCGGCCACGGGCGCGTCGTTGACGCTGACAACGGTGATCCGCGCGATCGTATCGCTCGATGCGTCTGCGCCCGCCGTGGCGCGGTAAATGAACGAGTCTTCGCCGAAGAAGTGCTCGTCGGGCGTGTAGCGAAAGCCGCCGTCGGCGTCGAGAATCAACACGCCGTGAATGGGTCCGGCGACCAGCACCGCCGACAGCGGCCGCGCGAGCGCGTCGCTATCGTTGGCGAGCACGCCTTGGACCGCCGCCACGTCGAGCACGGCGTCTTCGTCGAGAGTATAAGTGTCGCTCGCGGTGACCGGCGGCGGAGCTACGACTTCGATCGTCACCGTTGCGACGTTCGAAAGCGCCTGACCGTCCGAAACGCGATACGTAAACGAGTCGGTGCCGACGAAACCGGGATTCGGCGTGTACGTGAACGCGCCCGGCCGGCCCGGCGCGAGCACGCCGTTCGCGGGAAGCGAGGCCAGCACCACGGACAGCGGGTCGCCGTCTGCGTCGCCGTCATTGGCCAGAAAGCCGGGATCGACGAACGTGTCCACGCCGGCAAGCAAGGCCGCTTCCACCGGCGTTAGAATCCGATCGTAGACCCGCACGTCGTCCAAGCGGCCATTGAGCGAATCCGTGTGGTTGTTGCCGTCGCCATTGTGGCCGAGCACCCACAGCGCCGATGTCGGTTGCGATCGCGAGGCGTTGCCCGAACCGACGCGGATGCCGTTGCGATAGACGATCGCCGAGTTCAATGCCCTTTCGTACGTCACCGCGTAATGGTCCCATTGGCCCAACACCGGCTCGCTTGGATCCTGCGCAAGCGAGTTGCCGTTGTTGTAATAAAAGCCGACCCCGCGCGCGTACTCGTTGTTCTGCAGAATCCAATGATCGTTCGCCGGACCGAGAATTCGCGGGTTGATGCCGGTTCGCGCGTCGACGCGGAGCCAGAACGAGAACGAGTATCGCGGGAGAGAAATTGGCGCGGCGGAGATCGCATAGCTGTTGTTGCCGTCGAACGCGAGCGCGCCGCCGATGCGGCCCGCCGTCCATTTGGTTTCCTGCGCGGTCCAGTTGAAGAGCGTCAGGTCGTTGCTGCCCTGCGAGTCTTCGGCCGTGTTGCCGGTGGTTTCGTCGAACTTCCAGTGTTGCACCAGCCCCGCGCCCAGCGACGCGGTGGGATCGGTCGCGATCGGCGGCGCAACGACGATCCCTTCGACGCGCAAGGCCAGCGGGTTGATGCCTCCCAGGTCTGGACTGTTGTGTACCCCGAAGCGAATCGTGTTCGCCCCGGGACGAAAGGCGCCCAGGCCGACATCGCCAAGCGCTCGCCACGCGGACATCTCGTCGGCGACGCTCGTCGGTTGCGAAAAGACGATCGTGTCGTTGACGGCGATCGAGATAAGGCGGTTGTCGGCCACATAGCGCAGTCCGCGAACGAACGCTTGGGCGGCCGCAAATCCCGTCAAATCGACCTGGACGTCGAAATAGTGCGTGCCCTCGGGCGCATCGTCGAAGATGAGCCACCGCGAACCCGCCGACGCCGCGTCGACGAGATACGGTCCGAAGCCGCTCTGCCGCGCAACGGGCGTGGCCCCGACGTGTCCCGCGCTGCCCGCGCCAATGCGATAGTCGTCGTCGGGCGAAAGATCGGATTGTTTTGTGAGCGTCGCATTGACGATGCCCGTTGCAATGTTCTTGACGTACACCGGCGTCGTCGGCACCGTTAGCGGCGCGTTGGCAAACGTCTGGTATGCATCGTCGCCCGCCGTCGGCACGTCATTGACCGACGAAATCGCAATCGTGACCGTCGTGAATTCCGATGCGATCGTGCCGTCGCTGGCGCGGTACGTGAACGAGTCGGTTCCGTGATGGTTTGGCGCCGGGCTGTAGGTGAACGAGCCATCCGCCCGGAGTGTGAGCGAGCCGTTAGCGGGACCCGTTACGAGCGCAGCCGAAAGCGGATGCTCTTGCGTGTCGGTGTCGTTGCCGAGCACGCCCTGAGCCGCCGAGACGTCCAACGTGCCGTCTTCGGCGATCGCATAAGCATCGGCATTTGCGGTCGGTGGAGCGTGGAGCACGTCGATCGTCACCGCGGCCACGTTCGAGTCGCTTTCGCCGTCGTTGGCGACATAAGTGAACGTATCGACGCCGACAAACCCGGCGTTGGGCGTATAGCGGAAGGTGCCGTCGGCGTTGAATTCCAGCGCGCCGTGTTCGGGCTGCGAAACGGCGCGAGCCGTGAGCGTCGAGCTATCCACATCGGTGTCGTTGGCCAGCACGCCCGGCACGGCCGTCGGGTCGTAGTCCACGACGCCTTCGACGCGCAGCGCCATCGCTCCGCCCCCGTTATAAACCTCAAAGCGGATCGTATTCACGCCGGGCCCAAACGCGCCCAGGCCGAGGTTGCCGAGCGACTGAAAACTGCGAAACTCCTCGGCATCGCCGAGCGGCTGAGTAAAGACCTCCGTGGAGTTGACGAAGATCGAAACGAGCTTGTTGTCCGTGGCATATCGCAAATTGCCCAGACGCACGGCGCTCGCATCTCCGCCCGGAACGACAACCGTCGTATCGAAGAAGTAACTCCCCGCGGGCTGATCGATCGCCGCCATTGCGATCCAGGACGAAGCCGCGGATGCCGAGTCGCCGACGTACGGAGACGGAAGGCCAGTCCGCGCCGCACGCACTGCCGAGCCGACGCCGACAGCACTTCCCTGACCTATGGCGAAGTCGGTGTCGTTTGCGTTATCGGCGAGCTTTGCCCCAGCAACCTGGTCGTATCCCGTGTTGAGTACCTTGATCGTACCCGTCTGAACGGTACCGAGCGCGAATCCTTCGACCACCGAGAACACGTCGCCCACCGCAACCGGCGGCGAGTTGACTGAGTTGATCGTAATCGTCACGGTGGCCGCCGCGGAGCTGCGCGTGCCGTCGCTGGCGGTGTACGCAAACGTATCGAGGCCGTTGTATCCCGGCGTCGGTGTGTACGTAAACGACCCGTCCGCGTTGAGCGCGACCGATCCGTGCGACGGCGATGTGACCATGGTCGCCGTCAGCGCATGCCCCTGCGTGTCCGTGTCGTTGACAAGAACGCCCTCTGCCGCCGCGACGACCAGCGGCGTGCTTTCGTCGGTGGTGTAGCTGTCGGGCGCGGCCGAGGGCGCCGTATGGTTGACGGTGATGGTGACCGTCGCGGGATTCGAGGTGAGCGTGCCGTCGCTTGCGCGGTACGTGAACGTATCGACGCCGACGAAGCCGGGGTTCGGCGTGTAGGTGAACGTGCCATCCGGATCGAGATCGAGCACACCGCTGGCCGGCGGCGTTTCCAGCACCGCCGTCATCGCCTGTTCGTCCGGCTCGGTGTCGTTGACCAACACGCCGAGACCCGTGGCAATGTTCGCGTCGAGCCGTAGATCGAAACTGATGTCGGAACTGTTCGCGCCCGCCTGATGAACTTCTACGGCTATGACGTTGTCGCCGTCGTGCAGCAAGTTCCGAAACCGCGGCAACGCCAAATCGACGATAAACGGCAAGTACGACGTTGCCTCGAGTGCGGCCAGAGCGACGGTCGCCGCGTCGATGCCGTCGTCGCCGACGTCGCCGGGTAGATTCGTGCGGGCGACCTCGACGCCGTTGATATACACGGATGCGCCATCGTCGACGAGCAACCCAAGGTCGAGCGACTCTACACGCGCGGCCGAACCGGGTTCGAATTGGAAATGCTTGCGGAACCAGGTCGTTATGTAATTGTTATTGCACGCCGGTCGCGTAGGACCGCAGTTGACCAAAGTCGCCTCGTCTCCGTCGCCGTAGCCAAGCTGCGCTGGGCCGCTCGCCCATCCCATGTCGTTATAGTCGTCCTCTTTCCACGAATCGCCCTCGGCATCTACTGCCGGACGTTGTCCGGTGTCGTGGTAAAGCCAGTCGCTCGACGCTGCCACAAGGGACTCCACCGAATTGCCCATTACGGACGTCGGATACTCGACAAGCATCGCGCCGTAGTTGCTTGTGGAGGGATTGTCCATCCAGCGGAACGGATCGCCCGCCACGATGAATGGATTGGTAACGAGATGGTCCTCGCTCGTGCCTCCGTTTGGTTCGCCGGGCGCCCAATACGTAAACGTCCAAGGCTCGCCCGTCACCCAGGTCCAACCGCCACCTGGTTCGGCATAATTGGGGGAATTGCGGTCTTGAAAGCCTCCCAGCCAGGTAAACGCGTCGCCGGAAATATGGGTCTTGATGAAGTCCCACTCGGCCGCCGACGTGAACGTCGCCAAATGTCCGGGCACACCGGAAAACGAACGGCTCGCGGCGGCATCGCGAGCTTGGGTCCAATTGCCTGCCTGTACGACGCGCTCATAGACGTGGCCATTTCCGCCTTGCGCCAAGCTCCAAGCAAACTGCCCGGGGCCGAGCGTAGGGCTATTGCCGCCGACCGCTTGATCGGCGGTGAGCGTCTGGCCCTCGTCGGTGGAATACACATCGTCGCGCGCAATCGGCGGATAATCCACGCCCGTGACGTTCACCGTAACCGTCGCCGCGTTCGACACTTGGCCCCGCGGTTGGATCGTCGCCGTCAATTCCGGCTGGACGAGCATGTCGCTGCTGGCCAGCACGATGTTGAGACCGTGGATTGCCAGTACGTTCGTGCCCGCTCGTAACGCCCCGGCAAACGAAGTAATGTCGAACGCCTCGAATTGGACGGCCAGCGTATCGGCGTGGTCGGCGGTCGCGGCCGATGTGGACGACAACTCGGCGGGAGCTTGGGCGGCTGCGACTTGAACGCCGTTGAGGAACGCCGCGAAACCGTCGTCGTAACGCATACGCAGCGTTAGCGCCGTTACATTCGCCGGATCTTCCAACGCGAATGTCGAACGGACGTAGACCGACGTGTTGACGCCCTGCATGGCGCCGCCGACGTTGAGGCCGATATACGGTTCATACCCGCTGGACGATTCGTAACCGACGCCGAATGTGCCCGCTTGCCACGCGCTGTCGTTGAACGGCTCGTTGCCGCCCCGCCAGGTCGTGCCAAGTGCGTTATTGGCGGGCACGAGCGCACGGGCCGCCGCCGTCGGCGATATCAGCGTCTCGGTGCGCGGCTGCCCCACCCCAATGCCGTCCCGAACCGTGTACGTAAACGTATCCGGGCCGTTGTAGACCGGATTCGGCGTGTAGGTGATCGTGCCGTCCGCGTTCGCGACCGCCGTGCCGTGCGCGGGCGGCGAGGCAATGACCACGCTCGCCGGATTGATCGCGCCGGCGCCTTCTTCGTCGTTGGCCAGCACGTCGATCGCGACCGGCACGCCCTCTTCGGTCGTCGCCACGTCGTCGACGGCCAGCGGCGGACCCGTGCGGCTCTCGCCCACAAGCGTGAATTGCACGAGCGCATCGTCGCCCCTGACGGCGACGTTCAGACCGCGAACGGCGAGGATGTTCGTGCCCGCTCGCAGCAAGTCGATGTGCGCCGCAAGATCGAACGTGTCGAAGGCGCTCGGCGAGGCTTCATGCCCCGCCGTCGCCGTCGCGTCCCAAAGCGGATAGATCGTGACGGCGTTCGCCCGCGCAACCTCCACGCCATTCAGCCAGGCAATGAATCCGTCGTCGTACCGCAGGTTCAGCGTCAGCCGTTCGACTTCGGCCGGGTCGTCCACCTCGAACGCGGCCCGCACGAACATCGTGCTTCGCGCCGCGTACATCGACGCTTCGAGATCGAGCCCCAGAAGCGGATCGTAGGTCGTCCCGCGGTCGTAGCCCACGCCGTTCGCCGCGCCGCTCGTTACCTCCCACGCCGAATCGTCGAACGGCTCGCTCCCCCCGAGCCAATCGAGGCCGATCCTGTCGTAATCCGCCTCGCTCGGCGCAATCGCCCGGACCGGATCGTCCGCGTCGTGCGCGAAAAGCACTGCCAGGAGGCTGCGGTCCTCAAGCCGCTCGGCGGCCAGTTTGATGCCGTGGTTTCGCCTGGGCTGCCGTTTCATCTGGGAAGTCGCCTCGCATCACGAGAATCCGCCCGACCGCGCACGGCGGTCTTCTCCACATGCCCCACGTTCTGGCGATGGGACTGCCGACCACGAGAATAGTTGGCCGAGTGGGCCGTCGCAAGCGCCGCCGCCGCACGCGACACCGCAGAGAACCTGCGGCTTACCGTGGTTTGAGTGGAAGACCGTCGCCGCCGTGCGACTCGGCCAAGACCGGTTCGGCCAACCGCACGAGCCGCGGCGCCCCGCTCGCAAATCCATCGCGCGGACCGGCCCGAAGTTCGTCGAGAATCGACGTTGAGAGCACCGCTTCGAGCCGAACGAGCGCATCGGCCACCGCGCCGCCGTCGACCACGCGGTGGTCGTACGTAATCCGCACGTCGATCGAACCGTCCGGCTCGAACGGACTGTAGTTGAGCGTCGTCGTAAGCGGCGAAAGAACGTGCAGCCCGGCCGCCCCGCGCGACGCCGCCGCGCTCACGGCGAGCGTGCCGAACAAGCAAGCCCGAAACATCCCGTCGAGTTCCAAACCCAGCCACCACAGCGATCGCCGCACGGGCCGCGGCAACCGCGTCAGCCGCAGCGCCCGGCGATAGCTCGCGATCGCGTCGATCGGCGCGCACTTGTAGTGCCGCACGAGCGCATCGAGCCGCGCAAGACTTAACCGCTCCGGCCGATTGACCCGCGCGAAGAACAAGCCCGCTTCGCCTTCGTACTCGCGCTCGACCGCGAACGACGCGACGTTCTCGGGATGCTCGTACAGCCGCGGCCACGGGAACCGCAGATACGCTCGCCGCAACTCGGGCCGCTCGGCCGTGACCTGGGCGTACCCCTTCAAGAAGATCGCGCACCACGACAGCCGCCGCGGCCAGGCGTTCCGCGCGGCGACGAGTTCCGCGAGCCGCATCCGCCGCTGCATCGGCACACTCGGCGCGTTCCGCGAAAAATGCAGCACGTCGCAAACCAGCCGCCGCGGCAGCGACAGCGCCAACGTCCGCCCGCGGCGCAATCGCATCCTTTCGTGCGGCGGTGCAGGATCGTCGATCATAGGAAAGCAGACACTGAGATTTGCGAGCGCTGAGATCTGTAGACAAAATGGTTGGACCAGCCTGTCTCGCGGACGTGGGTTACGATGAGGCGCGTGTTCGCTTCACCCCTTCACAGAGCCATGATCGAGAGGGCTGGTCCAATGTCACTTACGTTACGTTACGTCGGTTTGGATGTCCACAAGGACACGATTGTGATTGCGGTGGCCGATGT
>QEVJ01000130.1 GCA_003576845.1 Planctomycetota bacterium
GAGGTTGGAGGTTGGAGGTTGGAGGTTGGGGGTTGGAGGTTGGAGGTTGGAGGTTGGAGGTTGGGGTTAGAGGTTGGGGTTAGAGGTTGGGGGCGATCGTTAGGACGTATTTGCCGAATTGGGGTGAGGTTTGCATTTGGGCGAGGGCCTGGTTGCCTTCGGATAGCGGGAACGTGCGGTCGACGATCGGTTTGAGTTGGTGCTCGTTTACGAAGGCGAGCATGGCGGCGAAATCGGCGGGCGAGCCCATCGTCGAGCCTTGCAGGCGAAGCTGCTTCCAGAAGACTTTGAAGAGGTCGAGCTTTTCGGGCGGGCCGGCCGTGGCGCCGTAGTTGACGATCCGGCCGCCGGGCGCGGCGAGGGTTATCAGGCTGGCGTAACCGGGACCGCCGGCGCTGTCGACGATGAGGTTGGGCGCGGGCATTTCGGCGGCGGCTCGTTTCGCCCAGGCGTCGTCGCGATAGTTGAAGCCGCCGCGAGCGCCGAGGGCCGCCGCGCGGGCGAGTTTTTCGTCGGACGAGGACGTAACGTAGACGTTCGCTCCGGCGGCGACGGCGAATTGCAGGGCGAACGTCGCCACGCCGCCGCCGATACCGGTGATGAGCACGGTCTCGCCGCGTCGTAAACCGCCTTGCGAGAAGACGGCGCGATAGGCAGTGACGCCGGCGAGCGGGAGGGCGGCCGCTTCGCGCCAGTCGAGGTGCGGCGGGCGATCGTGAAGCTGGGCCGCCGGAACCGCGACTTCTTGGGCGAAGGTGCCGTCGCGCGGCAGGCCGAGAATGTTGAACCGGGTGGATTGGGCAGCTTGCGAATCGCCCCAGTCGAGGCCGGGGTTGACGATGACTTCGCGGCCGAGCCACGTCGCGTCGACGCCTTCGCCGGTGCGCACGACGACGCCGGCGCCGTCCGATCCGAGCACGACGGGCGGGGCGATGCCGGGATACATGCCCTGCGTGATCCAATAGTCGCGGCGGTTGAGTGCGGCGGCCCGCAGTTGCACGACGACCTCGCCGGCGGCGGGCGCGAGCGCGGGGCGGACTTCGAGCACGAGCGGCGATTTGACCGCGTGGAACACGAGCGCGTTCATGGGTGATTCCTGCTTCGCGTAAGGCTACGACGATTTGTGATTCGGGTTAGCACATTTTACGCGACCGGCGCGGTGCTATCACGCGGCGAGTCGAGTTTGGTGGGCCTCACTTCGTTCGCCTCTTCGTTCGACCCGCCCAACGCGCTGGCGAATCGCCTGGCCGCAAAGCGTGCTTTACAGATTCTGGCGGTTGCCGCATACTACGCCGTCGAACAGAGACGCCGGCTGGAGCGAGATTGCGATTCGCTCGCGAACCAAGGCGCGAAAGAGCAGGGATTTCGCTTACCGGTGCGTGAATCGACGCGCTGGCGACGAAGCGATCGAAAACTTGAGGAGGCACACACGGATGGTTCCGCTGTCGATCAATGAATTGACGACGTTACGCTGGTCTTTCGAAGAGGATGTGCTGAACTATCGCGCGGCGGGCATCGCGGCGATGGGCGTGTGGCGCGGCAAGCTGGCCGACTACGGCGAGGAGCGAGGCGCGGAACTGCTCGCCGAGCACGACATGGCAGTTTCCAACTTGCTGTGGGCGGGCGGATTCACCGGCAGCGAAGGCCCGAGCTATTGCGAAGCCATTGCCGACGCGGAAGCGGCGCTCGAATTGGCCGCGACGCTCGATGCGGGTTGCCTCGTGCTGTATAGCGGCGGGCGCGTGGGACACACGGCTCGGCATGCGCGGAGGGTGCTCAAGGATGCCCTCAAGCATCTCGACCCGATTGCCGCCGGATTGGGCGTGACGTTGGCGCTGGAACCGATGCATCCGGCCGTGGCGGAGCCGTGTACGCTGCTCACGAGCATCGACGAAACGCTCGACGCGATCGCCGCGGCGGGCTGTCGGGCGACGAAGGTGGCGTTCGACACGTATCACTTGGGGCATGCGCTCTGCCGGGGCGCGGCGAACGAGCGCGGACGGAGCGCGGCGATTGCGCAGCTCGCCGAGATCGCGCCGCTACTGGCCGTGGTGCATTTGGCCGATTCGCGCGGCGCGCCGCGGACAGAGCAGAATCGCTGCCGGCTCGGGAGCGGCACGTTGCCGCTGGTGGATATCGTCGCGGCGCTCGTGGCGGGCGGATATCGGGGGTACTACGACGTCGAATTGTTCGGCGAAGACGTCGAGTGGTTCGACTATGCAGAGCTGATTGCCCATTCGCAGCGGATGTTTCGTCGGTTGGGCGCGGCGGTCGAGGCGCCGAGCGCGAGCGAAGCCGCGGCGAACGACGATCGCGTGCTGGCCGACCGCTGCGACTTCGAGCGGAGCGCGGCCGCGCGCGAACGGCCGCGGCGAGCGGTGGGTTGAACAAATTGGGCGACGACGCGGGTAGGACGGATTTGCAATCCGTCCGAATGGCGCTGCGACCCTGACAATTCCCGCGTCGGCGACGCGGCACTTCCAAGCGGACGGATTTCAATTCCATCCTACTCTTGCTGCTTCTCGGGGATCAGCTCCAGGCAAACGAGCCGATCCTTGCCGCGGACGTAGAGCAGGCCGTGCGAGAGCACCGGCGCGGCCCAGGCGGGATAGTTCAAGAGCGGCTCCCCGTCGAGATTGAGTTCGACCGCCGCGATTTCTTCGTATTTTTCGGCGCGGGCGGCGATCAGGCGGAGCGTGCCGTCTTCGCACTGGCAGACGAAATGCCCATCGACGTATAGGAGCGACGAGCGGGTCAGCCCCGGTTCGCTCCAGCGGACTTTGCCGGTTTCGAACTCGACGCAGCGGAGCTCGGCGTCGGAGGTGTGGCGGCCGCTCGAGCCGTACACGAAGCCGTCGTGGTAGATCGGCGTGTTCCAGTGCGTGGCGAGCGATTGGTTGCGCTTGCGGCCGTCTTTCCAGACGACGTCGTAGCCGCCGGGTTTGACCTTCAAGAGCGACGCGCCGATTTCATAGCACTCGGAGATGAGCACGCGGTCGTCGACGATCACCGGGTTGCTGGCGTTGACGCTTTCCAGGCTCCGCGAGCGCCAAGGGTAATGAAAGTCGAGTTTGCCATTCGTTGGGTCGAAGGCGACGAGCCCGCCGCGGGCGAAGACGAAACACCAGCGGCGGCCGGCGATCGTGCGGGCGACGGGGCTGGCGTAGCTGGCAAGTTCGTCCGTGAGGTTGTATTTGAGCTCGCCCGTGCGCTTGCCGAACGCGACGACACCGGAGCCGTTGCCTTGCACGCGGCCGGAATAGGTTTCGGGGCTGTCGGGTGGGCTGCCGCCGATTTGTGCGATGAGAAGATCGCCTTCGACGAGCGGCGCGCTGCCCGCGCCGAAGAAGTTCTGCACGACGCCGAATTCCTTGGCCGTGTCGAGCTTCCAGAGCACGCTGCCATCGGCGACATTGAGGCAATGGAGCATGCCTTCGGCGCCGAAGATGTAGATGCGAGGGCCGTCGACGACCGGACAGCAGCGCGGGCCGTTGTCGTAGCCGAGGATGTCTTGATAGGCCGACGGATATTCGAATTTCCAAAGCTCGCGGCCGGTTTCGCTTTCGAGGGCGACGAGGCGGGCTTTGCCGGCTTGCTGGTCGAACTGAAACAGGCGGCCGCGGCTGATCACCGGGCTCGCGTAGCCCTCGCCGAGCTTGCGGCGCCAGACGATTCGCAGGCCGGCCGCTGGCCAGCGCGTGAGGATGCCCTTTTCGGGCGAACGGCTGTCGCGGTTGGGACCGAGAAAGTCGGGCCAGTCGATGCCGGCTTTGCGCGTGCCGAGATCCTTGGGAAGCTCGTCGTTGCTTCGCGCGGCGGCCGATTGTGCATTGGGAGTCGACTTAGGCGTTTCGTCGGCGACCGCGGCCCGTGCCGCGAGGAACGCGATCGAGGACGTGAGACAGACTGCTAGGAAGGCACGGCTTCCTATGCGAGAGCGGGGCACGATGCTGCAAACGGCCGTCATGGGGGGCGGTTCCTCCGGCGAAATCGTCATGCACCGAACCATCGGCACGCCGCTGGCGTATTAACGAGCCAGTGCGCTCGTCCCTCGGCGCGCCGGGCGGCGGATGATTCACTATAGCAAAGGGCGAGGGCGGATGCCGCCGTCGTGGCTCGATCACAGTTCCCACCGCCCGTACTCGCCGCCCGTTGTCGCATGGCCCGGTTTATCAATCTGCTGTTTCGCTGGGCCGCGGCGGCGCTGGTGGTGTATTGGGTGCTGCTGTTTGCGAGCACGCACACGCCGGCAAGCAGGCTGCCGAGCGAGCCGCCGTTTCCGTACGCCGACAAGGCGGTGCATTTGCTTGGCTACTCCGGGCTGGCGTTCGTGGCCGCGGCGGCGTGGACCTGGCGGCGGACGTTGTTCGCCCGCGACTACGTGGTGCTTTTCGTCGCGGTTTCGGTCTACGGTGCGCTCGACGAAGTATCGCAAATGATCCCGGGCATCGAGCGAAATGCGGACGTGGTCGATTGGGTGGCGGACACGCTGGGGGCGGTGCTCGGGCTCTGCGCATTTGCGCTGGCGGCGGCATACGCGCGGCAACGCGGCTTGCGGCTGGCCCGGTTTCAAGCGGTCGGCGACGTTGCGATTCCGGCCCGGACGCCGGCGAAGTCGTAGCCGCGTCGGTTCCTTGCGGTTTCCGGGACCAGTCCGTGTGAGGGGCGTCAGCCCGGGCGGGTTTTCTTGCCGTTTCCGCCCGGTTGTGTATGATAACTCACAATTCCCACCCGTTCGTCCGGTGATAATATGTCGTGCCCGCGTGCGTTGGCGGCACAACCGGGCGACCTACCGAGCGAACACGCGCGCCTTTGCGCCGATCGAACCGGCGGGTAAGGCGCCGCGTACCGCAAGTGTGGCGTTGTGTTTTCATTCGATCACGTTCTTGGAGCGAAGCATGAGGATGTTGGGTGTTCTCGCCACCGCGCCGGCGACCTGTTTGGCCAACAAGCAAGAGACGCGATCCTTGCGCGCACGCGCAGAGGATTGCGTCTCTTTTTTGTTGGACCTTGGGTTGGCGGAATCGAGAACGTGCAAGCTGCCGGAGCATTCGTCGATCGAGATACGTGGGAGCAGTTGCATTTCCGCGAGTCCCCAGCCCCGAACCCCTAGCCCCTGTTTGGAGGAAGCATGAAGTCGTTCGTTTCCCTTTCGCTTGCGGCGCTGGTCGTCGCGAGCGCGGCGTGTGCTCGCGCCGCCGATTTCGCCAGCGGCATTGCCGTTGGCGACGGCGTGCCGACGTACACGTCCGAGAAGTGCGGCGGCGCCGAAGACGGCGTCCAGGTCGGCCAAAAGCTCTGCTATACGTGACGGCTGGGCGATCGCCCGGTGGTGATGGTGTTCGCCAAGAACAACGCCGCCAGCTTGGCCGGTCTGGCCAAGAAACTCGATAAGCTCGTCGCGGAGAAGAAAGACAGCAAGCTGACCTCGGTCG
Organism: Planctomycetota bacterium; assembly: GCA_003576845.1. GTDB lineage: Bacteria > Planctomycetota > Planctomycetia > Pirellulales > PLA5 > PLA5. Next base: position 5,436 of record QEVJ01000130.1, read on the forward strand.
TGAACATCATGGCCGACGAGCCGGACAAGGCGAAGGAAGAAGTCGCGAAATTCGCGGAGAAGAATGAGCTTTCGAACGTGGCCGTGACGGTCGCGGACGAAAAAGGCGCGAAGAACTTCAAGATCAATCCGGAAGCCGACGTGACCGTGATGATCTATCGCGACAAGAAAGTGACAGCCAACCACGCCGTGCAAGCCGGCAAGTTGGACGAGAAGACGATCGCCGCGATCGTGGCCGACGCCGAGAAGGCGGCCGCCGAGTAGATGTCGCATGCGCTGCGTCGGACAATCGCAGCCGGCGACGCGTTGTCGAAACGTTTAGAACGGGCTCCGCCTGGAACCCGAGCTTTCTTGCTTTCCGCACGGGAAACGCAAACGGCGCGATCCTCGCCACGGCGGGGGTCGCGCCGGTTTATTGCGCGGCTCGCTGCTCGCGGCGGCCAACCCGTGGTCCGGCAGTCGCGGCGGGATTACAATGCGGATCGGCGCTCGCCGGGCGGAATGTACCGCCTTGGCGGGCGAGAAATCCAGACATCCCCCACTCGCATCGATGCCCCACGCCGCACCTAACTCCGATATCCGCCGCGCCGCTTTACTATTTTCCGGCGGCCCTGCGCCCAGCGCCAACGCGGTCATTTCGACCTGTGCCGGGTCGTTTCTGCGCAGCGACATCGACGTCGTCGGGTTGCTTTATGGATACTCGAACCTCTTGAACTACTCGAAGGAAAGTCCGCTGGTACTCGGCAAGCACTATATGTCGATCGACGAGACGTCGCTCAAGCGGACGCGGAACACGCAGGGCATTTTGATCGGCACCGCCCGCGCCAATCCCGGAAAGCACGTCGACTCGCCCGACCATCTGAACGATCCGGAGCGCGTCGCGCCGCTGCGCACCGTATACGAGGCGCTGTGCTCGCTGGAAGTCGACGCGCTCGTCTCGATCGGCGGCGACGACACGCTCAAGACGGCCAACAAGTTCAAGATGTTCCAGGATCGTTGTTTGCCCGCGGGAAGCCGGCGGATTCGCGTTGTTCACGTGCCGAAGACGATCGACAACGACTACCACGGCATCGACTTCACGTTCGGCTATTTCACAGCCGTCGATACGCTCGCCAGCGAGATTCGCAATCTGCTGGCCGACGCCGAAGCGTCGCGAAGTTATTTTCTCGCGGAGACGATGGGCCGGAGCGCGGGCTGGCTGGCCTACGGCGCCGCGATCGCCGGCGAAGCGTCGCTCGTCATCAGCGTCGAAGATATCGTCGGCGAATATCTGGCGCATGAGGACGTCGAAGAGAGCGGCCGTACCTCGAAGCACGCCATCATGAACGTCGACAAGGTCGTCGAGCGGATCGTCCGCATGATGCGGGTCCGCGAAGAACGCCACGGCAAGACTTACGGCGTGATCGTAATGGCGGAGGGCCTGGCCGAAATGCTCCCCACGCGAATGCTCGCCGGCGTGCCGCGCGACGACCACGGGCACATCTCGGTCGCGCACGTGAACCTCGGCAAGATGTTCGCCGACCTGGTGTCGAAGGAGTACAAGCGGCAGACAAGCCGGTCGCGGAAGGTGACCGGCTTGCAACTGGGTTACGAAGCCCGCTGCGCCCGCCCGCACGCCTTCGACGTGATGCTCGGCAGTCAGCTCGGTGTCGGGGCATATCGGGCGCTGGTCGAGGAAAATCGCGACGGCGTGATGGTTTCGGTGAGCGGTCAGCTCGAATTGCATTACGAGCCGTTCGAGAAGCTGATCGACCCGACCAATCTCGTGACGGTCGTCCGCTACGTCCGGCCCGAGTCGGATTTTCACAAGTTGGCGCGGTTCTTGGAGACGGACGTGAACGACTGACGGGCGGCATCGCTTGTCTTTCGGCGGTGCTGCGTGGCGCCGGCAACGACCAGCATGGCGACAGCAGAGGCAACGATCGCCAGTGCATCCGGCTCCGGCACGACGGCGGCGACCACGACGTTATCGAGCGCGAATGCGGCGTCGCGGCGGTTCGCGGCCAGGCCCGTGAAGGTTACCGAAGTCACGTCGCTCAACTCGGCGGGCATGGCGAGCGTCTCGAAGTCGTCGATGCCGTCGGGACCGTCGCGCAGGCCGTCGAGATCGAACTCCACCGTCAGGGTGAATCCGGTCGCCAGTTCCGCCCCGATTTCGATTTTCTGCGCGCCGATGAAGCCTTGTTGAGCGGCGAGTAGGTCGTCGAGAAATCCTTCCGCGGCGTCGAAGGCGACCAGCGAGAAGGGCGAACCGTCGGCGCGTTCGAGGGTGATCGGATAGTCGAGCCCGCCGCCGACGCTGGCGATGTAGGGCGTGCCGTTGTTGGCAAAGCCGAGAATGCCCGCGTCCGAGAGCGACACCGTGTGAAACTTCTGCGAAGCAAACAGCCACGGGCCGATCGCCAGGCCCGTGACGTCGGGATTGCCGGGTCCGACGACGCCGTCGAACACGAGCGTTTCCTCGGGACCGAGCGGAGGCTGGGCCGCGAGCGGCGCGGCGCCGAAGCCGAGCGTAAATACAAAGAACATCGCCGCGCGCCAAATCGCGCGGGGCGAACGAACCACCAAATTCAAGCTCATTGGGGAACCACCTGAAGTGAAAGACGTACGAGTCGCATGACCACGGCATCCGCTGCCCCACGATCCTGGTCAACAACCAACGTTCTCCACTAGCAGTTCCTCGCAATCGCTCGACATCGCCGCACGCCGCGGCGGGGAGGGTTTATGGAAAGCTGCCCGACGAATTCGCTCGGCGGGCAGGAGTTTGGCTTTAAGCATAGTCGGCGACAGGACCGCTCGCAATGGGGAGGGGCGGAAAAGTTTCATGACCGTCGGGCCGGGAAACCGCACGACTGGACGCCGGAGGAAACCGCGAATTGGCCGCACGGTTGTCCGGACGTCGACGACGCAACGGTACTGCCGTACTGCGTGTGGGCGTCAGATTTGTAGGTGGCTTGGGATCAGGCGGCGGTTTGCCAGAGGGCTTGCCAGCACGAGGGTTTGCTGAGGTATACGCCGCGGAGGTGGGCGACGCCGTCGCTGATGCTTGGGCATCAACTGCGGCTCGAACGTTCCCTTGCGATCGCGCGGAATATCGAGGGGAAGCTTTCCCAGGTCGCCCTGAATCGTCTTCGGACGGGTGCCGTTCTTGCGTTCCTGCGCCGCGGGTCCCGACCGGCGTCGGGAGCCGGCGAAGTCTCGATCGTCGCCGCCCCACGCTTGGACCCCGGCCCAGGTGCACTTCCAACTCCGTGTTCAGCATCCTTTCGAGTGCCGATTTCATCAATGAACGCATCACCCCGTTCAGATCATCGAGCGTCGTCGCCTGACCCGCTAGCTGTTCCGCCAACTCCTTCGTTTTCTTCAATACCATCGCGTCCATGCGTCAGTCTCCGTGGTTTGGGAAAACAGGGTAACATCCGTTTTCCCCGACTGACACAAGGTTTCTTACAGGGCCCGGGAACGCGATTCAGCGGTTGAAGAAAACCCAATTTCGTGCGGGTCCACCAAACGCTGCGATTCCGCCGGCCCTGAAAGCCGGGATCACCGATCGCAAATGGAGCATCGAAGAAATGGTCAACTTGATGCCGCTTTTGACCTACAACACCCGACCCAAGAAAATCTCCTGATTAGACGAACCCACTGCCAAATTGGGCCAATTCTTACGCCCGCGCGTCGACAAACGATACAATTTGTTACAGAATTGACTTATCAAGCTTTTTGGCTTGTCTGTAACTCTTCTCTGGCGCGTAGGACCTATGGGTTCGTTCGGCGATCGGCGCTCGATCGGCTTGCTCGCCGGCGCGGCGACGTTGGCCGCTGCCGTGTTGGCGGTCGATCTGCGGATACCCCGGCTCGATCTGGCCGGGTTGCTATACGTCGGTTGCGTGTTCATTGCCTTGCGGTTGCCGTGGAATAACGCGGCACTGGCGGCGGCTGGCGGATGCTCGGGGCTCGTATTGCTCGGTTTTATCGCGAGCATTTCCCGCGGCGATCCGGACGATTTTCTGTCCACCGTGGCGATTCGCGGTTTGACGCTCGTGGCGATTTGGGCGGCGGCGCTGGTCGGGTTGCAGCGGATGCGCTCGGCCGACGCCCTGCGCCAAGCCCAGCAGGAACTCGAACAGCGCGTCGCCCAACGCACCGCCGAGCTCGCCAAGGCCAACGAACGCCTGCAGCGGCAGATGGCCGAGCGCGAACGGGCCGAGCGCGAGCTGCGCGAGTTGCAGGTGATGTACGACTCGCTCATGGAAGCGTTGCCTCTCAACGTGTTTCGCAAGGACCTCGACGGCCGCGTCGTGCTCGCCAACAAGCGGTGCTGCGACACGTATCAGATGTCGCTCGAAAAGCTCAAGGGCAAGACCGACTTCGACTTGTTTCCCCGCGAGCTGGCCGAAAAATATCACCGCGACGACGCGACGGTGATCGCGACGGGCAAGATGTTCGAGGACATCGAGCAGCATCGCCGGCCCGACGGCGAGCAAATCTTCGTGCAGGTGTTCAAGGCGCCCGTGTGCGACGCGGCCGGCAACATCGTCGGCGTGCAGGGGATGTTCTGGGACGTCACCGCTCGGCGGCGGGCGGAAGTCTCGTTGCTGCAAGAGCGGCACTTGCTCCGCGGCATGATGGACAACGTGCCCGACGCGATTTACTTCAAGGACCGCAACGGGCGGTATTTGCGGATCAACAAGGCGCTGGCGGACCAGTTCCGCCTGGCCGACCCGAGTTATGCCGAAGGGAAGAGCGACTTCGATTTCTACTCGAAGGAGTATGCGGCCGCCGCCGCAGCCGACGAAAAAGCGGTCTTGCAGACGGGCCGCGGGTTCGTGAACAAGGAACAGCGCGACGTGGCGGCGGACGGCACGGTCCGCTGGCTGTCGACGACGAAGATGCCCTGGCACGACAAAGACGGGCGGATCGTCGGCACCGTCGGCATTACCCGCGACATCACCGACCGCAAGCGGGCGGAAGTCGCCCTCCGCGAGAGCGCCGAGCAAACCCGGCTGATCATCGACACGGCCAACGACGCGTTCGTCGCCATGGACGGCGCCGGCAAGATCGTCGACTGGAACCCGCGCGCGGAAGAGGCGTTCGGTTGGAAGCGGGAGGAAGCGATCGGGCGGATGCTGGCCGAGACGATCGTGCCCGAGAGATTCCGAGCGGCCCACGCCGAAGGTCTCGCCGGGTTTCTCGCAACGGGCGACGGCGCGGTGATCAACAAGCGGATCGAAATGCCCGCCATGCGCCGCGACGGGAGCGAGTTCGTCGTCGAGTTCACGGTGACGCCGATCCGCCGCGGCCGGTCTTACGTGTTCAACGCCTTTTTGCACGACATCACCAGCCGCAAGGCTTACGAGGAGCAACTTCAGCGGGCGAAGGAAGCCGCGGAAGGCGCCAGCCGGGCGAAGAGCCTGTTCCTGGCCAACATGAGCCACGAGATTCGCACGCCCATGAACGCGATTCTCGGCATGACCGATCTCGTGCTGGGCACCGAGCTTTCGCCGCTGCAGCGCGACTACCTGGCCGTCGTGCAGGAATCGGGCGAGTCGCTGCTCTTGATCATCGACGACATCCTCGATTTCTCGAAGATCGAAGCCGGCCGGTTGGACCTCAACGCGGAGACGTTCGAGCTGGCCGAGAGCGTCGGCGACATGATGAAGCTTCTGGCGCTGCGGGCGCACAGCAAGGGGCTCGAACTCGCGTTCCGCGTGGCGCCCGACGTGCCCGACGTCGTGATCGGCGATCGCGCCCGGCTGCGGCAGATCATCGTGAACCTGGCGGGCAACGCGGTGAAGTTTACGGACCACGGAGAGATCGTCCTCGACGTCTCCGTCGAACCGCCCGGCGACGTCGACCTCGCCGCCGACGAAGTGCTGGTCCGGTTCTCGCTTCGCGACACGGGGACGGGCATTCCGGCCGAGGATCAGGCTCGAATCTTCGATGCCTTCGAGCAGGCCGACAACACGAACACGCGGAAGTTCGGCGGCGCCGGCTTGGGACTGGCGATTTCCGCGCGGCTCGTGACGCTGCTCGGCGGGCGGATTTGGGTCGAAAGCGAAGTCGGACGCGGAAGCACGTTCCATTTCACGGCGAAGTTTCAAAGCGCCGTGCCGGACGCCGCCGCGAGACGTCCGCGGACCGGCGATCTGGCGGGGCGATCCGTCCTCGTCGTCGACGACAGCGCGACCACGCGGCGGATTCTCGACGAAACGCTCCGCGACGCCGGGGCCACGACCGCAACCGCCGCGGGAGCTTACGAAGCCATCAGCCAAGTCGACAAAGCCCGGCGAAGTGGACGGCCCTTCGACGCCGTCGTGACCGACGCCAACATGCCCGGTGGCGATGGCTTCCTGCTGTTGGAACAACTCCGCAAGAGCGGCCACGCGCCGCCGGTCGTGATGCTGCTCAGTTCCGGCGATCGCTTGGGCGACGTCGCCCGCTGCGAGTCGATCGGCGCGAAGCACTACCTCATCAAACCGGTCAAGGCGTCGGAATTGACCACGATGCTCGTTGCCGCGATCTCGGGCGACGTGGCGCCCGCCCGCGGCGGTCCGATGCGGATGTCGTTCGAGTCGCCGCTGTCGGCGCTCGACGCGCCTCCGGCCATGCGGCGGTCCGCACCGCTGCCCGCCAAATCGGCGATTCGCCAGGGGCCGCCGCAGTTGCGGCCGCTTAACGTCCTCCTGGCCGAGGATAGCCTGGTCAACCAGAAGCTCGCGACCGGCCTGATGCAGAACCACGGCCACCGCGTCACCGTCGCCAACAATGGGCAAGAGGCCCTCGACGCGATTGCCAGCGATCGTTTCGACCTCGTGCTCATGGACGTGCAGATGCCGGTCATGGATGGGTTGTCGGCGGTGCGGGCGATTCGCCAGCAGGAGAAAGGAACGACCAGGCACCTGCCGATCATTGCCCTCACCGCCCACGCCATGAAGGGCGACCGCGAGCTGTGCTTGTCGGCGGGCATGGACGATTACGTCACGAAACCGGTGCGGGCCGGAGAACTGTTCCAGGCGATCGAGTCGATTCTCGGCGAGCAGGCCGTGCTCGGAGAGTCGGTTCCGGACGCCGAGACAACGTTGGAGACAGGTCAAACGATGACGCCAGACGCCGCTCCCGCTTCCGCCGGTCTCAACGGCACGCGCCTCGATCTGTCCGTCGCCATGGAAGCCGTCCAGGGCGACAAGGGGCTGCTCAAGGAGTTGATTCAGGCCTTTCTCGACGAATGCCCCGGCCTGATCGAGGACATCCGCGGGGCGATCGAACGCCGCGACGGCAGCGCCTTGCAGCTTTCCGCCCACCGGCTCAAAGGCTCGATGCGGTACTTCGGCGCTACGCGCGCGTTCGACCAGGCCTATATACTGGAGTCGCTGGGCCGGGAGGGCGACTTGCAGGCCGCCGCCGAGCCGCTCGCCGCGGTGCGGCAGGAGATCGCCGGATTGCGGCCGGCGCTCGAAGCGTGCGTGACCACTCTGTAGTGCTCGGGTAGTCACCCGCCACTGCGCCACAGCGAAGCCAATCCCCATTGCCGCTCGGTTTCGCGTATCGCGGAGTTCTTCGTTATGCCCTCGGTGCTCGTCGTCGACGATTCGGCAATGGACCGCCGCCTGGCCGGCGCGTTCCTGGAAAAGGATCCGCAGTTTTCCGTCGCGTATGCCGGTCACGGCGCCGAAGCGATGGCGTCGATGCAGAAGACGCCGCACGATCTGGTCGTCACCGATCTGATCATGCCCGAGATGGATGGGCTGCAGCTCGTCTCGGCGGTCCGCGAGAAGTTTCCGCTCGTGCCGGTGATCTTGATGACGTCGCTCGGGAGCGAGGAGATCGCCGTAAAGGCGCTCCACCAAGGCGCGGCGAGCTACGTGCCGAAGAAGTACCTGGGCCGCGACCTGCTCGATACGGCCCGCCGCGTCCTCGCCGTCACCGGGCACAAGCTGTCGCAAGTCAAGCTCATGGAGTGCCTGACGGAAGCCACCGCCACGTTCGTCTTGCACAACGATCGGGCCCTGATTCCCGCCCTCGTCGGCCATTTGCAGGATCGCGTGTCGCAGATCGGATTGGGCGACGAAGTCGACCGCATGCAAATCGGCGTGGCGCTCGAAGAGGCCCTGACCAACTCGCTCTATCATGGCAATCTGGAGATCAGTTCCGAGCTCCGCGAGAAGGATTTCGCGACATACTATGCGACCTACGAGGATCGGTCGCGGCAATCGCCCTATGCGGGACGAAAAATCTACGTCGACGCCCGCATTACCCGCGACGAAGCCGAGTTCATAATTCGCGACGAAGGGCCCGGCTTCGATCCGTCATCGCTGCCCGATCCCACCGACCCGGCCAATCTCGAGCGGCTCAGCGGCCGCGGCGTTCTATTGATGCGGACCTTCATGGACGAAGTCGCCTACAACGCCGCCGGCAACGAAGTCCGCATGACCAAACGCCGCCGCCCGCCGGGGGCGTAGTTTCTTAAACACGGAGTGCACAGAGGAGGAGCACGGAGGAACACGGAGAAGAAGTGAAAGTGATCATTGATGATTGATGAACGATGAGCGATGAATGCTTAAGGACAGACGATCGCGTTGTGCGGACAAACACAGTTGCTCATCGTTCATCGCGCACCACTTCTCATCCGTGCCCTCTGTGCTCGTCCTCTGTACTACAAACGCGGAGAGTCTTGCATACTTGCGAAGATTTGGGCGTGTTCGTTAAACGCGGAGGACGCAGAGGACGCGGAGGAAACGCAGAGAAGACGTCGTCGGTTTGTCGCGAGACGTGTACCTTGCAGCTTCGTGCGGCGCCAAGCGCCGATGAGTTCTCATGGAATTTACTCTGTGCGTCCTCTGCGTCCTCCGCGTCCTCTGCGTTTAACGAACCATTCTCGTTTTTGGTTGCGGCCACTGGCCGCGCTGGGCTCTCTGTGTTTTAGCATTCGAGGTCGTCCGACGGAATCTCGATGCGCGGGCGTTCGCCCGTTTGGGGAATCGTGTTCGCCGGACGCCGGTCGAGCCCCAGCCGCTGAATCAACGACGCCGAGAACACGCCCGAAATATCGTCGTCCGGCGGAGGACCCACGGCGCCGAGTTCGATCGGCGAATACGTGAACAGATACCGATGCCGCGCGATCTGCAATTCGTCGCCCGGGTCGATGCGGTGCTCGCCGATCTTCACGCCGTTGATCCGCGTGCCATTGCGGCTCTTCAAATCCTTCACGTACCAATACCCGCCGACCAAAAACAACTGGCAGTGGTGGGCCGAGACGTTCGCGAACCGCAGCACGATGTCGCAGCTCTCCCGCCGGCCGACGAGCAGCTCCCGCTTGAGCAGCGGAATCGGATCTCCGCCGCCGATCGGCGCCATCTGCCCGAAGCTCGCCGGTTTGGCTTGTGACCGGACTGGCGCCGGCTTATGATCGCGTTGGGGGACGTCGTCGGCCATCAATTCACCTTAACTCGGCCGCGGAAACGGCGGAAGTGCATAGTGCCTGTCCCGCAACGGTAGGAGGCGAATCCCTTCGCCGAGACATCGCTCGCGAACGCGGTCGGCGAAAGGATTCGCCTCCTACAGATTGTGGTCCGAGATAGGTACTTGAACTCGGGGCGCGAAAAGCCATGACCTCGACCGTTCGCGCGCCGTCCATCGAGCACCCTCCAGCCGACGAAATCTCGCCGAAAAACGCCGTTCCCGCTTGGCGCGAAGCAGGCCTGCGCTACTACGCCTACAATTATTTCCTCCGCCACCGGTTCGGCCAGCGAATTCACAAGGTCAGCGTCGACGCCGGATTCACCTGCCCAAACGTCGACGGCGCCGTCGCCACCGGCGGATGCACGTTCTGCGACAACCGCAGCTTCAGCCCCAGCCGCCGCTTGCCCCGCCAAAACATCGCCGGCCAGATCGACGAGGGCATCCGCCGGATTCAGCGGCGCTACACGGCCAAGAAGTTCCTGGCCTACTTTCAGCCGGCGACGAACACCTACGCCCCCGTCGCACGCTTGCGGCCGCTCTATGAACAGGCCCTCGCCCATCCGCTCGTCGTCGGCCTGGCGATCGGCACGCGGCCCGACTGCGTTGCCGACGACGTGCTCGACTTGCTCGGCGAACTCGCCGGCCGCGCGTACCTCTCCGTCGAGTACGGCATGCAGACGATGCACGACCGTTCGCTCGACTGGATGAATCGCGGCCACTGCCACGACGCGATGCTCGATGCAATGCAGCGAAGTCGCGGCAGAGGATTCGAGATTTGCGCACACCTCATTCTCGGCCTCCCCGGCGAAACGCACGCCGACATGCTCACGACGGCCCGCGAAGCGGTGCGGCTGGGCGTCGACGCCGTGAAGCTGCACAACCTGTATGCCGTAAAGAACACGCCGCTGGCCGACCAGGTCGTCGCCGGCGAAGTGTCGCTGATGAATCGCGACGACTACGTGCATACGCTCGTCGATATCCTCGAAATCCTGCCGCCAACGTGCGTCGTCGAGCGCGTCAGCGGCGACGCGCCGCCGGACTATTTCCTCGGCCCGAGTTGGTGCCTCGACAAGCCCGGCGTGCTGCGGGCGATCGAAGGAGAGTTCCTGCGGCGCGATAGCTGGCAGGGAAAGCGCGTGGCGGTTCGAGGTTAGCGCTTGGACGGCGCCCGATGGAGGACCAACAGCCTGTTGGAAAAGGGGACTGACCCTCCCAGGTACATCGCAATCCGCGGCGAAATGCGCACTCTCCCAAGGGTCTGTCCCCTGGTATGTCCCCAGAATGCTTTAAATCTATGAAAGGGATCAGGCCAGCGCTTCTATTGGAAGGATTTGCGAAACCTGCGAATAGGAGACACTCGGATGGTCGCGAGATTCAAGGTACGGAAGTCGGGCGGTTTGCGAAAGCGGTTGATTGGCAAGCCGGCCGGGCGGATTGCCGAGCGGGTGCAGGCCGTGGGGCCGGAGCGGTT
>QEVJ01000131.1 GCA_003576845.1 Planctomycetota bacterium
TGGCGAAATCATTCTCGCCGACGCCCGGCACGTCGCCCGGAAAAACGACTTGGGGGAAACCGATGTTACCGCCGCCGTCCACGTCGTCCGAGTAGCTGATCGTCTCGCGGACTTCATAGCCGTCGTTCGGCTGGCCGAGCGGATCGGCGAAAATGGCCTCGATCGCGGCGATCGCCGCGTTGATGTTGTTCGGGCCGTTCTTGCGGACGACGTCCCAGCCCGGTACATCGGAGCCGGCCTGGCCCGAAGCAAACGGTGCGACCAACGTCGGGGGCGCGACGATCGGCGGCGACGCGGCCCCACCGATTGCTTGGAAGTTGCTGATATCGGTCGTGACTCCGACGGCCGCGAACGCCTCATTGAAAGCGCCGCCGCCACGTTCATAACCGATTACCTGAAACTGATGTGCGCCGGCGGTGAGGAACGTTTTGGCCAACGTGAACGCATCCCCGGTATCGCCCTCGACACTGAATACGTCCGACGCTGACGGCTTGAAATCGCGGATGCCGCCGCCGCCGCTACCGGCGATCACTTCGAATTGAGCGCCGGCGACCTTCAAACGCTGTCCGTCGTCGCCGTCGATCCCGAACGTGTACATGCCGTCGGCTGGGATGTTGACATAGCCGTTATAGACGTAAGCGAAATCCTCGGTGTCGCCGTCAACGTCTCCCGGATACCGAAGCTTCGGATGCAAAACGCTGTAGCCGCCACCCGGACTTCCACCCGGTCCCGTGTCCGCATGGTTAACCATCGGCACGTTCTCCGCCACGAGCGGCGAAACGCCCGATTGCAGAGCGTTGGAAGCGTCGGTCACGCTATGCAAGTCGGCCAGCAAGCCGTCCGTGTAGATCACGTGCATGGTCGCGAATCCAGCGCCGCCGCCGCCAAGACCAACGGGAATAAAGTCCGGCGCCGAGGGGAGGGATTCCGGATCGGCTGCGGGCAACTCGATCGGGTTCCCGCCGCTTGCCAGGTGCGCGACTTGATTGGGGAAGAGTCGTTGGCCACCCGAGAGACTATAGACGGCGACATCGTCGAGCAAACCGTTGAACCCGCCGTTATTCTCGGATGTGCCGACCTGCACATTGGCATTGTTCGAAAGCGTGCCGCGAGGGGCCGAGCCGATATTATTGCCGTCGACGTAAATGCGCTCGACGCCCTGGGCGTATTCCCAAATCACGTGGTGCCAGTTTCCTGGGCCGTTGGCGCCGTCGAACGTGACCGTCCCGACGGTGATATCGTTGCCCCAGTGGCCCATGTGGTAAGCGCCGTCGCGAACGCCATCGTGAAGCGCCGGCGTGCTATTCTGGCCGAACACCATGCTGTCGCCGCAGCAAGCGGTCATGTTGACCCACGCCGTCGCCGCATATCCGTTCGGGTTGCCGTTCGTAAACCCGAGAGTGCCGGCGCTCAAAGCCGTATCGATGAATTGATTCTCGTCATTGGTGAACCGCAGCGCCGTACCGCCCGAGAAACTTGGAGCCGTGCTGGCTACCCAGGTTCCGCCACCGACTAGCGTGCCGTCGCCCGTACCCGCGAGATTTAGGATCAGACCACCTGGGGCCACGCCATCTTCGAGTGGATAATACAACTGCAACGTCTGAGCAGAGGCAGCGCCCGACAGCAGCAAGAGTGCCGCAGCGCCGCCAAGGAGACGGGAAACGGTCCAGCGGCGAAGAATGCCGCGACTGCCACACGCGCGATCACGCATTGCCGCGCTAGTCCTAGTCGTGTGTTGTCTCATTAGCCTGACTCCGGGTGCAAGATAGTCACGACGAATTTCAGCGCACAAACCTTCGCCGCGCGAGAAAAACGCCGCTAATCGGTAAAACCCTAGTTGTCAGAATAGTTATTGAAATAATTAAATCAAGCGCTCTGCGAGAAATTTCTCGCATTTTTTCTGGAAGCCACCCGGCTCGGCAATGAAACGGGCCGCTTTCGCGATTTGGCGCGAAAGCGGCCCGAGGAACTTCGTTCGCGCGTCGCTGGGTCGTGGCGACGCGGCGATTTCTCGACGACTATGCATTGCGCCGGCGGCGGCGAATTGCCGCCAACAGGCCGATCGCGCCGAACCCGGCCAACGCAAAGCTGGACGGTTCGGGCACGAGTTGCAGACCGGCCTGACGCGAGCCGTCGGCCGAGCTTCCCAGGAGGAAGTTGCCCTGGCCGTTGATCGAGTAGCGGACGCTCACGTAAGCGCCGCCGCCGATCTCGTTCCAGATCAACTGAGCGACGTACTGCTCGCCGGCGTTCAGGAAGACTTCGCCGAACCCGTCCGAGCAGCAGCTAGCGATATAGATCCCATCGCCGAATGCGTCGACCGCGGCGATGCCGCCCGCCGTCCAGCCCGCGCTGCCTTGAAGGCGGAATTGCGAACCATCGTCGCCCAAAACCGTGAAGCGATACGTCCCCGTTTGATTGGCGGTCAGTACCGTAACGGCGCCAATCGCGAAGTTGTCCTCGGCCGCGGGAGTGTTGCCCGGGAACGGGACCTGCGGCACGCCGATGCTGCCGCCGCCGCCTTCGGGATCGTAATAGTTGATCGTATCGCGAACTTCGTACCCGTCGTTCGGCTGGCCGAGCGGATCGGCAAATATGGCCTCGATCGCCGGGATCGCCGCGGCGATGCTATTGGGCCCATTCTTGCGCACGACGTCCCAACCCGGAATGTCGGAGCCTGCCTGAGCGGAGGCGAAGGGCGCGATGACCGTCGCCGGCGTAATGGTCGGTCCTTGCGCGGGTGCGCCGATCGGACGGAAGTTCGGATTGTTGTTCGAATCTTCGCCGATGCGGTTGCCGCGAGCGGCCACCAACTCCGTGTGTCCGCCGCCGCCGTTCTCGTACATCATGTACTCGATGCCGTAGACGCCCGGCGTCAGGTGGGCGACCGCCTTGGTGTTGGTGTCGCCGGTCGGGGCCGAGAACAGCGCGAGGTTGCCGAGGTGAGCCTTGCCGCCGTTGATGTTCGACCAGGTGTGGGCCGGCGTGGCCGAATCGAAGAACGTCGCGCCGTGGATCCGCAACATCGCGCCATCGTCCGACCGGAAGGCGAACGTGTAATCGTCTTCCTCCGTAATTTGGATCGTGCCCTTGGCGAGCATCGCGAAGTTGTTCGACACCTGCGGAATGCCCGGGAACGGTACGCTTCCGGGCGTGTGGGGGTCATTGTTGTCGTTCTGGAAGTTAATCATGGGCTGTTGCGAATCGATTACTTCTCGCACCAGACCAGGATTCTCGCCGACGCCATAGGCCAAGGCCTCGACGCCCAACACGTTATTGAAGTTGTAGTTCGTGCCGCGGAACATCCGGACGCCGAACGTACCAACGCCGCCGTTGGGTCCGGGCAGCGCCGGCTTGCTGGCTAGCGCCGTTTCGAACTCGACGATCGACGAACGCATGGTGCCGGTCGTCGCATTGTCGTTCCACAGGGCGCTGCCGCTGAGCATTTCGGCCGCGTCTTCGCCCAAGGCGCCGGCATTGTTCGGTTCACCGGTGCCGTTCCATTGCGTGTACGCGCCGCCGACGGGCAGGCCGCCCGCGCCGGAACCGAGACCCTGCCAGATTACCTGGCCGTTGTCCTGCAAGGCCCAGTCGCCCTCGACCGCCGTGTCGTCCAAGCCGATCCACGACCGCTGCCAGTTGTCGCCGTTGCCAGCATACTGCAAGCCGTTCATCGTGAAGTTTTCAACCAGGCTGCGGGGCGTTGCCAGATGGCCGGGAGCGCCGCCATACGACATCGAAGCGGCGATCGCCTTGGCGTCGTTGTAAATGCGGTTCGGCATGTACATTTCGATCCGGTTCCACGTGCCGTCGGGCTGCTGAACGTAGTTCACCAGCCCCGACATCGGCGAGCCGAGCTGCGGATCGAGCGCGCCGACCGCAAAGCCTTCGAATGCGGCCGTGTTACGTCGCGGAATCGAGTGCGCCTGGTGGGCCAAGCCGACGTGAACGTCGACCGCCGCACCCATGTTCGGGGTCCAATGCGCGCGGCCCATGCTCCAGTTCGTCGGCACGTTGTTCGTGCCGTCGCCGAGGGCGTACCGCATCACCCAGTCGTCGCCGTTGCGGCTCAGAGCGAGCCACACGTCGTTGCCGGATAGGCCGGAGAGGTACGGCGTGCCGGGGAATTCGCCGCCTTGGCGATCGGTGCCGCCGCCAGCCGCGTCGCGATATTGCAGGATGCCGGCGATCGCGCCGTCGGCGAGCGTGCCGCTCTTGCGATTGGCGAAAATGTTGGCGCTATTCGCCGCTGCGCCATCGACGCGAGCCATGATGCCCGTCCGGCCCCATTCGCCGGCGAGTGCGTCGCCGCTAAAGCCCGTGCTGCGGACGATGGCGGTGAAATTGCCGCTGACTTTGGTCGGATCGTAGAGGAATCCGCCGTTGTCGCTGGTGCCCCAGAAATCGCTGCCGCTGGCGGTCAGCGTATAGGCGCCGGGACCGGGATTCGTAGACGCCACCCCGCCGCCGTCGTTGCCGTTGCCGTACCCGATCAGCGCGGTCAAATCGGCGTTCGCCAGATTCGCTTGCAGGAAGAGTGCGCAGATCAAACCAAGTTGCATACCCCAAAGGGATCTGCGTCGCCATGAGACTTTCATTAGGCTAACTCCCGGTGCAAAAACTCGGACGGCCGCAAGCGCCGCGGACCCACGCCGCAGCGGTAGAGAACGCCGCTATTTGGAAAAATACCAATTGACAGAATAGTTGGGCAAAAAAATAAATCAACCGCCATATCGAATAATTTCAAGATTTCTCAAATGGCGCGTTCTCGCACAATTCGTGAGGTTTCTTGGCGGCTGCCGTCCGACCCTACGGGTTTCCTTGCGAGTCGGTCCACTCCTTCTGCGATCCTTCGATGCGCAGCGGCCCGGTAATCGCCTTCCCGTCGCGGACGACGATGTACGCATCGGCCCCGGGCACGCTGTCCCAACGGAGCGTCGCCAGACCGGTTGCCCGCGAGGCTGGGGACGGACGGCTCTGTTTGCCCTGCGGCCCGACCGCGATCAGGGCGTAGAAATGCTCGGCCGTATCGTCATCGCGGACGACCGTCGGGGCCGGGGGGCGTTCGAGGGCGTGCTCCGCGACCTTGCCGCCGTGAAGTTCGAGCACTTCCTGCGGATACGGCAGCCCGCCGCCGCCGAACCCGCCGCCGCCGAGCGACATCTTCCCCTGGCCGATCACCGCGTCGGTGAGCGGTTCGCCGTGCCCGGGGCGGAAGGTTTGGAATCGAATCCGGCCGGGATGCGTCGTACCGTTCCACTGGTCGCGGGGCACTTCCGAGAGTTCCAAGCCCTCGCCCTGGACGATCGCCATCTGCCGCCATGCCCCGTCGAGCCAGACGTTCCACGAAATGTGTCCCGGCGCGCCGCGATGCGAGCCGTTGCGCTCGAGGGCGTGAAACCGGTCGTCGAACGGATCGTCGAGCTCGCCCTTGATGAGCCGGCTGCGAACCCACAACCCGCCGACTTCCTTGTCCGTGACGCTCCGGGCGTAGATGCCGCGGGGAATCTGGTGCTGTTCGTAGCCTTTCTCCCACGGCTGGCCCGTGTCGGAAACGATCAACTCCTTGCGGACGATCAGGCGATCGACGTCCAGCACCTTTTCGGTTTCTTGCGTCGCCGGCGACTGTATGTTGACGACGCCCAGCGTCGACGCGACGGAAAGGACGATCGTAACGAGGCGGTCTTTCATGGGGTTTTCTCCAAGAACGCAGAAGAATTGGACCAACCGCGTGCGCACGAGGGACGTTCTCTCTCGCGACGCTGTGGATGGAGAGGTTAATCGAATCCATAGCGAAACGAAAACGACGGGCAACGGAACGCTTGGTTCCGCCGCCCGCCGTTCGGTTCGCTGAAGGGGCCGACCCTTGCCAGTCGGCCGCCGATTAAATCCGGCAAGGTTCTAAGCTCGGCGACGCCGCACGCGCATGGCGATAAAGCCAAGCGCTGTCGCGGCGAGAGCCCACGTCGACGGTTCGGGAACGACATTGTTGGTGTAGAGGCTCTGAATCTGATCCGGCGTGAGTACGCCGCTGAAGATTCGGAGTTCGTCGATTTGTCCCGCGAAACCAAGGGACGCGCCGACGCCGTGCTTGCCCACGACGAGATTAGAGCCCAATCCCGTGTAGTCGACCGGGCGGGGTTCGTAGTGGAGCACGCCAGCACCCCGTTCATAAAGCTGACCATCGACCCAAACTTCGAAGTAGTCGCCGGTCAACGCCTTCTGCGCGACGATATGATGCCATGTGCCGTCACTGGGAATCAGATTTCCAGTGGTGGACCCTGACCATGCGTCGCCCACGGCCGTGACGTCTTCAAAGAAGTGGATTCCACCGGCCGCGGTGATTCGCAAGCCATAATGGTCACCCAGCGAGACGACCTCATGGTCGGCCGCTTCGCCTCGGCTAACCCACACGGATACCGCCAGCGTATCCGTCGGTTTGACGTCAACGGTTGGTGCGGCGACTTGGCCGAATTGATCGTTGACGGCACCGAGATTAGCGAGTTGCAACGAACCGGCGCCAAACCGCCCTGCGCCTTGCGTCGCGGCGCCCTGAACCGTTCCGTTATTCAGATTACGCGAATCTGCCATCAAACTCGATGGGTCGTCAAACGAATAGTAAGCGCCTAACACGGCGGGGCCTTTTTGTACCGGCGGCGGCAAACTCGACGGCCCGGTCAACTCGACGATTTGCATGGCATGCAGGCCCGTGTTGTTGTTGCCGCGATGATTGAAAAGCAGCAGTTCGCTGTCCGTAAACCCTTCGAGAATCGCGACATTCGAGCCTTCCAAATATCCCGTGAATGGCTGAGTATTCGTGGTGTAATTCACGTTCAAAGCGGGATAGCCCGGTACCGCAATCGTCCCGGTGCGGCCGTTGCCGTCCGACCCCATGTAGGCAATTACGGCATAATGATCGTAGGGAATCCCGGTGAGTCGCACATACGTCGTTTGCTGGCTGCCATTGTTGTCGATGTAACCGCTCATCAGCGCGTTGTCGGGCGTGCCAGAGTTGTTCGCACTCCATGTTGTTGCGGAAGCGAATTGCACATTGACCCCGGCAAGCGACGTGCCGGTAGCGTCAACGATCGCGCCTGCGACTGGACTGGTGATGCGGACATTCGTGCCAAGTGCGGTGCTGCCAACGGCACTGACGTTATTCCAGTTGGCCTGCGGGATATAGCCCGCGACATCGCCGGCGCCTAAAGACGTCGCGCCGTTGCTCCGCAAGAAATTGAAGCCAATCATGCCATCTTGTGCCGGGAGCGCGGTTGCTCCGGCGACGAGAAGAATCAAAGCCGCAGATACGCGGCTCAAACGGGCCGTCATTAGTCACCTCCCAAAAGAGCAGTAACCGAGTTGTGCGGTGAAGGAACGAGCATCGAGGGCGCGCAGCCCTTTGCCAATGAAATGCGAACTCAAGACTAATCGGCGCGGCGGGAGATGTCAACCAAAATGCGGCTTTTTCGCGCCGACCGTGCCGAGAACCGGCGTCGTTCCAAAAGACAAGAATCCGCCGGGGACCTGCCGCAGGAGAATAAGTCCGCCCTGGCGGGCCGGCGCGGCACGACCTCTCCCGCCGTGCGGCCGGCCGCCAGGGCGGAATGCATCGCTGACCAGGTGGTAGGCGGCGAATGGGTTTTCGCTAGCCGGCGGCCGGTTCCAGTGCTTCGGCGGCTGCGAGCGCCTCCGGTTCGGGTGCGGGAGCGGCCGCAGGTTCCTCGGCGAAGCGGATCGCGAGCGCGGCGCCGGCGGCGACCATCACGAGCACGCCGCTGATCGCCAGCGCGGTGGTCCAGGCCATCTCGCCTTGGAACAAGAACCCGAGGGCGACGGCTCCCATGTTCCCGCCCGCGCCAACGATGCCGGCGACGGAACCGATGCACTTGCGATTGACGAAGGGAACGACGGAGTAGGTCGCGCCGTTGGACATTTGCACGAACAGGCCCACGAGGATGAGCGCCGAAACGGCGATGAAGACGCTCGCCGCCTGCGAGAACAGCAGCAACGCCAGGCCTTCACCGATCAGGGCGACGAACAACCACCGCGTCCGTCCCGCAAGACCCCACCGCGTCGAACAGCGATCGCTCACGTAGCCGCCGAGCGTGCGGGCGAAGAGATTCATCAGGCCATACGCCGCCGCGGCCCACCCGGCCGCTTGCAGACCGAGCGAAAAGTAATCGGTGAAGTACAACGCGGCGATGTTCTTGATCGTCAGTTCCATGCCGAAGCAGGCGGCGTAGAGCACGAACAACAGCCACGTGCGATAGTCGCGACACGCGAGCAGGAACGCGCCTTTGGTTTTGGCGGTCGGTTCCAGGCGGCCCGCCGCGCGAAGCTCCTTGAAGTTGCCCTCGGGCGTGTCCTGGGTCAGGCGGGCATAAGCAAAACCGCACAACATGCAGACCGCGCCTGCGACAACCATCGACAGCCGCCAACCCCAGAACGGCGCGAGGCCAAACGCGCCGATGAACATTGCGTACAACAGCGTCATCGCGATTTGCGTGACGCCACCGCCCAGGTTGCCCCACCCGGCGGTCGTGGCGTTCGCCGTGCCGACGCAATTCGGCGCGAACATCAGCGACGTGTGGTACTGCGTGATGACGAACGATGCGCCGATTACGCCGATCAGCAGACGAAAAATGAGAAACGCCTCGAACGACTGGGCAAAGCCGATCGCCATCACGGGAAGCGAACCGAGGATGAGCAACCACTTGTACGTTTGCCGCGGCCCGATCTTGTCGCAAACCCAACCCACGAGCAGCCGGGCAAAAACCGTGATCGCCACAGACGCGATGATCGACCAACCGACTTGTTCCTTGGTGAGGCCGAGTTCGTCGCGGAGGATGGGCATCAGCGGCGCGATGCCGAACCAGGCGAAGAAGCACAAGAAGAACGCGAGCCACGTGACGTGGAACGCCCGCATCTGCGGAGTGGTGAAATCGAACAACGAAATTCGTGTGGCTTTGCCTTCCAATTGCATGCGCAGTATCTCCCGGTGGCCCAGGCAGGTCCGGGAGAGGAGAACCCACGACGGCGTGAAAGAAGTTTTCGAGCAACGACGGGCGCTGCGAAAAGCACATCGCGTGCCATCGAAGTTGGCTGCGTCGATTTCGACGCGCAGGCGGCGGCGAACAATCTTCGCTGCAAACGCGATGTGTTTGCTCCTTTCCGCAGTTTTGAGTGGGTTCGTTTTAACGCGGAGGACGCAGAGGACGCGGAGGAAGCGCAGAGGATTCATGCCGATCGTGCTCGCTTACCGTGCATGCCAATCCGAGGGCTGGCGCATAATTCCTCGCCACTTTTACGTCTAACCTGCAAGAACCCTGCGTCCTCCGCGTCCTCTGCGTTAAGAAGAACGACTCATCGCTCAGTTGCAGCAAAAGGCGGCGCTAGCGAGTATTGCCGTTCTCCCGATCGTTAGCCGTCGCGCAATTAAGAAAAAAGTGCGACATCGGCGGCAGGTTGCCGCGAACGCCTAAATGGCGAGTGCCTTCGACGCTGGCACGCGGTGCCGTCTGAGTTAGCAGCGATTGCCGCCGTTCGCGCCGTGGCGCTCGTGAATTCGCGGCGAATTACGGCGTTTGTCCGGGTTTAGAGGGGCTTTGCCGCCATTGCGGGCTCACGAGCGCTTGGGCTGGCACGCTCGTTGCTTATGCGCTGGACCGCGGGCTGCACCGGGAGCGGAGAGTCCGCGCGTTGGCGTGCATCTTGGCGGAGATGCGTGGTGCTCGCGTTGGCCGAATCTGGCGGCCGGCGCGAAGTTCGAGACCTCGAATCCGCAACTGCATGGCTTCGCAACTTTTCCCCGGCACGATCGAGGACGACGCCGCGCCGTCGGGGTTGCATTCTCCGCGGTGGCTGGTCGACGAACTGCTTCGCGAGCAGCAACGGATCACGCCCGTCGAGGAATTCGCTGCGTGGCACGAAGCGGCCGCCGACTTGCCGATCGCACGAGGGCCAGGCGCCGATCCTTCGCGGCGCTACCGAGATTTGATCCCCGTCGGCCTTCCCGGCGACGGCGAGCAGTTCGCCTTCGAGGTCGATCTCGACGCGTGCTCGGGTTGCAAAGCGTGCGTTACCGCTTGCCACAACCTCAACGATCTCGAAGTGGGCGAGACGTGGCGGGCCGTCGGCTTGCTGCACGGCGGCTCGGCGCAAGCGCCGGCGATTCAGCACGTCACCACCGCGTGTCATCACTGCGTCGATCCGGCCTGCTTGAAGGGCTGCCCCGTCGACGCTTACGACAAAGACCCGATCACCGGCATCGTTCGTCACTTGGACGACCAGTGCATCGGCTGTCAGTATTGCACGTTCATGTGTCCTTACGACGTGCCGAAGTACAGCCGTCGCCTGGGCATCGTTCGCAAATGCGACATGTGCCGCACTCGGCTCGCGGTCGGCGAAGCGCCGGCCTGCGTGCAGTCGTGTCCCAACGCGGCCATTCGCATCGCGATCGTCAATCGCCAGGAGGCCGTCGAAAGCGCCGAAGCGAATGCCTTTCTTCCGGGCGCGCCGGAGCCGGGTTGCACGCTTCCCACGACGATCTACAAGACCCATCGCCCGCTGCCGCGGAACATGCTGCCGGCCGATTACTTTGCCGCGGCGCCGCAGCACGCCCACTGGCCGCTCATTCTGATGCTCGTGCTGACGCAAATGTCGGTGGGCGCGCTCGTCACCGGATTGTCGTTCGCCGGCGGCGGCAACGTGTTTCACGCCGCGGCGACGCTGGCCACCGGTTTATTAGGGATCACGGCATCCACGCTCCATTTGGGCCGGCCGCGGTATGCCTTCCGCGCGATCATCGCCTGGCGGCGGTCGTGGCTGAGCCGCGAAATCATTGCGTTCGGGCTGTATGCGGTGCTGGCCATCGCGTACGCCGCCGCGGTTGTGTGTTCCGACGCCGACGTCGACACGGCGACTGGCACGGCAACGAGAAGCGCGCTCGCAATCGCTGCGGCCGCCGTGGGGCTTTACGGCGTGTTCTGCTCGTCGATGATCTACGCGGTCACGCAGCGGCCGTTTTGGCGTTTCCCGCGCACAGCGGCGAAGTTCTTTCTGTCGGCCGCGGTGCTCGGATTGCCCATCGCGCTCGTTGGCGCGCTATTTGGCCCGAACGGCGTCGATACGTCCCGCGCGTTCTCTTTGCTGGCCGCGATCGTTGCCGCGGGAGCGACGAAGCTCGCTCTCGATGCTTCGATTCTCATTAGTCTTCGTTCGCGTTCCAACACGTCGCTGCGCCGCACGGCGTTGTTGCTGACGGGCGAGTTGTCGCGGTGGTCGAAACATCGCTTTGCGTGGGGCGCGGCCGGGATCGTGTTGCCGGGTCTCGTGTATCTCGTCCATTCGCAATCGCCGACGCCGGCGCTCGCTACTTCGCAAGTCGTCGCCAGCGTCGCGGCCGGATGGCTGGCGGCCTTCATCGGCGAATTGTGCGAACGCTATTTGTTCTTCGCGGCCGTCGTCGCGCCCAAGATGCCCGGAGCGCCCAGCGCATGAGCACTGCCCTCGAAGCAACCGTCGACCGAAGCGACGAACCGCGCCCGAGCGCGGCCGCGTCGTCGCCTGCCTCGCCGCTCGTGCGGATGCTCCGCGCGCCGGACGGTCCGCTCACGAGCGAGTTGTTGCTCGAACCGGGCCGCTTTGGTCTGGGGCTGGTGCCGGCCCGACTCGCTCCGGACGCCACGACGCAAATGGCCTGCGGCTTCTGCTCGACCGGCTGCGGCTTGACGGTTCATCTTAAGGACGGCGTCGCGGTCAATCTCACGCCCACGCCGGAGTATCCGGTCAATCTCGGCATGGCCTGTCCCAAGGGTTGGGAAGCGCTCAGCGTGCTTCGCGCGCTGGACCGCGCCACGACGCCGCTCGCCCGCGATCGCAACGGCAAGCTTGCACCGGTCGATTGGCCCACGGCGCTCGCGCTGTTCTGTTCGCGAATGAAGGACATCCAGCGGCAGCATGGGCCGCACAGCATCGCGTTCATCAGCACGGGCCAGATCGCCACGGAAGAAATGGCCTTTCTGGGCAGTCTCGGCAAGTTCGGCATGGGCTTGCTGCACGGCGACGGCAATACGCGGCAGTGCATGGCGACTTCCGTCGTGTCGTACAAGCAATCGTTTGGCTTCGACGCGCCGCCTTACACCTACGCGGACTTCGAAGAGTCCGACGTCATCGTCCTGATCGGCTCGAACCTGTGCGTCGCGCATCCGATCCTGTGGCAGCGGGTGTGCCGCAATCCGCACGATCCGACGATCATCGTCGTCGACCCGAGGAGAACGGAAACGGCGATGGCGGCGACGATTCATGTGCCGCTCGCGGCCAAGTCGGACCTTGTCCTGCTTTATGGCCTTGCCCATTTGCTCATCCGCGAAGGCTGGATCGACCGCGATTTCATCGCCGCGAGCACGCAGGGGTTTGACGCATTCGCCGCACACGTCGCCGAGTACGCGCCCGAGCGTGTTGCCGCCGCCACGGGCATCGACGAAGCGACGCTGCTGCGCGTCGCGCGGGCGATCGGGGAGGGAAAGCGCGTTTCGCTGTGGTGGACGATGGGCGTCAATCAGAGTTACGAGGGCGTCCGCACCGCACAGGCGATCATCAACCTTGCCCTGATGACCGGCAACATCGGCCGACCGGGCACGGGCGCGAACTCGATCACTGGCCAGTGCAATGCGATGGGTTCGCGGCTGTTCAGCAACACGACGAACCTCCTGGGCGGACACGACTTCGCCAACCCCGCGCACCGCGAAAAGGTCGCTGGGATTCTCGGCATTTCCGCCGACGTCGTTCCCGACAAACCGAGCTGGGCCTACGACCAGATCGTCGAAGGCGTTCTCGCGGGCAAGATTCGCGGGTTGTGGGTGATCGCCACGAATCCGGCCCACTCGTGGATCAACCAGAACATGCTCCGCGACGTGCTCTCGCGGCTCGATTTTCTCGTCGTGCAGGACATGTATCACACGACGGAAACGGCGGAGCGTGCCGACTTGATGTTGCCGGCCGCCGCGTGGGGCGAAAAGGACGGCACGTTCATCAACTCGGAACGGCGGATCGGCGTGCTCAAGAAGGTGGGCCGCGCGCCGGGCGAGGCGCTCTCGGACTTCTCGATCTTCCGCCTGATCGCCGAGTATTGGGGTTGCGGCGCGATGTTCTCGCGGTGGACCAGTCCGGCCGCGGTGTTCGACCTTCTCAAGCAGCTTTCGCGCGGCCAGCCGTGCGACATTACCGGCGTGCGCGACTACGCGATGCTCGACGAGCGGGGCGGCGTACAGTGGCCGTGTCCGGAAGGCATGACCGAACCCGAGAGCGAGCGTCGACTTTTCGCGGACGGATGCTTCTATCACGGCGACGGCCGCGCGAAGTTCGTGTTCGACCAGCCCGCGCCGATGCCGGAAGCGCCGAGCGAGCAATTCCCGTTGTTGCTGCTCACGGGCCGCGGTACGGCGGCGCAGTGGCACACGCAAACCCGCACGGCCAAGAGCGATGTCCTTCGCGCGCTTTATCCGGCCGAGGTCTACGTCGAGATCAATCCGGCGGACGCCCGCGCGCTCGAAATCAAGCCGAATCAGCACGTCGTCGTCGAGTCGCAGCGCGGCAAGCTCAAGGCCAAGGCGTTCGTCACGCACGGCGTGCAGCGCGGCCACGTGTTCATTCCGATGCACTACGAAGCCGTGAACCGTCTCACGCTCGCGCATTTCGATCCGCATTCCCGCCAACCGTCGTACAAGAACTGCGCCGTTCGCGTCCGCGACGTGGCGCCGAACGACACCGATCTTTAGACGAATACGTAGGGTGGGTCGAACGGAGCGAGGCCCACCGCGAATCGCAAAACCAACGTCAAATCCCGGTGGGCCTCACTTCGTTCGACCCACCCTACGAGTATGAATATGAAAAAAACGATCGTCCTTATCGGCCACGGCATGGTCGGGCACCGCTTCTGCGAGCGGATGGTCGAATTCGACGCGGCCCAGCAATACCGCATCGTCACGTTCTGCGAAGAGCCGCGGGCGGCCTACGATCGCGTTGGCCTGACGAGCTTCTTCGCCCACCGCTCGGCCCACCAGTTGATGCTCGCCAACCTCGACTGGTATCGCGAGCAGGGCATCGAGATTTACGTCGGCGACCGGGCGACGAAGATCGACCGCAAGCGGCGCGTCGTTGTAAGCGATCAGGGCCGCGAGATTGCTTACGACATCGCCGTGCTCGCCACCGGCTCGTTTCCGTTCGTGCCGAACGTGCCGGGCGTGCAGACGCGGGGCGTGTTCGTCTATCGCACGATCGAGCACTTGCAGTCGATCATCGACTATGGGGCGAAGTCGAAGCGGGCCGCGGTGATCGGCGGCGGGCTGCTCGGTCTTGAAGCGGCCAAAGCCGCCTACGACCTCGGTCTCGAAACGCACGTCGTCGAGTTCGCCCCGCGGCTCATGCCCCGGCAGATCGACGACGCCGGCTCGCGCACGCTCGTCAAGAAAATCGAGAACCTCGGCGTCCGCGTGCATTTGAACAAGGCGACGAAGGAAATCGTCGGCAACGGCGCCGTCGAAAGACTCGTATTCAACGACGGCGAGCGGCTCGACGTCGACATGGTCATCATTTCGGCCGGCATTCGTCCCCGCGACGACCTGGCGCGCGATTGCGGCATCGAAGTCGGCGAACGCGGCGGCGTCAAGGTCGACGACCAGCTTCGCACCTCCGACCCGAACGTCTATGCCATCGGCGAGGTCGCGCTCCATTCCGGCTTCGTCTACGGTCTCGTCGCGCCGGGCTACGATATGGCCGAAACCGTCGCGGCGAATCTCTGCGGTCAGGACCGGCGATTCACCGGCGCGGATTTGTCGACCAAGCTCAAGCTCATGGGCATCGACGTGGCGAGCTTCGGGAATTACGAGGCCGGACCGGACATGGCGATGCCGCTCGTTTATGAGGACCCCTTTGCCGGCGTTTACAAAAAACTGCTGTTCGACCGCGAGGGCAAGCGGCTTTTGGGCGGAATTCTCGTCGGCGACGCCGCGGACTACGGACTGCTCTCAGCAATGCAAAAGAGCGGCGAACCGCTCGCCATGGCGCCGGGCGAGTTGATCGTCGGCAAAGGAAGCGGCGCGGCGGGCGGCGTCGAATCGCTCGGCGATGCGTGTCAAATCTGCTCGTGCAACAACGTCACGAAAGGGCAGCTTTGCGCGGCGATTCGGGAACAAGAACTGACTACGATCGGCGCCGTGAAAGCGTGCACCAAGGCCGGCACCGGTTGCGGCGGTTGCGTGCCACTGGTCACCGACATTCTCAACAAAGAACTCGCCGCGTTGGGCAAGTCGGTCAACCGCGACTTGTGCGAGCACTTCGCCTATACGCGGCAGCAACTCTTCGAGATCGTCAAGATCAAGGAGCTTCGCACGTTCGACGAGTTGCTCGCCTCGCATGGCCGCGGGCACGGCTGCGAGATCTGCAAGCCCGCCGTGGCGTCGATGTTGGCCAGCCTCTGGAATGAACCGATTACCGACCGCGCGCACCACACGCTCCAGGACACGAACGATCGTTTCCTCGCCAACATGCAGCGCGGCGGACTGTATTCGATCGTTCCCCGCGTTCCCGGCGGCGAGATTACGCCCGATAAGCTGGTCGTGCTGGGAACCGTGGCGAAAAAGTACGGCTTGTACACGAAGATCACCGGCGGGCAGCGGATCGACTTGTTCGGCGCGCAGGTGCAGCAGTTGCCGGAGATTTGGGAGGAACTGGTCAATGCCGGCTTCGAAAGCGGCCACGCCTATGGAAAGGCGCTTCGCACGGTGAAGAGTTGCGTCGGTTCGACGTGGTGCCGCTACGGCGTGCAAGACTCCGTCGGCTTTGCCATTCGCATCGAGGAGCGCTACCGCGGCATCCGGGCGCCGCACAAGATCAAGGGCGGCGTGAGCGGGTGCATCCGCGAATGCGCCGAAGCCCAGGGTAAGGATTTTGGCCTTATCGCGACGGAGAAGGGCTACAACCTGTACGTCTGCGGCAATGGCGGGGCGAAGCCGCGGCACGCCGATCTGTTGGCCGCGGACCTCGACGAGGAAACCGCGATCCGCTACCTGGACCGCTTCCTGATGTACTACATCATGACGGCCGACCGCCTCACGCGCACGTCCGTCTGGCTCGAAAACATGGAGGGCGGGATTGAGCACTTGCGGAACGTCGTCGTCCACGACAGCCTCGGCATCGCCGACGAACTCGAACGCCGCATCCAGCATCTGGTCGACACGTACAAGTGCGAATGGGCGGAAGTCGTCCGCGATCCGGCGCGGCGGCGGATGTTCGAGCAGTTCGTCAACACGC
>QEVJ01000132.1 GCA_003576845.1 Planctomycetota bacterium
ATACCACGGCTCACTCGACCAAGTTCTGTCAATGAGCCATGTCATAAACGAACACCCCACAAACCGACAATACGAACTTCAGACGGCTAAACTGTTACCCAACTTCATATTCCACGTCGTACTCATAGACCGACCGGTAAAGTTCGCGATGCGCAAGCTCGCGGACGGCCGTTACCTTGCCGGTCGCCTCCTGGTCCCGCGTCTCCGGCCAGATGAGCTGGCCGTATTGGTTCGGGCCATCGAGCGCAATGAACACGAACGTGAACCCAACGAAGAACGGAATTGCAAGCTGCGAACCGAGCGGCCCGGCCAGCACCACCGCCCGCTGCAACGGCGAAATCTTGCGCGGCGGCGGCAAGATTGGATCGCCCCACCCGCGCTTCGCCGCTCGTACGGAATCCCACGGACCTTTCGTGCCAAACGCGCCGGCGACGCCCATCAAAATCGCCAGCGAAAAGCACGTCCCCACGCACAAGAACGGAAACGCAATCAGCCACAAGTTGCGCGATTTCGTCGCCGCATGGTCGCGGTCGAACACCGAGTTCGTCGGATCGGCCGGATCGACGTAACACACGGCCTTTGCGCCCGGCGGATAGCGCTCGCGAATCCGCTGCTCCCATGCCGTGTCGTCGCCCATCGAACCGATGAGCAAGTCGAGCCGATCGCCGCGATACGTCGCGCCGCCGAATTCGTAACGATACACGACGTCGAGCGACGGCCGGTCGTCGCTACTAGAGCCCCGGACGATCTCGTTCTTCTCGATGGTGCACGGCGTCTCGACCCAACTTCGCGCCGCATCCGTTTCGGCCAGCGCAAAGTGCCGGATCGTAAGCATCCCAATGCCCACGGCCAGCGAAACGACCGCGAACACCAGAAACGCGAGCCATTGATTCGCGCCGCCAGCTTCGCCGCCGGCCTCGTCCTGGGATGCGTTCCTCGCCACGCCGCACCTCTCGCGATTCTCGACCGACCGCCCACCTCACCTCCGACACGCCGGACACCGCATCGCATACCGCGTGATCCCCTGCCCGCGCGTCGCCGCAAGTTTCATCACCGCGCCGCACCGCGGACAGAACTCGCGCTCCGTCGCGTTCGCTTCGCCCCGCTCGTCCTGCGCCTGACACCCGGCGCATAGCCGTGCGTCCGGCAGCAACTCCAAGCGTTCGCGCGGAATCGGCGCGCGGCAAACTTCGCACGCCCGCGCTTGTCCCCAAGCTTCGTCGTCCTCAGGCGTCGCCGCGCGGGCCGAAATCCCGGCCGCCACGCAATCCGGACAAGCCAGCTTCTCCGTCGACGCGATATAGAGCTCGCGAATCACCTCGGGCGAAGAATCGGAGGTCGCCTTCAGAATCCCGGCCGCGCGGAGTTGTCCGACCATCTCGCTCAGCGACAAATCCTGCGCCCAACCGCAGGCCCGGCAAGAAATCCGCACGCGAATCCGATTCGAGTCCATCGTTCTCACCGCTCCTGTAAGCGGCGTTCGATCAAATCCCCAACCTAACGAACGTCGATGCCCGGTCAAACACGGGAAAGAACACTTTCGGAAACACGTTCCACGCCACGAGCATGCCGATCATCCAAAACGCCGGCTGAGCCGCGTAATGCCGAAACTTCGCCGCCCCCTCGTGGCTCAAGAATAACGGCACGATCGCGCTTCCATCGAGCGGCGGCAACGGCAACAAATTGAACGTGAACAGAATCAGGTTCATCGAGAACGCGATCGACAGCAGCTTCGCCGCGCCGATGCCGGCCCCAGGATTCGCCGCCTCGACGATCCGCGACAAGAAATCCGCACCGAAATCGTCGGCTGCGACGAAAAAACCTTGTGCCATCCCGATCCGCAGCGCGATTCCCGCCGCCACCGCCAGCAGCAGATTCGCCGCCGGACCCGCCATTGCCATCAGCGCCGCCCGCTTCGGATATGCCAGCGCCCAATGCACGTTGTACGGCGCGCTCGCCCAGCCCATCAGGAAATTTCCGCCGCGCAGAAACAGCGTAATGAGCGGCACCGCGACCATCCCGATCGGCTCCCGCTCGATGTGCGGCAGCGGGTTGATCGTCACCTGCCCGCCTTCATAAGCCGTCGAATCGCCCAGCTTCCAAGCCGCAAGCGCATGCGCCGCCTCGTGCAGCACCGTCGACACCACAAACACGAAATACCAAGCCGCCGCGACGACCAGCGTCTCGCGATCGAAGTCCAAGGCGGCCAAGAGCGCTTCCACAATCCCTAACCTCCAACCTCGAACCTCCAACCTCTATCCTATCGCCCCTTCCCCGCCGCCTTCAGCCGCGCCACATGCACGTGCGCCACGTCCCACATGTAATGCCCGATCTTGTACTTCTCGTCCGCTAGCACGAGATGTTCCTTCGCCTCCTTCGCGTTCCCGTTCGCCTCGTGCCACAAGCCGATGTACAAGTGCGAATAAAACAACCGCTCCTTGCGATCTTCCGCCGACGCTTCGCCCGCGTTCGCCGCCGCGAGCACTTCCTCGGGCGTCTTCTTCCCCTGAAACATCGCGTAGATTTCCATGAACGGCACGCGGCGGTCGTTCTCGATCGGCAGCAGCGTCGCAAGGGCCTTCTTCGCGCCGTGCTTCCGCGCGACGCACGCGTACCGCCACACCGAGTTCTCGACGTCGTTGTCGTAAAACGTCTGATACTGCTCGAACTGCTTCGCCCCGTCGTCGAATCGCCCCGCGTAATAGTGCGACAGCCCGCGCTCCCACAGCTCCCGCTCGCGCTTCGGCTCCAGCTTCGCCGTCGCGTCGAAATCGGCGATCGAGCCGTTCACGTCACCCGTCCGAAACCGCTCCCGCCCGCGGAGATAGAACAGCTGAGCATTCTTATCGTCGACCGCAATCGCCCGATCGAGCAACTTTACCGCCGCGGCGCTGTCGCCTTTGTTCGACGCCGCCATCGCCTCGCGATACAGTGCCTGCGGATCGTCCATCGCCGTCTCGGCCATCGCTCCGTCCGCAATTGCCGCCAAATTTATCCCTGCCGCGACCAAGAGGGCCATCAAAAACCGCGCCATACCCGTTCCCCGCTATTCACGATTGCCGTAACTTCGCGCCGCTTATGCCGAACGAATCGGCCCGCTTCCACCTTCGCGCCAAGCGCATACCACGAACGCCAGCGGCGAAATCCGCCTTTGCAGCCCACCAGGTTTTTGAACAAAATCCTGGGAAAATCCAGGGGTAACGTTCAATAACTCCCTCGACCGGCCGGTTCGCTCGCCGTGCGCCGAACGATCGCAACTCAGGCGACGCCCGACGAAATTCCGGCCGTGCCGGCGCGGTTCCTCGGCATCGCACGCGTCGCGCAAATACCGCCCCACCGTCATACCAGACGAGTGGCACACTTTCCAGCCAAAATCCGGCCACAATGCGCCGTTCGCTCAAGCGCAAGTCTTCCGATTGGCGAACATCTGCGACATCGGTGGATGGTTTTCGGATCGCCGCCCGCCGCTGCCATACGACTACGCCGCCCCGATTCTCTCCTTGCCCACATACGGCCGCAGCGCCGCCGGCACGACAACGGTCCCGTCTGCCTGCTGATGGTTCTCCAAAATCGCGATGATCGCCCGGCTGCACGCGATCGCCGTGCCGTTGAGCGTGTGCACGAAGTGCGTCCCCTTTTCCCCCTTCGCCTTGAAGCGAATCCCCAGCCGCCGCGATTGATAGTCCGTGCAGTTCGACGTGCTCGTCACTTCGCCCCATTCGCCCGCCTCGCCCCGCCCGGGCATCCACGCCTCGAGGTCGTACTTCCGATACGCCGGCCCGCCCAAGTCCCCCGTCGCCGTGTCAATGACGCGATACGGAATCTCCAGCGCATCGAAAATCCCGCACTCCAAATCGCGCAAGTATTCCAGCATCGCGTCGCTCGCCTCCGGCGCGGTAAACGCGAACATCTCGATCTTCGTAAACTGATGCACGCGGTACAGCCCCCGCGTCGCGCGGCCGTGCGCCCCCGCCTCGGTCCGAAAACAATGGCTGATCCCGCAAACCTTGATCGGCAGTTGCTCCGGTTCGAGAATCTCGTCGGCGTACAACCCGCCGAGCGTAATCTCCGCCGTGGCGACCAGGCTCAAGTCGGTGTTCTCGACGCTGTAAATCTGCGCTTCCGGCCCGCGGGGAATGAACCCGATTCCCTGCAGGATCTCGTTCCGCGCCAAATCCGGCGTGATCGTCGGCGTAAAGCCCTCGCGCATCAGCGTCTCGACGGCGAACCGCTGCAACGCCAGCTCCAAGAGCACGGCGTCGTTCTTGAGAAAATAAAACCCGTGCCCCGCGACCTTCGCTCCGCCCTCCAGATCGAACAACCCCAGATTCTCGCCGATCGCGACGTGGTCGAGCGGCTTGAAGTCGAATGATCGCACGGGCGTCTCGCCCCGGCGGATCTCGACGTTCGCCTCGTCCCCGCCGCCAACCGGCGCGTCCGGATGCGTCATGTTCGGGATCGTCGCCCGAATCGCGTCCATCTCCGCCACGGTCGCGTCGAGAATCCGCTGCACGTTCTCCTTCGCCTCGCGCAATCGCCGCCCTTCCTCCTTGCGGTTCTCGCGCTCCGCCGGGTCCTTCGTCTGCCCGATCGACTTGCTCACCTCGTTCGCCTGCTGATTGAGCCGCTCGACCTCTGTCTGCTTGTCCTTGCGATCGGCCTCCAACGCGAGAAACCGGTCGATGTCCGCCTTCACCCCGCGGTTAACGCAATTCAGCCGCACGGCGTCGGCGTTCTCGACGATGAACTTGCGATCCAGCATGGCACGGCACCACCAAAAAACGAGGCGTAAGATGCAGCCGGGACAGGTTCAGCAGACTACGCCAAAGCGGCCCGACTCGCAAGGAGAGACGCACGCCGATGCCACGACGAACGTGACCGTCATCGCC
Organism: Planctomycetota bacterium; assembly: GCA_003576845.1. Lineage (GTDB taxonomy): Bacteria > Planctomycetota > Planctomycetia > Pirellulales > PLA5 > PLA5. The sequence goes on from QEVJ01000132.1 coordinate 4,890, forward strand.
CCGCGTGACGACGAAGCCGCCGAGCGACTCGCCGTCGACTTTCTTCCTATCAAGCCGCCGCAAGCGCCGAAGCGAGACACCAGAAGTTGAACCACGCCAGCGCGACCAGGCACGCTTCCCAGGCGAGCAAGTCCACGAGCTTCAGTCCCCAGCCGCGGGTCAGCGCCCAGAACACGGGGGCCGCCAAGACCGCCAGGAAACTCGCGGCCACCAAGAGGCTGTAAATGGCCCACGGAATCGGCCCGAGCATGCTCGTGGCGATGGCGAGCATGAACGCGACGTTCACCGCCGCGAAACAGAAGACCACGCCGTAAACGCGCTCGCGAAACGATAGCCGCCGCGGAGCCTCTTCCGCCATATCGATGTGCCCTACGCTCTTCCCATGCCCCCTGGCCCCCGACCCCCGATCCCGCTCACGCAATGATCTCATCGATCGCCACGCCGTAGTCGATATCCAGCCGCCGCCGCCCGGGAATTTCGAGCCGACGCGCGTCGATGCCCAAAAGATTCATCGTTGTCGCATGGATATCGGTCACATAATGTGGGTTCTCAACCCCATAGAACCCAAGCTCGTCCGTCGCGCCGTGCGTGACGCCGCCTTTGATGCCCCCGCCGGCCAGCCACGCACAAAAACCCTGCGGATGATGATCCCGCCCGTCGCCCTGCGCTCCCGGCGTCCGGCCAAACTCGGTGCCCCAAACCACCAGCGTCCGCTCCAGCAATCCCCGCCGCTTCAGGTCCTTGAGCAAGCCCGCGATCGGCAAGTCGACCTGTGCCGAAAGCGTCCCATGATTCGCCTTGATCCCGCCGTGCGCATCCCACGCGCCTCCGCCGCCTCCGCCGTGAAACAACTGCACGAACCGCACGCCCCGCTCGATCATCCGCCGGGCGACCAAACACTGCTTGCCAAACGCCGTCGTCACGTCGCGATCGAGGCCGTAGAGCTTCTGTGTCTCAGCCGTCTCGCGATTGAGTTCGAGCGCCTCCGGCACCGCCCGCTGCATCCCAAACGCGAGTTCATACGATTTGATCCGCGCCCGCAGCTTCGGATCGTCCGGATACTCGATCCCCGCCATGCGATTGAGCCGTCCGATCAAGCTGAACTCGGCCGCCTGTTCCTCCGGCAAGATGCCTTCGCCCGCCGGCTTGACGAACGGCAGCGGTTCCGCGCTCTCCAGATTCAGCTTCACGCCACCGTACTCGGGACCGAGATAGCCGGCCCCGTGCGTCCACGAACCGCCGCAGCAATCGCCCGTCGGCGTGCCGAGCACGACGTACTCCGGCAGGTTCTCGTTCATCGAGCCCAGGCCGTAGCAAATCCACGAGCCGACCGTCGGCAACTCGCCCTCGCGCGGATGCCGGCCGGTGTGCCAGGTGAGCTGTGTCCCGTGATCGTTGTGACAGGTCCACAGCGACCGCACCACCGCCAGATCGTCCGCACACGACCCGATGTTCGCAAACCAATCGCCCACCGCCAGGCCGCATTCGCCATACCGCTTCACGCCCGTGTTCAAGCCCATGAGCAGCTTGCGGTTGGTGTGATTCGGGTTGATGCCGACGAGCTTCTCGTTGAACCGCTTGGGGTCGAAGAACCCGGCATACGGTGTTTCGTCGGCCGATTTGCCGGCGTACTTGTTGAGCATCGGCTTCGGATCGAAACTCTCCATGTGGCTCACGCCGCCGCACAGAAAGATCCAGATGACCGAATCGGCCTTCGCCGGAAAGTGCGGCTTGCCGTCGGACGATGGATGACTGCTCGCCGACCCATGCGCCGCGTCGGCGCCGTTCGCCTTCGCCACGGCATCCGCCCCGGCAGCCCGACACGTCCCCTCGCGAAATAACATCGCACCAAGCGCAAGGCCAGTAAACCCCATGCCGGTGTCGGCCAAGAAAGTCCGGCGGCTAATGCCTGAACACTTGGGCTGATTCGGATTCGGCCGAGTAGCGTGTAAGTCGCTCATGCGTCGTCTCCGTCGAACCGCACAATAGGCAATAGCCGGGAGCATTCGCGTAGGGCTATATCATAACGCGCCCCCACCGCACAGGTAAACGAGCGCCAATGCGTCGTTCGAAGCGTCGGCTATCCGCGGAATAGCACGGAAATCCACGGCCAAGCCAGCGGCATTCCCGCCGCGAACGCAGCTATTCGCAGCCTCAAGACCGCCCGCGCGGAAGATTCATTCGGCCAAAACACCGCGGCCGCAATGGCAAACGCAACGACCAAGGCAATGCTCGATGCGATCCAAATCAACATCGTTCCCGCCCAAGTCGGGTCGAGATAAACGAGCGCTTCGACAGGCCCAAGCACGCCGGGCGATTTCGCGGGATTCGGCCCGTCGTCGGCAACTATGGCAATGTGGGAACGAACGCGAACCATCGCCGCGGCATAAGCCAGAATCGCCGGTGTCAAGCCGCCAACAAGCACAACCCACGCAACACGAATCCGCCAAGCGTGCATGGTTGACTCATTTAGCCCCCGGTGAATACACCGGGGGCAATCCGCGTGGCTACAGGAAGCAACTCAATCAATCGCCACAGCGACACGTTCGCTACCACTCCCAGCCCAGCATCATGCAGTTCAGCCCGCTCCCAATCCCCAAGAACCCGACGCGGTCGTCGCGCTTCAAGAATCGCCGCTGCTCCGCCACCGCCGCGGTGAGCGGCAGCGAGACCGTGCCCATGTTGCCTAGATAGCGATACGTCGAAAAATCCTTCTCGGGCGCGATGCCAAACTCCTTGAGAATCGTATCGCGATGCCCCGACCCGACCTGGTGGCAAATCACCTTGTCGATTTCGTCCTTGGCCCAACCGAGCTTGTGCAAAAACGCCGCCCACGTCCGCACGCCAAGCTCGACGCCGTGCTTGAGCACGCCGACCGAGTCCGTCGACATGAACTGCGTCAGCGCCGCGGGCAGCTTCTCCGACGGCATTACTTTCGTCACCGCAGCCGGCAGCTTATCGTGCGTCATCAGCTTCTTGACCACCGCGGGAATCGTCTCCGGGTCGAGCAAGTGCTGCAAGACGTGCATCAGCCGCTCCGGCGAGAACAACAACCGCGTGAGCTCGACCGGCGAGAGCGTCACGCCCCACTTGCAAAGCTCGTGATGCTCCGGCGCCGCCTTGGTAACCGCGCCGATCAACCGCCGCGACCGCTCCGCCTCGAACGAACCGTCGGTCAGCAGCACCGCCGCCGCGCCCGAGCCGCCGGTTAGCGTCGCCAGCGACCGCGTGAACATTTCCATCGACCGGTCGCGCAGCATTTCGTCGATCATCGTCTCGTTGATGTCCCGCGACGACTCGCACGACACGACCAGCCCGGCGCGAATCTGCCCCAGCTCGATCCGATTGGCCACTTCTAGTATGCCGTTGAGCATGCCCAGGCAGGCGTTCGACACGTCGTACACGAGCGCGTCCGATGAAACCCCGAGCGCGCTCGCCACGGCACAGGCCGTCGCCGGCTCGAAATTCTCGCGGCAGACGCCGGCGTAGATGACGACTTCCAAATCGCTCGCCGCGACGTTCGACCGATCGAGCGCCTTCCGCGCCGCTGCAATCGCCCCCTGCGAAACGGGATAGCCCCGCTCCCACCACCGCCGCTCGACGATCCCGGTCAGCGCCTCGAGCTGTCCCGGCGAGATCCGCAGGGCCTCGTAAACCGGCTCGATCCGCTGCTCCAACTCGGCCGAGGTGACCACGACCGGCGGAAGCTCATAACCGAGCGAATCGAGATGAACGCGAGTGTATTTCATGACCTCTTTGCCTACCGCCTATGGCCTACAGCCTGCTCCGGCATTCTAACCGCGAACCTCTCCATCTGATAGATCAGCCGCCCGTCCACCCACAAGCAGCCGTCCGCCTCGATCCGCCGCTGTGCGTCGTCGATGCCCGTAATCGCGGCCTGCACGACGACTTGCCGATCAGTGGGCAGAATCTGCCCGCGATACGTCCATTTATGTTCCTGCTCTAGCGCCATCGATTCGAACACGACACCCTGGTGGCTTTGCGGCGAATCTATCGCTGACCGTTGTGTAGGAGGCGAATCCTTTCGCCGATCCCACTCGGATGGCACGCCCGTCGGCGAAATGATTCGCCTTCTACATGAATCGCCCCATCGCTCCACCGCCGCAAACTTAAGCATCTGCAAAAACGACTCCAGACCAAGCGACCCTGGCCACACCGGGTCCTGATAAAAGTGCGCCTTGAAGAACCACGCCGCCGGGTCGACGCGCGTCGCGCCGCGAATGATCCCCAATCCATGTGGCCCGCCGCTCGGGTCGAACACCTCGATGCGATCCACCATCCGCATCATCGCATCGGGAAGCGGCGCATCCGCCGGGAAGGCTCGCGCGGCGCTTGCCCGCACTTCGGCGTCGGTCCGCTCATACGGCCGCACGTCCCGTATGCCGACTTGATTCGCCAGCGCCGCCTTCGAGAAGAAACCGAAATACGTATCCCCCTCGTACACGACCCCATGCCGATCGCGCACGGTCATGTCATAATTCTGAATAATCATCCCGCCGCTCTTGGAGACGTCGGTCATCTTCACCCGCGTCGCGAGCGTGCCGCTCTCTGGCGTCACCAATCGCCGCTGCACGCCGCGCCCGCCCAGATTGCGAAACGACAAATCGACGTCGCTCGCCAGCGCCGACCCGACATACGCCGCAAGCCAGCCGCAGGGCTGCAGCGCGACTTCCAAGAGCACCGCGAACGGCATCGCCGCCTGGCGATCCGCCGCAAAGTACCACGCATCCGCGGGCACGTCGTATTCCGCGTCGATTTCGCCACCCGCCGCCAGCTCGAACGGCCGGCAACCGGCGATCGACGCGATCCGATCCAAAAACTGGTACGGCGGACCCGGCAATCGCGCGATCACGCGCTCGCTGTCGAACACGCGGTACGCCTCGCCGAACGCCTCGGACGGTTTCCCGATGGCGAAGGCGAGAATGCGATCGGTGTTGAACAGGGGCTGGGGATTGGGGGCTGGGGCCTGGGGGAGAGGAGCGCGGGGCTTGGGGCGCGGGGCTCGGGACCAGAGCGATTCGATTTCGCGTCGCTGCGCGCCGCTCATTCTTAGCGACATGTTGTTCATCTGCACGATCGGTTTGCCGTCCGCATACATCAGCGCGTCCGCCAGCACATACGGCGTCTCCTCGTCGCCCGCATAGCCAAGCTCCTTGAGCGTGATTTCGTACTGCACGCGCTGCGTCGCCGCCGTCACTTGCCCGCGGCATTTGAGCTGGCTCGAAACGCCCGGTACGGGCTCGTGCGCCACCCGCCCGGCCTCTGCAATCCAGCCCATCCGCAGCAAGAAAATCCGCAGCGTGTGCAGGCAGCACTCGTACATGAGCGTCCCCGGCATCACCTGGTCGTCGACGAAGTGGCACGTCAAGAACCAGTCGTCCGGATGAATATCCGCCTCGCCGACGATTTGCCCCAGGCCGAATCGTCCGCCCGCCGGATCGAGCCGCAACACCCGATGCACGAGCGTCATCGCTCCGCCGGGAATCGTCTCCGGCCGCGCGATCGGCAACGCGGCAAACGCCTCGCCGAAGCATGCCGCCAGGTTGCCGTCGCGCAACGCCGCAAGTTGCTCGTCGCCGTAAGCTTCGGCTTCCATCGGCGCCAGTTCGTGCCAATCGTCCGGCCGCGTGCCCGGCTGCTCTCGTCGGTCGAGCGTCGTTTGGATAATGCCCTGCCCGGCGGCGAGTTCCGCTTCCGTGAAGAAGCCCGCGCAGCCGTCGCGCATCGTCAAAAGCGACTCACCGTCCACCGTCGCGTCGAACCGGAACTTGAACAGATACGTCTCGCCCTGGCGGAAAAACCGGTCGATGCGAATGTCGTACTGAATCGTTTGCCCCGCCGTAGGCAGCGGTCCGTGGAAGGTCACCACGGCATCGAGGAGGCGATAGACGGCGAGCCCGCGCGTGCGGAGGTCGATGCCGAGATAACCCGAGAGAAACAAGTCGGCCTGGCCCGCTTCGACGGCGATGCACGTCGGAATCCGTCCGCCGTCCAAATACCACGCGCCATCAAGCACGTCGTGCTCCGTCACGACTCGACCGGAGGACAGCGAGCAAGCCTCGCCTTCAATTTCGGTAATCCGATCCACGAGCATCAACGGCTCGTCGGGCAATCGCACCCGCGTCGGAAACGAATCCACCTCCGCGAACTGCGGCCCAAGGACCTCGGCGATCGAGCCGATGGCGAACTCCAGGCATTGCTCGCGATCGAGAACGGGGGCCGGGGACTGGTGGCTGGGGACTCGAGAGGATTCAGGATTCGGGATTCGGGATTCGGGGAAGAGCGACGCGGGGCACGGCGAGCGGGGCGCGGGAGCCACGGAGCCGGGAATCGCTTTTGCGGAGGTGGTCGCTTGCCAGGCTCGAGCTCGGGCGACGGCGAGCGTTGCGCCGCTCGCCACTTCGAGAAACTGCCGCTCCGCCAGCGCCTTCTCGCGCTCCGTCTCGACAACGCGCCCCACAAGCCGCGATTGACGTTCGGCGACGGCCAACAATTCTCGTGGACTGGCGCCGGCGTCATTTTGTCGTGGGGTGGCACTGGCTCGGCCAGTGCTGGGGCGCGAACTCGCTTTCGCTTCTTGAATGTCGGATTTGGGATCGCGTGCTCGCGAGGAATCGCGCGAGGATGGAAAGTGGGTTCGGAACTCCGCACTGGCTGAGCCAGTGCCACCCCACGCGCCACCCTGCGCGCTTGGTTGAATGCTTGCACTCGCTGGATCGGCGATCGTTGCCAAATCGGGCAGCGTTCGGTGAACTTCGATCGCCACCGACTCGCCCTCGTTACGCCCCGCATCAATTCGCTGCACGTAATCCTCGGCGTCGCCATAGAGCGGCGCGAGATCGACCGGATAACCCTCTGCCGCGAGCGTCGCCAATACGCGCAGCAAACTGCCGTGCGCCGCCTGCCCTGCAACGCACAGCGGGATCGCCACAAAGCGGCCTGTATCGCTTGTCGAACCGAGCGTCTGCCCGATCATCCGCGTGCAACTCGCTCCCGGCCCCATCTCGACGAACACGCGCGCGCCGTCCGCATACGCCCGCTCGACAACCTTCGTAAAGTCGAACGGCGCGACGGCCTGTGCAAGAATCGAATCGGCCGCGGTCTCGCGCGAAAGCTCGTAATGCTGGCCCCAAGCGCCGCTGTAGAAGCGAACGTTCTCTGGCGGAAAGGTCGGCAACAGATGCAACGCTCGATAGTCTTCGGCGATGCCGCGGGCGACTTCGCAGTGGACGGTCGTCACGCCCTCGATCGCGTGGAACACACAGCCGAGATCGCCGACGAGTCGCTCGACCGCCGCCCGCGCTCCACCGATGACGCATTCGTGCGGCGTGTTGACGATCAGCAAACACACGCGCTCGCGGCCGACGAGCGCTCGGCGCACTTCCTCGGCGGGCCGATCGACCATCCCGAGCCGCCAATCGACCGCTGCGTTCGCAGGCAAGTTCCACGCCCGCCGTGCCGCGTTGCACGGTCCTGCAAGCTCCGTGGTAAACAGCGGCGAACGCTGCATGCGGCGGAGCATCTCGTCGCGATCGGTCCACGCCCGCAGCGAGAACAGCGCCGCCGACTCGCCCAAGCTATACCCAATCGCCGCGCCGGGCCGCACGCCGAACTGGGCAACGACCTCCGTCACCAGCGAGCCGAGCCACACCTGCCCGAACGCGACGTCGCCTTCGCGAATCTCCTCGCGGCTCCGCGCCGTCCAGAATCGTCCCGCCGCAAATTGATCGGCAAGGCGTTCGTTCTCCGCTTCGAGCCGCCGCATCACGCCCGGCCAATCGACGGCCCAATCGCGTCCCATGCCGAGAAACTGATTGCCCGCGCCGGGATAGACGAACGCGAGCCGGTCCCGTGCGGGCGTGCCCTCGCCAGCGAGCAGCGGCGTCGGCGAATAAACGACGCGATCGCCGCGAATCGCGCTGCCGCTCGACGCCGCGCTCCGCGCCTCGGCAATCGCCGCAAGCAACTCGCCCACACTGCGAGCAACGATCGCGATGCACGCCGCCGATGAGCCGACGTTGTTCTCACGCCACCAGCGGGCGGCGAGCACGTCGAGCGGAATTGCATCGGCCTGGCGCACGGCCGTTTCAAGCCGGTCGAGCGACGCCAAAAGGACAGCCGTCGACCCGCCGGCGACGAGAAACAACGCCTCACGCACGGTGGCATGGGTGGCTTGTCCACCCGTGATGACGTGCCGATCGAAGCTTGCTCGCCCTGCCGCACGGGTGGGCGAGCCACCCGTGCCACCCCACGGCGAATCGCCGAAACTCGCTTCTTCGAGCATGACGCACGCAGTGCCCCCGCCGACCGAGCGCGAAACGACCGCCGCGCGTCGCGGCCCGCTCGCGCGGTTGTGGAGCCAATGTTGCGGCGCCGTTGCAACAAACGTCGCGCCATCGTCTCCCGCATTCGCCGCCACGGGCAAACGCCGCTCGTTGAGCGCAACGCACCCGGCGACAAGCGCGAGCATCCCCGTCGCCGCGCCGGCGCGACCGAATGGCGCCGTTACATCGGCGAAGGCTCGTCGAGGTTCGTTCGGCCCACTCTCCGCGAGCATGGCGGACGCCGATCCATCGTCGCTCACGACGAGTCCCACGGCACTCGCGTCGATTTCGCATTCTCGGCACGCGCCGAGCACGGCATCGTCCGGCGCGTCGCCGTGCATGTTTCCGCTCGTCGCCGCAAACCCGCGAACGACCGCGTAAACACGATCGCCGTCCGCCACGGCATCTTCGAGCCGCTTGAGGACCACGGCTGCCGCGGCGTCCGCGAGAGCGGCGTCCCCGTCGGCATCCACCGTCTCCGCCGGCAAATCGACGGCCCCCGCGAGCGCCACGCGAAGTTCGCCGCGCTGCAGTGCTCGCATCGCCGCGGCCACGGCATGCACCCCCGAAGTCTCTTCGGAGGAAATCGTGAAGCCCGGCCCTCCCGCGCGCAGCAAGCGCGCCACGCGGCTGGCGACGATTCCGCCGAGCGCCCCCATGGTCCGATTCGCCGACAAGGGCGGCGACACCGCGTCTTTGAGCCGCGCGAGCCAGGCGTCGAACTCCGGTCCCTCGTCCGCGACGCCCCGTTCTCGCGCCCAGCGCCGCGCCTGCTCGGGCATCGCCCAGCGCAGGTGAAACCGCGTGGTGTTCTCGTCGAGTTCGATGCCGATGAACACGCCCAAGTCGGTTCGCCCGCCCGGCGGCGCGTCGTCGACGGCGACTCCCGCGTCCTCCATCGCCGCGCATGCCGCGTCGAGCATCAGCAACTGCTGCGGCAGCATCTCGGCCAATTCCAAAGGCGGAATCCGATACTTGCCGAGCGGCACGTGCAATTGCGGGATTCGGAACTCGGGATTCGGGATTCGGGGACGGGACTCGGGGCGCGGGGCGCCGGGCGCGGGGGAAGCGGGCAGCGGCCCGTCGCCGAGCGCTCGCGCGGTGAACATTGCCAGATCGGAGCACGACCCAACGTGCGCCGCGATGCCAACGACGGCAATTGCAGGCGCAAGCTCCGACTCGGCGGCCTCCCGCGGCGGCAGTAAATCCTCTGTCGCACGATCTCCTGACTCCCGTCTCCTGCCTCCCGATCTCCCCGAATCCCGAATCCCGAATCCCGAATCCCGCTCCCCGCGCCACTCCTCCAACACCACATGCGCATTGATCCCGCCGAAGCCAAACCCGCTCACGGCCGCCCGCCGCGGTTGCCCGTCGGGCCGTTCGGGCCACTCGGCCGCGCGATCGAGCACGCGGAACGGGCTGTCGTCGAGCGCAATGTCATTGCCGGCCCGCTCGAAGTTGGCCGACGGCGGCAGCGTCTTGTGTAGGAGGGCGAGCAGCACCTTGGCGAGTCCCGCGGCGCCCGCGCCCGTGAGCAGATGCCCAACGTTGCTCTTCACCGATCCTATCGCACACCGCCGCGCGGGATCGGCGTTGCGCCACAATGTGCGCAAACTGCGAAACTCGACGGCGTCGCCGACCGGCGTGCCCGTGCCGTGACACTCGATCAGATCGACCTCGTGCGGCGAAATCCCCGCGCTGCGATAAGCGGCCCACATGGCGCGAAGCTGGCCTTCGCTATCCGGCGACATGAGATTACCGCCGACATCGTTCGCCAACCCGCAACCGAGTATCGTGGCATAAATCCGATCGCCGTGGGCGAGCGCATCGCCGAGCCGCTTGAGCACGAACACGCCCGCCCCTTCGCCGACGACAAGACCGTCAGCCCGATGATCGAACGGCGCGCACCGGCCGGACGCCGATAGCGCCCGAAGTTGCGAAAAGCCCATCTGCGTGTAGAGGCAGTCCGGCCGCGAAACGCCGCCGGCAAGCATCGCGTCGGCCCGCCCCGCGAGCAACTCGTCCGCGGCGAGCTTGAGAGCGTATAGCGACGACGCGCACGCGGCATCCAAAGCATACGCGCCGCCGCAAAGCCCCAGCGACGACGCCAGCAGTTCGGCGGGAAGCCCGGCGACGAAGCGGTCGAGAGAGTGGAGAGTGGGCAAGGAACGCTGCCCACCGCCCACTGCCCACTGCCCACTCTCCACCGCCCACTTTCCAAACCCAAGCTTCCGCTCCGCCACCAGCGAAGCTCCCACCGTCGGCAGCGCGATATTGCCGACGATCGCGCCGACGCGGCGGCGGTCGAGCGGACTCGTCACCGCATCCCGCCACGCTTCGACGCCCGCAATGATGAGTAACCGATAGAGCGGATCGAGTGCGGCCAGCAAACCGACATCCACTTCCAACCCGGCCCGGCCGGCGAGCGTCGCCAGGCGCTCGATGCGCGTCTGGTCGTCGTCGAGAAAGCACCCGACGGCCGAATACACGCGGTCGGGCGCAATGCCGCGGGCCAGCGCTTCCTTAACCGGGAGCGTCCAGCGACCGGGCGGCGCGTCGCGCATCGCGCTCGCCCCATCCGCGACCATTCGCCAGAACCCGGCCAAATCCACCGCGCCCGGCAAAACGGCGCCCATGCCGACGATGGCCACGCGGGGGTCGGGATTCGGGATTCGGGATTCGGGGGAAGGCATTGGAAGTGCCACGGATAACGGACGAGGGAAACGGCAAACGCGCGAAGCGTGAAAGAGCCGGAAACGGCAGATCCGTTCCGGAATGCCCCGAATGCCGAATCCCGAATCCTATTCCCTCGGTTTCCGATTCAGCGTGTAGTATCCCCGATCGTGCAACAGCGGCAATCCCGCGGCAGAGCGGATGCCTGCGGCTTGCAGGTCGTGGACGTGGCCCAGTTGCAAGCCGTCAACCACCAAACGCACGCTCCGCCCGTCCGCCGCGACGCGGGCCTCCTT
>QEVJ01000133.1 GCA_003576845.1 Planctomycetota bacterium
TTCGACGACGCCGTGACCGCCTTTCGACAAGCCATCGAAGCTGCGCAAGACGAGTCGCTCCGCCGCCAAACGTCGTTGCTGTTGGCAAGCGCTCTGCTCGACAAGCTCGAATCCGACTTTGCCGCGCACAAGCAATCGCTCGACGAGGTCGAGCAACTCGTCGGCACGAGCCGCATCCGCGACCGGTTCGAGCGCGTCGCGGCTTCCGGTTTGCGCGCGACCGGCGACCGGATGGCCGCCCTCGCGCGGTATCTCAAAATGATCGACTCGGCCGCCGCGTGGGACGAGATGATCGAGCCGGAACTTCACCGCCGCGTTCGCCGCGATGCGTGGATGCGGGCCCAGCTTGCCGCGCTCGTCGAAGCCGCCACACCGAGCGAACGCGAAGCCATCGCCGCCACAATTCGCCAGCGGGTCGAAGCGGCCGTCGCCGATGGGCGGCTCTCGGCGCTGCGGAAAGTGGTCGCCTATTGCGGTTCGCACCCGGCCGCGGCGCCGGCGCGCCTGCGCCTGGCCGCGCAACTCGCGGAGCGTTCCGAGCACCTCGTCGCGGAACAAATCGCCGTCGGATTGACCGCATCGCAACAAGATCCGATTACCGCGGGCGCCCTCGCGGTGCTCGCCGACATCTATCTCCGCACGAACCGGCTGGAACTCGCGGCGGCCCACGCAAGTCGGCTCGACAGCGAATTCCGCGATGTCCCGCTCGCCGCGGGAGGAGCCGCCGGAACGAACGCCAAGGAAGTCGTCACGGGACAGGCCGCCGCCGCGTCGATTCGGGCGCAACTCGCCCTGCGCGACGCTTTGGCCGCATCGCCGTCGCCCGAGAGAACGCCGACTGCTAGCTGGCCGACCGGTCGCGTGAAAGTCGAAATCGGGCATCGCACCGGCATCAACCAACCGCGCGAAACGGAGTATGAAATTCCCATCGTCGGCCCGGCGTCGCTCGCCGTCGGCGACGGCCAGCTCATTCTCGAGCGCAACGCCCATCGCCTGTTGGCCCGCAACGCGCTCGGCAAGCAATACTTGCAGGTTTCGATGCACAGCAGGCCGCTCGCGGAAGAGCGCGAGATCGACCCGTATGTCTGCGCCGCCCGCGAACGCGGCCATCTCTTGATTCTTTCCGCGGGCGATCGCATCGTCGCGATGAGCGCGCTCGCCGAAAGCGCCGCGGCGACCGATCCGCTCTCGCCGGTCGCATGGGAACAGCCGCTTTCCGCGCGCGAGGATGAAGACGACGACCAGGTTTATCTTTACACGCAGCGCCGCCGCCGCACCGTCGAACGGGGACAGATCACCAAACGCTGGGGCGAAGTCGAATACCGTGCGATCGACGCGAACGCCAACGTGCAGGGCGTCCTCGGTCCGATCACCGATTCCGGCGTTTGCTATCAGCGCGGCCGAGAGTTGACCTGCGTCGATCCGGCCACGGGCAAGCTCGTATGGAACGTCGAGAACGTGCCGCCCGGCTGCGAACTGTTCGGCGACGACGAACTGCTCTTTGCCGCGCCGCACGACAGCCTCGACGGCGCGCTCGTCTTCCGCATGGCCGACGGCGAACCGCTCGGCAAGCGGCAGATTCCCAGCGAAATGAGCCGCATGACCACGCTCGGCCGCAAAATCCTCGTCTGGGGACAGCACGAAGGGCAACTCAAGATCGGCCTCTTGGACGCCTGGACCGGCGAACGCAGTTGGAACCGCGACGTCGCAGAAGGAACCGTTGCCCGCGTGCTCCGCGATCGCGTCGCCGTGCTCGAACCGAACAGCAAGTTCGCCTACCTCGACATCGCCAGCGGCAAACCGATCTTCGAGCAGCGACTCGCCGCCGAGTTCGACGAAACCGGTCAGCCGCGGCTCGTGTCGCTGCACGTTATCGCATCGGCCGAACAGATGATCGTCATCGCCAATCGGAGCAAAGCGCCGGACCACAGCAAGGACAACCGCCTTCGCTGGATTACGCGACAAACGCCGCTCGTCACCGGCCGCGTCTATGCCCTCGATCCGCGGACCGGCTCGCTGCAATGGCCCGTGCCCGCCGAAGTCGAGGACCAAGGTCTCGTTACGGCCCAGCCGGCCGGTTTGCCGCTGTTGGTCTTCATGCGTCACGTGAGCCAGGGCGAATCGCGCGACAACCGCACGCCGTTTACGACGCACGTTTATTGCCTCGACAAGCGCACGGGCTGCGCCGTGATGCACGTCGATTCCACGACGGGCTACAAGTTCAGCCGATTGGACTTGGACGCCGCTTCGGCCTACGGTTCTCACTGGACGGCCGATCCCGCCGCGGGCACGGTCACGTGCCACCTGCCCGCCCAGAGCATCACGTTCCGATTCACGAACCAACCCATACCTCCGGAACCGCCCGCACAACTGGCCGACCGCGACCCCGACGGCGAAGCCGCACGGCAGGCCCGGGCAATCGGGTCGTTTTTCAAGGGCCTTGGCCGGGCGCAGACCGAAGCCAATACCCCGCGGCGCGAAGGCATCTTCGGCCGCGACGACGCCGCCGACGTCGAAGACGAATGAACGAAAGGATTCGCGATGAACGCCGCACCATCGTGTCCCATGCGTAAATCCGCGTTGTTGCTTGCGATCGCGGTGCTGGCATTCGCCGGTCCGTTCGTTTCGCGCGCCGCGGCCGCCGAGCGCGATCCGCGCGTCGAGGGCGTCGTGCATCGCGGACTCGAATGGCTCGCCGCGAACCAGTCGCGCGTCGGCAACTGGACCGCCAAGAACGGCGCGTATCCCACCGCGATGACCGCGCTCGCCGGTTGTGCGCTGCTCGCCGAAGGTTCGACCACTACCCAAGGCAAGTATCAGGAGAACATCCGCCGGGCCGTCGATTACCTCATCAATCGCTCGCGCGAAAACGGTCTCATCGGCGATCCCACGACCGACGACCGCTACACCTACGGCCACGGCTTCTCGCTGCTGTTCCTGTCGCAAGTGCTCGGCGAAGAAGAAGACGAAGCCCGCCGGGCGAAGCTCGTCGACGTGCTCACCCGGGCCGTCGAGTTCACCGGCCGCGCGCAGACCTCCGCCGGCGGCTGGGGTTACGTCAGCGCCAAGGACGGCGGCAACTTCGACGAAGGCTCGACCACCGTGACGCAGGTGCAGGGCTTGCGAAGCTGCCGCAACGCCGGCATCAAGGTCCCCAAGGAAGTCGTCGACAAGGCCGTCGAGTACATCCACAAATGCACCCACGCCGACGGCGGCGTTCAATACAGCTCGCAAGGCGGCAGCAGCCGGCCCGCCATCACCGCGGCGGCCATCGCGTGCCTTTACAACGCCGGCGAATACGACGACAAGTTCGTGCCCAAGTATCGCGCCTATTGCGAGAAGAACCTCGACGGTCTCGGCACCGACGGCTTCGGCCATTGGCACTACGCACATTATTACTACGCCCAAGTGATGTACCGCGACGGCGGCGAGAAGTGGGACAAGTACCGGGCCGAAACGACCAAGAAGATTCTCGCCGACGTCAAAGACGACGGCCGCACCGCCTACTGGGACCAAGGCTTCATCGGCCCCGTCTACACGACTTCGATCAACCTGACGATTCTCCAACTCGATTCGGCGGCGCTGCCGATTTACCAGAGATGAACGGGATTCGGGATTCAGGATTCGGGGAAATGGAAGTCGCCCGCAAATGGACCTCGAACTCGCATCCCCGAATCCCGAATCCCGAATCCCGACCCCCATGCATTCATCCGACTCTGCCATCTCCCGCCTCGGCGAAGCGCGACAGAAGATACTCGAGCAGTTCTCGCGCGTGATCGTGGGCCAGAACCACGTGATCGAGGAGTTGCTGGTCTGTTTGTTCAGCCGCGGACACTGCCTGCTCGAAGGCGTACCCGGTTTGGCCAAGACGTTGATGGTCAGCACGCTCGCCCGCACGCTGAATCTCTCATTCAGCCGCATCCAGTTCACGCCCGACCTGATGCCGGCCGACATCACGGGAACGGACGTGATCGAGGAGAACAAGGCGACGGGCGTGCGCGATTTCCGCTTTCTCGAAGGGCCGCTGTTCTCGCACGTCATCCTCGCCGACGAAATCAACCGCACGCCGCCCAAAACGCAAGCCGCGCTCTTGGAAGCGATGCAAGAGAGGCAAGTCACGGTCGGCCGCATTCGCCATCAGCTCTCCGACCCGTTCTTCGTGCTCGCCACGCAGAATCCGATCGAACAGGAAGGCACGTATCCGCTGCCCGAGGCGCAGCAAGACCGGTTCATGTTCAAGGTGTTCGTGCGCTACCCGACGGCGCAGGAAGAATTCGAGATCGCCCGCCGAACGACCTCGGCCATGTCCGAGCAAGTGACGGCGGTTCTCTCGGCGGCGGAGATTCTCGACCTCCAGCGGCTCGTCCGCGAAGTGCCGGCTGCCGACCACGTGATCCGCTACGCGATCGCCCTGGTTCGCCAGACGCGGGCCAACGAGGACGGCGCGCCCGACTTCGTCCGCGACTTGATCCACTGGGGCGCGGGTCCGCGGGCCGTCCAGTTCCTGCTGCTCGGCGCAAAGGCGCGCGCCCTGCTGCACGGCCGCACGCACGTGTCTACCGACGACATCCAGGCCCTCGCGAAACCCGTGTTGCGGCACCGCATCGTCGTCAACTTCGCCGCCGAAAGCGAAGGCATCACCACGGACGACTTGGTCGCGCGGCTGATCGCGATCACGCCGACCCGCGACGACGAACTGACGAGCGACGCGCGGTTTGCGAAGATGTTTGCCAATTAAGAATGGAGAGGCATTCGCTTAAACGCAGAGGACACGGAGGTTGGCACAGAGGACACAGAGTAGTGATGAATGATGATAGCGATGAGCGGTGGTAGCTCGCCGATGCGTGGTTTTTTCGTTCGGCACTCCTCGTTCATCGATCGTCACTCATCACTTGCATTCCTCCGTGCCCTCTGTGCTAACCTCTGTGCCCTCTGTGTTTAAGTAACCAACCCGACTCCCCAGCCGACCATGCCCGACGCGAAGGTCCTTCTCGAACCTGCCGCGATCAAACGGATCAGCCGGCTCGAGCTGCGCGCGCGGCACATCGTCGACGGGTATCTTTCCGGGATGCACCGCAGCCCGTACTTCGGCCAATCGGTCGAGTTCCGCCAGCATCGCGAGTACGTCCCCGGCGACGACCTGCGGAACGTCGACTGGAAAGTCTGGGCGAAGCAGGACCGGCACTACATCAAGCAGTACGAAGAAGACGCCAACCTCCGCTGCACGCTTTTGGTCGACGTGTCGGCCAGCATGAACTACGCCAGCGGACCGCTGTCGAAATACGAGTACGCGGCCAGCGCCGCCGCGGCAATCGCGTATTTGCTGCTCAAGCAGCAAGACGCGGTCGCCTGCGTGACGTTCGCCGACGCGATCCGCGCCCGCGTTCAGAGCCGCACGCGCCACAGCCATCTCGACGCGGTAGTCCGCGCCCTCGCCGAACAATCGCCGGCCGAAAAGACATCGCTGTTCGAGATCCTCCGCGACGTCGCCGAGCACGACCCGCGGCGCGGCATGATCGTGCTCCTGTCCGATTTGTTCGTCGAGCGCGAAGGGCTGTTCAAGGGGCTGAAACTGCTCCGCCAGCGCGGCCACGACTTGCTCGTGCTGCACGTGCTCGCGGACGACGAACTCGACTTCACGTTCACCGGCCCAACGCGGTTCGAGGGCCTCGAAACGGCCGATTTCCTCAACTGCAATCCCCGCGCGCTCCGCGAAGGCTACCTGGAAGCGCTCCATCAATATCTCGCCGAAATCCGCCGCGGCTGCGCCCAGAATGCCGTCGACTATCGGCAAGTCCGAACCAGCGAACCGCTCGACGCGGCCCTCGCGGCGCTACTTGCCAGCCGAGCGAATCGGAGAAGACCGGCGTAGGGAATGATGAGTGATGAATGATGAACGATGAGCGATGAAGAATGAGGAATAGCGGTCACGCGCAGCGTGGCCGAATCCCGACCCCTGACCCCCGACCCCTGACCCCGTGTCTTCCCTCCACCCGGCACTTCTGACCTGGCCTTTCGCGCTGCTCGTCGGCGTGCCGCTGGTGATCCATCTGATCAATCTGCTGCGTCGGCGTCGCGTGCAGTGGGCGGCGATGGAGTTCTTGCTCGCCAGCCAAAAGAAGAACCGCCGCAAAATCATCCTCCAGCAATGGGCGCTTATCGCCGCCCGCATGGCGTCGGTCGGGCTCGCGCTCGTGCTGCTCGCCGGTCTGGTGCTCTCCGGCGACTGGGCGCGGCTCTTCGGCCAAGGCGAAGCGCACCACTTGCTGATCGTCGACGACAGCCTCTCGATGACGGCGCAAGGCGCGGCTGGCGGCGCGTTCGACCGCGCGAAGGAAGCCGCCTGCCGCCTCGCCCGGCAAATCGCTCAAGAGAATGCTCCGCAGCGGGTCACGCTTTTGCCGTGGAGCGTCGTCGCCGATCAAACGTGGAACGCCGACGATGATTGGGTTGCCCGCGAGGTCGAGTCGCAACGCCTCGCGGCCGACGTCGAATCGCGGCTCCGCGACTGGCAGCCGACGCAAATTGCCACGCCGCCGCTCGCCGTGTTCGAAGGGATCGAGCGGTTGCTCTCCCAAGGCCGCGCGGGCGAGGAACGAACCGTTCATCTCGTCACCGACTTCCGCGCCGGCGACTGGCGAAACGCGCCGCCGCTAAGAGAACGGCTCGAACGGCTCACCGCGGCGGGCGTCAAACTGCATCTGGTCAACTGCACGCTCGCCGCGGAACCCAACGTCGCCGTCACCGAACTGAAGCTTTTGCCCGGAGCGCGAGCGGCCGGCATTCCGCAGATGCTCGAAGTGTCCGTGACGAACTACGGCGCGACCAGCGTCGACGGCGTATCGGTCGAGATGAGCTACCGCCCGCTCGCCGCGGCGGTCAATTCCTCGGCAACGGCGCCATCGGCCGGCGAAGCGTCGTCGCCCGCGTTTCCCGCCGTCGAGGCGCCCTGGTCGAGCCTGCCGACGATCGCATTCGATCCGATCGAGCCGGGCGAGACGCAAACGGCCCGCTTGCAGGTTCGCTTTCCCGCGGCTGGCGACTATGCGATGCGGGCGGCGCTTGCGGGTCCGTTTCTCGCATCCGCCGATGCGCTCGCCGCGGACAACGCGCGGTTTCGCGTCGCAAGCATTGCCCTCGACGTGCCGGTGCTCGTGATCGATGGCGATCCGCGCGACGACGATGCGTTCCACGTGACGACGGCGCTGCGGCCCGGCGGCGCGACGCGGACAGGCGTGAACGTGACGGTCAAGCCGGCTACGTTTCTCCGCGACCAACCGCTCGATTCGTTCGCCGTGGTGTACCTGCTCGACGTCGGCCGGCTCGAACAGTCGGCGATCGACGCGCTCGAAGCGTTCGCCCGGCGCGGCGGCGGCGTTGCGTTTTTCGCCGGACCGAACGCGCACCGCACGGCGATCAACGACACGCTGTTCCGCGACGGCGCGGGTTTGTTTCCGCTCTCCGTCGAAGGACCGGCGGATCTGCCGTTCGCCCTGCCGGACCCAAGCCGCGCGGAGGCGAGCGACGCGACGGGCGCGGCGAATGTGGTCGATATCGCCTTCGACCGCAACGGCCCGCTCGCGCGTCTGGCCGGCGAAGCGTATCAGGGATTCGTTCCGCACGTGTCGCGGTATCTCGCGGTCGATGCGGCGTGGCTGGCGAAGAGGGACTCGCCCGCCAACGTCGCTGCCCGGCTTCGCAACGGTGCGCCGCTGGTCGTTGCGAAGCCCTTTGGCGAAGGCCGCGCGGTCGCGGTGCTCACGACAGCCGGCCGCGCCTGGTCCGATTGGGCCGGCACGCTGACGTTTCCGATCCTGCTTCAGGAGCTTCAAGGCTACCTGACCGCGGGCAAGACGCGCGAGCCGGACGCCGCAGCAGGCACGCCGATCGACGTTCGCCTCGACGCGAATCGTCATTTGGCCGAAACGGTCGTTTCGCTTCGCACGCCTTACGACGCCACGTGGCCATTGGCAAAACTCGAACGCCGCGCGGAACCGGACGACGCGGGCGCGCTCGTCGCTCGTTTCGGCGCTCGCGACCGCCGCGAAACGGGCCGCATCGGCGTGTACGAATCGCGGTGGGCCGACAAAGACGGCACGCCCTCCGTCCGACGCGATGTCCGCAATGCACCCCGCGAAGAAAGCGACCTCGCCGCGCTCGACGCGCGAAGCATCGCCGAGCAACTCAAGGGCATCGAGCACGTCTATCACGGCTACGCGGACCTCGAAGACCAGACGGCGCGCGTGGCCGGCATCGACGCGAGTCCATATGTGTTCTGGTTACTCGTGGCGCTGCTCGCCGGCGAGCAGTTGCTCGGCTATTTCGCGAGCTATCACCCGAGCCGCGCGGAGGCCGCCCCATGACCTTCGCCACGTTCGCCACCGTCGAGTCCTTGCCGCCCGCGCTCGAATCGGCCCGCGGTTCGCTCGCCGATTCGCCGGGCGCGATCGCGGCGCTGGCACTCGTCGGCGTCGCGGTGCTCGCGTTTTGGTGGCGGCTGTACCGGCGCGACGCCGGTGCGATCTCGCCGGGCTACGGCTGGCTGCTGCTCGCGCTCCGTCTCGGCGTGCTCGTGGCCCTAGCACTGTACTTCGCCCGATTCGAGCAGCGGGTCGATCGCCGCGAACGGTTCGACTCGCGGGCGATCGTGCTGGTCGATACGAGCCTGAGCATGGCCCGCGTCGACGAAGACTTGCGGTCGTCGGCTGGCTCGCTCGCCCGGTGGCAACTCGTCGCGTCGCAGCTTACCGAGGGCAACCTCGTCGAGCGCCTCGGGCGAGTGCACCAGGTGTACGTGTACACGTTCGACGAGAACGACAAGCCGGCGCTCGCGGGCGCGTTCGACAAGAAGCACCTCGACGACGCACAACGCGACGTGTCGGCCCACACGTTCCAAAGCATGGACTCCGGCGAAGCGTCGGATGCGGCCTCGCAGTATGAACGATTTGCCGGCACGCTGCGGGACATTGCCCATACCACGCCGGAACCGTTGTGGTGGCTGCTGGCGGCGACGATCGCGGCGTCCTGGCTGATGGCCGCGGTTTGGATCGCGCGTTCCGGCCGCGTCCGCGTCATGCCGGCCCTCGATTGGTTCTATGCGGTGCTCGGCACGCTCGTGCCCGCGGCCGGCGTGTTCGCGCTCGTCGTGCTCGCCTACAGCCAGCGCGACGCGGTCGAAGGCGAGGCCGCGATCTCGGGTGGCGGCGACGCCGCCAGCGAGCCGAGCGCGAATGGCGGCGACTCGCCACGGGCAATCTCGATGGACCGGCTCGCCGCGCTGCGCGAATCGCTGCGTCCCAAGGGCGCCGCCACGCGGCTCGGCGACGCGCTCGCGCAGGTATTGGCCGAACAGCGTTCGCATCCGATCTCGGGCATCGTCGTGTTCACGGACGGCGGCCAGAACGCCGGCGAAGACCCGCTTGCCGTCGCCAAGGACGCCAAAGGCGCTTCGATCCCGATTCACGTCGTGGGCATGGGATCGGACCGCCGCCGATCGAGCGTGCGGATTGCGGATTTCGCCGCGCCGGCCCGCGTGTTTCCCGACGACCAGTTCGACGTAACCGCGACGGTGCAGGCGACGAATCTCAAGGACCGGCCGATCGCGGTAAGTCTGTACGCGAAAGCCGCCGCGAGCGACGCGGGCCAGGCAAGCGCCGAAACGCACGTCGCGACGGAGCGCGTCCTGCTCGGCGGCGATGGCGAGACGAAGCCGGTCAAGTTCGTGCTGCCGGCCTTGCCAGTCGGCACGTATCACTACGTCGTGCGGCTCGAAACGCTTACGGACGACGACGATCCCAAGGACAACGAGGCCCAAGCGTCGGTCGAGGTGGTCGCGCAGCAGATGCGCGTGCTGCT
The DNA here is from genome assembly GCA_003576845.1 of Planctomycetota bacterium. Taxonomy (GTDB): domain Bacteria; phylum Planctomycetota; class Planctomycetia; order Pirellulales; family PLA5; genus PLA5. The sequence goes on from QEVJ01000133.1 coordinate 9,856, forward strand.
GGCGGCGAGCGGCCCGTCGCGCGACTATCAATTCGCCCGCAACTTGTTTTTTCGCGACAAGACGATCGCCGTCGACGTGCTGCTGGCGACCGCGCCGCCCGGCCCGGGCATTTCGCAGGACGCCGACGCGATCCTCGGCGAGTTTCCGCGCTCGCGCGAAGACCTCGACAAGTACGACGCGGTGATCGCGTTCGATTTCGACTGGACGCAGCTCGACGCGGCGCAAGTGGACGCGCTCGTGGAATGGGTCGATCGGCGTTTGGGCGGACTGGTCGTGGTGGCTGGTCCCGTGCACACGATCGAGCTCACGACCGAAAGCACGTCGGCCGAGTCGTTGGCTAAAATCCGCCAGCTCTATCCGGTAGTCTTCGCGCGGCGCGGCGTGGCGCTGGCGAGCGACACGGAGAAGTTCCGCTCGACGACGCCGTGGCGCGTGGAATTGACGCGCGACGGACTCGAGGCGCCGTTCTTGCGGCTCGAAGACGATGCGTCGGCAAGCGCCGCCGCGTGGGAGACGTTCGAGGGCGTGTATGGATACTTTCCCGTGCAAGGCGCGAAGCCCGGGGCCCGCGTCTACGCGCACTATGGCACGCCCGACGCCACGAAAGGTCCGCCCGTCTATATGGCTGGGCAGTTTTACGGCGCCGGCCGCGTGATTTACTTGGGCAGCGGCGAAACCTGGCGGCTCCGCGCGCTCGACGAAGCTTACTTCGAGCGGTTCTGGACGAAGCTCGCGCGGTTCGCGGCCGAAGGACGATTGTTGCGCGGTTCGCGGCGCGGGGCACTGCTGGTCGAGAATCGCCGCGTGACGCTCGGCCAGCGGGTCGAGGTGCGGGCGATGCTCCAAACGGCCGAGCGCGATCCGCTCGTCGTCGATCGCGTGGCCGTGCAACTGAGCCAGCCCGCCGGCGCGGTCGCGAGCGTGATGCTGCTGCCCGACGCGGCGACGCCGGGCGTGTATCGCGGCGACTTTCTCGCGGCCGAGCAGGGCGTCTACCGGCTCGAACTCGAAGCGCCCGGCACGCCGTACGAATTGGTGGCGGAAACGATCCGCGCGGTCGAGCCGGACCTTGAAGCCGAACACGCGCGGCGCGACGACGCGCTGCTTTCGGCATTGGCCGGTTCGACCGGCGGCAAGTACCTCGTCGGCGCAGGCGGGCCGATGGCCTTTGGCGTGACGTCGGCGATTACCGGCGAACTCCGCGACGCGACGCGCTATCTGCGCGTTCGCGGCGCGGCGAGTGCGACCTGGGATCGCCTCTGGGCGACGACGCTCTTGGGCGTGATTTGCGGATTGTTGTTCACCGAATGGACGCTGCGGAGATTGGCGAAACTGGCTTGACGCAATGAGCACCGCGAACGACGAACGACGACCGGCCGACGTGCGGCTCCCCGGCGAGTTGCGGTGGTTGCTTGCGCGCCTGCGGTGGGCGATTCGGGCGTATGCGTGGATCGACGGGCTAGCGACCGCGGCGATCTGGCTCGGTGCGGCGTTCTTCTTGCTGTGGCTTTACGATTGGGCGTTCGAGCCGTCGTGGAACGTTCGTCAGGCGGCGATGTGTCTGGCGGCGGTTGGCCTGGCGGCGATCGTTTACCGTTTGATTCTGCGGCGTTCGTTCGCGCGGCTGCCGAGGACGAGTTTGGCTGCGCTCGTCGAGCGGCATCACGGCGAATTCGGCGATCGGCTGCTGACCGCGGTCAGTCTTTGCGATCGCCCCGCCACGACGGAAAAGCCCGCAGCCGGCGGCGACGCAAGTGCGGAGCGCGAGCGCGGCGTCATGCTTGAACAGACCGTGGCCGAAGCCCGCACGCTCGCCCGCAACGTGCGCGTGCGGCGGGTGTTCAACGGGCGGCCGCTCGTTTTCCGCTCGGCGGCCGCGTTCGCGCTGCTCGCGGCGTTCGCGATGGCGTGGTTCGTGGCCGGCGATGCGCTGGCGTTCTATTTGCAGCGGCTCGCCGGCTCGCCGGAGCCGTGGCCGCGCAAGACGGTGCTTCTGGTCGAAGGCTTTTGGGCCGAGTACGCGATCGTCGTACCGGAGAGTTCGCCGCCCGTGGCCGAGGAAGTACACGTCTATACGGGCGCGGTCGAGGTCGAGCCGCGCGGAGTCGACACAAGGAAATACGGCGAGCCGATCGCGGTCGCCGCCGGCGCCGCGGCGCACGTCGCCGAGAACGGCGCGATGAAAGCGACCACCGCCCGCGGCATTGGCGAAATCGTCGAGCCGCTCGGCGAACTCGATCGGTTCGCCGCCGGGTCGGACGCCGGCGGCGTCGCCGTGCTGCGGCGAGCCGTCGATTGCCTGTGGCGCGGCGATGCTCGGGCATACCGCGCCGGGGCGAAGCTTTCGCTCGGCCGCTATGAATTGATCTCCGGCCGGGCGGAAATCGTGATGAACGGCGGCACGCGGCTCGTCGTCGCCGGCCCGGCCGCGTTCGAGATCGTCGGCTCGACGAAAGTCGTCCTCGATTACGGGCGCACCACGGTTCGCGCCCCGTTGAGACCGGCGCCGTTCGTCGTGGAAACGCCGCGGGCGACGTACACCGCGTCGCCCGTGGACGAAATCAAAGTCGTCCGCGGCGGCGACGCGACGCTGACCGTGCTGGCCGACGCGCTGCGGATGCTGCCCGAGTTCGTCGAAGCGGCCTACGAAGGCGAAAGCGGCGGCGAAGGGCGGCAGATGCTCCAGCAGGAGGCGGCCGCGATTCCCGGCCGGGATGAGTTCCAGCGATACACGCTCGCACTCAAGAACGTGCTCGGCTCGCTCGAACTCGACATCCGCGGGGGCGACGGCCGCGTTTCCGGCGTGAAGATCGCGACGGTCGATAGCCCGAAACTGGTCGTCGCGCGGGCCGCGTGCCGCTTTCCAGGATATCTCGTGGACGCGAAGTCCGGCCGCTTTACGCCGCGTTCGGTGGATATTTCCGGACCGCTCGAATTGCCCGTCGGAACCGACGTGACGCTCCATGCCCGGGCGAGCAAGCCGCTTCGCCGCGTCGATATCGCGATCAACGGCGAGAAAAAGTCCGTCGACGTTGGCGGCGGCGGATACGAGTTCGCATTCGCGCTGGGACCGCTCGAACGCACGACGGCGGCGTTCCTCACGCTCCACGATGCCGACGGCGTCGCCAATCGGGAGGCCATTCCGTTGCAACTCGTCGCCGTGCCCGACGAACCGCCGCGGGCCGCGGTCAAGCTCGTCGGCGTCGGCTCGACGGTTACCCCGAACGCGCTGCTGCGATTGCAGGGCGAAATCGCGGACGATCACGCGCTCGATCGGGCGTGGTTTGCGATCGCCGCCGCGGGAGAGGACGCGACGCAGCGGCCGCTCGCTGCTCCGGTCTCCGGCGAGCGTCGCATCGCGCTCGCGACGAAGCCGTGGCGAGGAGAAGCGCCGGCCGGTCCAAGCGAACCCTCAGAAAACGCCGCCGCCGTCGCCGAAACGCTCGACTTGGGCGGGTTCCGATTGCCCTCGGGCCGAGCGCTGAAACCCGGCGATCAGTTGATGGTGTCCGTGCGCGCGGTTGACCGTTGCGACTTGCGAGAGAAACCGGCTGTGGGCGAAAGCGACCGCGTGCCGCTCGAAGTGGTGACGGTCGACGATCTGCTCGGGCGGCTCGAAGCCCGCGAGGTGCTCATACGCGACAAGCTTGCGACGATCATCGAAGAGTTGGAACAGACGCGCGACGCGCTGGGCGAGCTCAAGCCACGTTCTCCGGTGACCCAAGATACGACTTCCACAACCGCGCGGCGGCAAATGGGGCCGCAAGTCGAACGCGCCGCTCAGAATGGCGAACGGAGCAGCTATGAAACGGCGACGGTGGCCAACGCCCTCGACGAAATGGGCGAAGAACTGGTCACCAATCGGCTCGACACGTCCGAGCGGCGTGCGCGGCTCGCCGACAAGCTGATCGTGCCGTTGCGTGCGGCCGTCGCCGAAGGGTATCCGAAGTTCGACGCCGCGCTCGCCGTCCTGCGACAGCGGGCGGTCGCCGCAGATCAATTGGAGCAACTTCGCACGGAGGCTGCGGCACTCAAAGAAGGGGCGGAAGCGGCCTCCAAGGATTTGGCCGATCGCATTGCCGCGATCGAGGCCCGTCTGCAAGGCGAGCCGCCGACGGAGCAACTCGTCGCCGCCGCTCAGCGAGAGGCGGACCAAATCGTCGTCGCCTTGCGGGCGGTCCTGGGCGAACTGGCCGACGCCGGCGATTTCAACCAACTGGTCGAGGAACTCCGCGAAATCGGCAAACGCCAGCAGCAGTTGCGTGAGCGAACCCGCAAAGAACAGCAAAAGAGCTTGCTGGAATAGGGCGGCGGTTCGATAGAATGGAACGGGGGGCAGGATTCGGGATACGGGATTCGGGCGTCGGGGGTCGGGGCAGCGCGAGCAGTTGGCCCGTGAAGGATGGATACAATGAGACGAACACGTGAGAGGGATTGGCTGCTACTTACGGCAGTAACGTCGTGCGCAGTGGTCTTTGCCCTATCCGCACCAGCCCGGTCGCAACTGCGCGCGCCCGAGCCGGATGAACCGAGCGAGAACCCGACGGTGGTTGAGAAGGCGCCCGCGCCGGCGGAGAAGGCCGATGCGACGGGGCAAACGCTGGCCGGCGAGCAGCAGCGGCTGGCCGACGATTATGCCCGGCTCGAACAGCGGTTGCGCCGGCTGGCGCAGGTTTCGTCGGCGACCGATCCCGCTCGGGCAGCGCTGCTCAAGCAAGCATTTGCCGAGAGCAAGCAGCGGTTTTTGGCCGGGCAGTTAGAGGCCCTCGCCAAGTCGCTCGCCGAGAAGGACGCCGAGGGCGGCCCGGCGTTCGACCAGGTGCTCGAAGGTCAAACCAAGGTCCAAACCGATCTCAAGGCCTTGATCGACCTGTTGCAAAACGAGAGCCGGGCGAAGGCCGTCGAATCCGAAACGCGGCGGCTCAAGGAACTCGCAAAGCGACTGGGGCGGCTGATTCGTTCGCAGGAAGGCATTGCCGGTCGCACCGAATCGGGCGAAGACGAAGAACGCCTCGCCTCCGATCAGGGCGAAGTTGCCGATCGTACCGGCGAACTGGAGGGCGAAGTCGCCAAGCACGATGCCGAGAAGAAAGCCGCCGCGGAGGCAGGCAATGCAGACCAAAGCGATGCGAAACCGAGCGACGCCGCGCCGTCCGACGCGAAGCCCGGTGAACCCAAGCCCGGAGAACCCGGCGAAAGCGGCGAACCGACCGAGCTTCAGAAGATCGATTCGCAAAAACTCGACGAGGAAAGCCCGCTCCACAAGCGGCTCAAGCAAGCCCGCGACGCAATGCGCGAGGCCCAGAAGAAGCTCGACGAAGCGAACCGCAAAGGCGCGAGGGACCAGCAACAAAAGGCCCTCGACGAGCTCAAGGCGGCGCAGGCCGAGATCGAGAAGATTCTTCGCCAGATGCGCGAAGAGCAAGTGCAGCGGACGCTCGTCGCGCTCGAACAGCGGTTCCGCGCCATGCTCGACGCCGAAATCGCCGTACACGACGAAACGAAGCAGCTCGACAAAACGCCCGTCGAAGCGCGTTCGGCCGAAGACGACATCAAAGCCGGACGCCTCGCCCGCAAACAGCAGGAGATCGTGCTGATGTGCGACCGGGCGCTGGCGCTGTTGCGCGACGACGGCACGGCGGCGGCCTTGTCGGAAGCGGTCGAACAGGTCGGCGGCGACATGCGCACCGTGGCGGAACTGTTGGGCCAATCGCGGATCGACGCCTACACGCAGCAAATCGAGCAGGATGTGATCGCCGCGCTCGATGAAATCCTCGCCGCGGTCAAGCAGGCTCAACAAGACGCCAAAGATCGCCCGCCGCGCCCGCCCGGCGATCCCGGCGACGGCCCGACGGCGGAACCGCCGCTGGTCGACAAGCTGGCGGAGCTCAAAATGCTCCGCACGATGCAGGTCCGCGTTAATCGGCGACTCAAGCAAATCTCCGAGCTGGTCCAAGGCGACGAAACGAGCGATCCGCAACTACGCAAGGGACTCGACGAACTGGCCGGCCGGCAGCACCGGCTCGTCGAAATCACCCGCGACATCGTAACGGGGAAAACGGAATGATGACGAAACGATTACTAGCGACGGGATGGCGCTGGGCAAAGCGTCGACCGCGATGCGTGGCGATGAAACACGGAGATCTAGCGCGGCTGGTGGCCGCAACCAAAAACAAGCGGGTTCGTTTTTTAACGCAGAGGTCGCAGAGGATGCGCAGAGGTCGCAGAGACAGAACGACCTTATGCGATTACCGCGGCGCGGCATTATTTCTTCTGCCTCCATTGACTGGCGCGTGCAACCGTTGCGGCAA
>QEVJ01000008.1 GCA_003576845.1 Planctomycetota bacterium
GCCGCCAAGGCGGGGTAAGAAACACATGACCGATTCCACCACGACCTGCTTTCCGCACGTGACCGACCTCGCCCTCGGCGCGCTCGCCGACGTCGTCGGCGGTACGCTCCGCCTCGCGGCCATGCCCCCTCGCGACGGCGACATGGCGCCCGTCGAACGCATCGTCACCGACGTTCGCCACGCGCAGCGCGGCGACGTTTATTGGGCGATCCCCGGAAAATCCTGCGAAAACGGCTTCGATCCCGCGTCCGACTGCGCCTACGAAGCGCTCATGCGCGGCGCCGCCGGCGTCGTGGCGAACCATCGCGTCGAGCCGTTTGCCGGACGCTGGTCGATCGAAGTCGCCGACCCGGTCGTCGCCCTCTGGGAACTCGCTCGCTGGAAACGCGATCGGTTTTGCGGACAGATGATCGCGCTCTGCGGCGATGAGACCGATTCGCTCGCTGCCGCACTCATCGACTGTGTGCTACGTTGCCACCTGACGGGCGCCGCTCCCAATTCCAACGACGCACTGCACGACGAGCCGCGCGTGGCGCTACCCCTGGCCATGCTCAACGTCGATGCGGCCGACGATTACGCCATCGCGCCGCTAAACGCCGAGAGCGCCGAACAAACCGACGCCGCCGCCCGACTTTGCCGACCGCAAGTCGTCGTCGCGATGGGCAGCGGTAACCCGGCGAGCGTCAAGCGGGCCGCATCGCTCCTGTCCAGCGACGCCCATGCCATCGTTTGCGGCGACGAACCGGCTCTCCGCCGTTCGCTCGCGGGCATTTCCGCCAACGTCCGCACATTCGGCCGCGGCGGCGATTGCGACTTTGCGGCCACAAACGTCGAATACGCCGCCGGATGCCTCCGCTGCGAGGTCGAGGGCGCGACGCTTTGTGTCCGCGTGTGGGGACGGCATCATCTTCATGCCGTGCTCGCCGCGTATGCCGTCGGCCGCACGCTCGGCCTCGAACCGCACGAAATCGCCGCGGCGCTCGCCGCGTTCCTGCCGCCGCCCGACCGCAGTCAGGTGACGCAGTCCGATGGCCTGACGATCATTCACGAAGCGCCGCGCGGCGGAAAACCGTCGCTCGTGGCGCTGGAACTGCTCCGCGAAACGACGGCCCGCGGACGCCGCTTCGTGCTCTGCGGCGACGAGGACGCGGCGTGCGACGACGCCCGCGATCTGCGCAAGCGTTTCGGCGGCGACGTCGTGTGCCGCGCCGGCGCCGACCGCTTTGTTGCTTATGGCCGCGACGCCCGCGAGGTCGTCGCCGCCGCCCGCGACGCCGGTATGCCGCTCGGCCACGCCATTGCGTGCCGCGAACTCGAAGACGCCGCCCGCTACGTCGCCGAAGAATCCCAACCCGGCGACGTCCTCCTAATCAACGCCGCTCCCCGCGAAGCCGTCAAAAAAATCCTCGCGAGCCGCGCCCCCCCAGCCACGACATTACGCCGCGCCGCATAGCGGCGAAGAGAGATGGGAGTCAGGAGACAGAAGCCAGCAGCCAGGCGAGTTGTCGTCCTTATACCTTTGACCTTAGACCTTATTTGAGCTTTGAACCTTCAAACTTGAACCTTCCCCAAGGAGCCACTCCTGAAGTCCCCATCGCGAGCGTCTGGTTTGCGGGAACTTAGACGCCACCCTCCCTCCTGGGTTGGAGCAATAAGCTTGCCGTCTGGCGGTTACTGGGTCGACTGCCGCGGCAAGTGCTTCACGATGGGGCTTCACGACTGAGCGCCGGAGCGACGTCTCGCGTCGCTCCGGCCGCTCAGGGAACACGGCAAGGCCCGGCGCTCGTCCAAAAAAACGAACGCCGGGCCTTCGTCATTTAGCCGCGTAGGGTGGATCGAGCGCCAGCGAGGACCACCGCGGACGGGCGCGAATGGTGAATGGTGAATGGCAAGACACAGCTTCTGCGTTCACAATTCACAATTCACCATTTCCCATTCACAATTCATACCGGCGCCAGTTCGCAGCCGAAGTCCCGGCGGGCCTCGCTAGCGCTCGACCCAGCCTACCTCGTCGGTTCTGATCGTAACGAACGCAACGATTCGACCGGCAATCGTTGCACCGAGGTCTTTCGCGGCCAAGCTACGCTTGCATGGACTGATTGCCGGCCTCTCGCACCCAATCATTGCCGCGGCCATGACCTGGGTCTTCTACACGCTGCTGATCATCGTCAACCTGGCCGCCGGCTACGCCCTCGGCCGCTGGTGGCTCCGCACCCGCGCCGCGGCATAACGGACGTAGGGTGGGTCGAGCGCTAGCGAGGCCCACCACGAACGACACTCCACGCTGGCGTCTGGTGGGCCTCGCTATCGTTCGACCCGCGCTACGAGACTACTCGTTTGTAGAGGCGGCATCGCGTCGCACGCGATCATTCGCTCGTTCTCGAACAAACTCAGACGCGTGCAGCAATAACTTGGCGAGCGCTTCTGGCGGGAGTTTCGGGTGACAGGTCAACGCGGCACCGACCATGCTACTTGGGTCGCTTGCCATTTCGACAAGCAAATCGGGCGGCGTGCGGCGCACACATGCTAGCTGCGAACGCACGATTTCATCCCCAATGGAAAAAAGGGCGCGAATGACGGCTTCGGGCGTCGTCTTGTTGTGGGAGACGGCGCGGTGCGCTTGCGGAAAACGCGCAACGATGTCGAGCCAGACTTCCTCCGTTGCCTCGTCATAAGGCGACGGTTCATACACGTCATCGCTTTCGAGCAAGGCGATGTAGTCTTCGGCTCGGCAAATCATGGTTTCTTGGAGCCAATGGTCGTTCGAAGTCAGGAAGTTCGTATTCCAGGAACGTGGGGATCGTCCCAGTTGACTGCGGTGGGCCTCGCTATCGCTCGACCCACCCTACGAGAACCATCACTCATCACTTGCCGCCAAAGTGTTTATCCGCAAAGTCGCAAAACACTTTCCAATCCTCGCGGGTCATCGAGTGCTTCCCTTCGCGGATGTAGTACCCGAGCTTGCCGTCGATGAGCTTGCCGAGCGGCGGCATTTTCGCGTCGTCCAAGTCGTCGGCGCCGTAGAGCTTGTAGACGGGTCGCGCCCCCTGTAAGACCTCGAACTGTCCCGACGGGTTCGCCCATTGGTCTTCGACGGCGTTCGACAGCAGCACCGGCCGCGGGGCCATCATTGCCACGAGACAGTGCTGGTCGAACGGCAGCCTTTCCGGCCGGTCGTTGAACTGTTTGAAGTTGCCACAGAACCAGTGCGGGAAGCTCGTGTTGATTCGCGTCACCGATTCGCCGACCGTGCCGCGGCTCGGCGCGGTGCCGCCGCAGCCGGCTTGATGCGGAATGGCCAGCGCGATCCGCTCGTCGAACGCACCAGCCAAGAGCGACGTCTTGCCGTTCCGCGAATGGCCCACGGCGGCGATGCGTTTGGCGTCGAGGTCCTTGTCGGTGACGAGATAGTCGACCGCCCGGCTCATCGCCCACGCCCAGGCGGCGATCGTGCCCCAGTCGTCGTCGTTGCGACGCTGCCCGTCGGGGACGAAATGGGGATGCACGCCGTCGGAGAAGTCGTTCTTGTCGGGATCGACATCGGCCGTGTGGAACAGGGCGACGGCATAACCGCGGTCGATCGTCTGCTCGATCGCCCACATGTCGGTCTGCTTGCCGCGCGAGGCTTCGGTCGCGCGGTTGTTCTGCTGTCCCGCGCAACTGTCGTACACCCAAGCATCGGTGAGCGGAATATCCGCGTCGGGCAGCACGGCGAAGTTGCCGCAGAAGTTGATGCCCAGGAACACGGGCGCGGGGCCGGTCCGCTTGTTCGGCACGACGACCAGCAAGTTGATCTTGGGCAGCGTCTTGTGCCCCAGGTCGAGCGTCACCTGCCGCTTCGTCGCCTTGCCGCCGAAATACTCCTGGTCTTCGCGGTCGACCCGGCCCGTTACGGTGATCTTCTCTTTGGGAAAGTAGCCGTACATGTAGTGCTGAAACAACTGGGCAAGTTCCGGCTTCCGTTTGGCCTCCCAAGCCTCGCGCGAAGCGATCCGCTCGCCGCTGAGCATCACGAGCGGGTCGGGCAGTTGCTTGCTCGCCGGCAAGTCCGAAACCGGCGGGAACGAGTCGGCGGCAATCGCGGCAGGTATCGGCATCGTTGCAATTCCCCAAGCTATGAACATAATCGACGCAATCGACAAGCACGCCCGGTTGGTTTGCATGGGAACCGTCTCCAATTCTCGGTATTCGCGGCTCGAAAAGATCGTCAGAACGCGACGAGTATAACACCGCCGGCGCGAGCCCAACAACGAGCCGGCAAGTCCACGCGGCGCATCGCCGAAAAACGAATGTGCGTCTGGCCCGATGCGGGCGTCCGCCGACCGTCTTGCAACGAAAGCTGGAAATGGCGCCGCCGCACGGCGATAATGCCGGGCGCGGTTAGTTCGTGCGCGCCGACGTGCGTCTCCAGCCGCCACCCGAGGGCGGTCCATGACCGACGATTCGCCGAAATCCGAGCGCTCTCATTCGACGCAGCCCTCGCCCGCGCCGCCGGGATCGGATCGTGCCACGCCGCCCGGCAAACACGATTCGACCGTCGTGTGGCCCCGCGCGACGGATGCGAGTTCGTCAACGGCCGCAAGCAGTACCGGATCGCCGTCGATCGAGTCGATCGGCAAGTACCGCGTCATCGGTGCGCTCGACTCCGGCGGACAGGGCGACGTGTACCGTGCGCTACATCCGCAGTTGCAGAAAGAGCTGCTCATCAAAGTCGGCCGCCGCGAGCTGGCCGACGCCGGTGAAGAGCACGATCGCCTGATCGCCGAGGGCCGGATCCTCGCCGCGCTCGATCATCCGCACCTTGCCCACGTCTACGATCTCGATTTCCACGAGCGCCGCCCGTTTCTGGTCATGGAGTACATTCGCGGCTGCAATTTGCGGCAGCACGCTGGCGGCGAAGCGATATCCTGGCGCGAAGCGGCGCGGCTTTGCAGCCAAACGGCCCGAGCGCTCGCGGCGGCCCACGCCCGCGGCGTGTTGCACCTCGACGTCAAACCGGAAAACATCATCGTCGACGAAAAGGGCGCGGCCCGGCTCATCGACTTCGGACTCGCCCGCTTGCGCCACGCTTGGAGCAACGACCCGACGCCTAGCGGAACCGTCAGCGGCACGATTCCGTTCATGGCCCCCGAACAGGCCCGCGGCGAGACCGACCGCCTCGACCGGCGAACCGACGTTTTCGCGCTCGGCGCCGTGTTGTATTGGCTGTTGACGGGTAAGCCGCCGTTTGGAACGTCGCTCGCGCCGAATGCCCTTGTAGCCGCGCAGAATTGCACGTTCGATCGCAGTCTCGTGGAACGCTGCGGCGCTCGGCGGTCGCTCGTCGACATTTGTCTCAAAACGCTTTCCGCCGAGCCTTCAGACCGCTTCCCATCGGCCGATGCGCTCGCCGAGGCGCTGGAACGCACTCTCGTCCCCAACGCGCGGGCGTGGAAGATCGCCAGCATCAGTGTCGGCAATCTCGGCTGCGCGCTAACCATCACGGCCTGCACGCTGTTCGTTGCCGTGGGTTATGCGATTTGGGACCGTAACCTGCGCAGCGGGCATCGCGACGAAGTTGCCGTCGCCGCGCCGGCTTCAAAGCAGGGCGACGACCACAGCGCGAAGCCCGGCGAAGGGCATTCGTTCCCGGAATCGATGCCGCCGGACTCGGCCGTTCCTGCGCCGCCCGATTCGGTCCCGCCCGTGCCGTCGCCCGTCGAACCGCAAGCGACGCCCGATCTCGTGCGGTCCGCAAAGGTAACTCCCGGGCTGCGCGGCTATGTGATCCGCGGCAATTCGTCGACGGAACTGGTTGCAAACGAGACGCCGGTCGCGGTACACGCCGAACGCCTGCGGTTCGAAGTCGAACTGCCCACCAGCGCAACGCCGGCGCTGTTCGTGTTCGACGGCCTTGGTAGCCTCGAACGCCATGAGATGCGGCGCGGCGCAAAGGTCTCAAACGTATCGCGCTGGACGTGGGAAGGCTCCTTGGCCCTCGACGGCGCCGAACAACGTTCGCCGTCGACGATCGTCGCCGTCGTGTGCGCCAAGCGAATCGACGTTCCTGCAGACGATCCGTCGTCCCATGCTCCGCCGGCTCTCGATGCCGTCCGCGAGCTGCTCGACCCGCGCGAGGCGTGGCCTTATCGGGCGGGGTCGTGGCTCGTCGCGTTCGACGCTGACGATCAAACGATTTCTCCGCCGCTTGCCCCGGACGAACCGCCCGATGCGAGGGCGTTTCGCGACGCACTGCGAGGCCGTGCCAAGGCCGTTGCCGCAACGCTCGCCCGACGATTCCGATACGTCCGTGGGTTGGCGTTTCCCGTCGGGCCGTAATCTTTTTCGCAGACGCCACCCTACGAGCGCGGCGGGTACCGTTCTCAGGTGGCGACGGCCGCTCCGTACGTGCCGATTTAGACTTGCCCGCAGGTAGGTAACGCCGATAGATTTCAGCATCCATGACCGTCCTCCTTCAACTTCGCGACGCCTACAAACGCTACGGCTTGCAGCACTTGCTCGACGGCGCCGGCTTTACGATCAACGACACCGACAAGGTCGGGTTGATCGGCCGGAACGGGGCCGGCAAGTCGACGCTTTGCCGCATCCTTTTGGGCGAGGAAGAACTCGACGCCGGCGAGCTGTTTCGCCACAACCAGCTCCGCCTCGGCTACCTCAGGCAGCACGACCCGTTCTTGCCCGGCGAATCGGTCATGCAATTCCTGATGCGCGACAGCGGCCAGCCCGACTGGCGGTGCGGCGAGGTCGCCTGGCGATTCGAGTTTCCCGACGCCTCGCTAGCGCGGCCGGTGAGCGAGTTCTCCGGCGGTTGGCAGACGCGCGTGAAGCTCGCGGCGCTCCTGCTTCACGATCCGAACCTTTTGCTCCTCGACGAGCCAACCAACTTTCTCGACCTCCGCACGCAGTTGCTCCTCGAGCGGTTCTTGAACGAGTTTCGCAGGGCCGTGCTCGTCGTGTCGCACGATCGCGCATTCTTGAAGGCCACTTGCACGCAAACGCTCGAATTGGCCCGCGGCCAGCTCACGATGTATCCCGGCAACGTCGACGCCTATCTCGCCAACCAGGCCGAGCGCCGCGAGCACGCCCTCCGCGTGAACGCGACGATTGCGGCCAAGCGCAAGCACCTCGAAACGTTCATCGACAAGAACCGCGCCCGCGCGAGCACGGCGTCACAAGCCCGCAACAAGGCCAAGCAGCTCGAACGGCTCGAATTTCTCGACGTCGAGGAGTCGGAAAGCACGGTCCGCATTCGCTTGCCTGCGGTCGAGGTTCGCAAGGGTTCGGCCGTTCGCTGCGTCGACGTGGCCATCGGTTATCCCGGCCACGTCGTCGCCAAGGACGTGAATCTCGATTTGCCGCACGGCAGCCGCACCGCGATCGTCGGCGACAACGGCCAAGGCAAGACGACGCTCCTGCGAACGCTGACGGATTCGCTCCCGCCGCTTGCAGGGGAGGTCCGCTGGGGCTTCGGCTGCGATATCGGCATCTACGCCCAGCACGTCTACACGACGCTGCCCGAGCACTGGACGGCCTACGAATACCTCCAGCACAAAGCCGTTGCCGACACGCGGCCGCAAACGATTCTCGACGTGGCCGGCAGCTTCCTGTTCCGCGGCGAGCACGTCGAAAAGAAGATCAGCGTGCTCTCCGGCGGCGAACGGGCGCGGCTTGTCCTCGCCGGCTTGCTACTCGCCCACCATAACGTCCTCGTCCTCGACGAGCCGGGCAACCATCTCGACGTCGAAACGGTCGAGGCCCTCGCCGAAGCGCTGATCGAATACGAAGGCACGATCGTGTTCACCAGCCACGACCGGCACTTCATGCACCGCGTCGCGACCGGCGTCGTCGAAGTCCGCGACGGCCGCGTGGCGAATTATCCGGGCGATTACGACAACTACGTCTATCGCGTCGGTAAGGAAATCGCCGACGCCGCCCGCGAGCACACGCCGCAAACCCGCGGTACGCCGAAGGGACACCACACGGTCGCTTCGCCCGCCGACACGGGCAAGTCAGAGGCTCAACTTCAGCGCGAGTGGAAAAAGGAAGTGTCGGCGCTCGAAAAGAAGATTGCCCGGCTCGACGAACAAAAGAAGAGCGTCCAAGCCCAACTCATGGAAGCGACCGACGCGGCCGCGGCCCAACGGCTGCACGACGAACTTTTGGCCCTAACGAGCGAACTCGACGCGGCTGAATGTCGCTGGTTGGATCTGCAGGGTTGAGCTGTCCGAATGATCGTAGGGTGGGTCGAACGATAGTGAGGCCCACCAGAGCGTCGGTTACGAGCCGGAACGCGCCGGCCGGAACAGCCGGAATTGAGAATGGTAAATGGTGAATCGTAATGTTGAATGCAGAAGCCGCGTTGCCATTCACAATTCACGATTCACAACTTTCCATTCACCATTTCGCGCCGGTTCCGGCGGGCCTCGCTGTCGCTCGACCCACCCTACGCGGCTCGGCCCACCCGACGCGCCCGATTCACTTCGCCGCGAGCAGCTCCGCTACGAGCTTGTCTACGTCGGCATACGTGAACGGCTCGGCTTCGCTGAACTTCTTGGCGACGCTGCCGTCGCGGTTGTGAACGATGACAACCGGGATCGAACCGCCGAGGTCGAGCTTGCCGTCGGCGAACACGTCGTCGCTCGGCGTACTACTCAGAATGTTCACGACCTTCACCGCCTTCTTCTCCTTGAGAAATCCGAGCACCTTTGGGGTCACGTCTTCGGGTTTCTTGTTCTTCCCGCCCTCGAAGTCAACGGAGACCGAAATACACGCGACCTCGTCGGGATGTTTTTCGGAAAGCGCGACCAGCCCTGGAAACTCCTCCATGCACGGCGGGCAGGAGGTCGACCAGAAATCGACCACGACCAGCTTTTTGTCTTTATACGACGCGATTCGCTCGCGAATTTCTTCCAGGCTCAGGATTTCGAGCTTCACCATTCCCGCCGCGTCGCCGCCGCTCTTGTCCGACGATTCCGAGCCGCACCCGGCAATCGCCGCCAACCACGCCGCGGCCCAAATACATGCCCCCAGCAACGCCGCCAGTCCGTTCAAGCATGGCAAGCAGCAGACTTTCGACCCAATACGAGCATCACTCATGGAAACTCCTCGACGTAGAAGCCTGCGGACAAATCAAATATGCAATCCAGTCCGCAATGTAACGGACCGCCCGTCGCGCGTCACGCGGCCAATTCATGCCGCGGGCGTTTCCGCGTAAAATGCGCGTCGCTGCCTTCACGTTCCCTGCAACTCGATCGTTCCAACGCCCATGTCCTCGAACAATCACGCCGCCGCGCCCACCACGATCGTCATCTTCGGCGCGTCCGGCGATTTGACCAGCCGCAAGCTGATTCCAGCACTTTACTCGCTCCACCGCAAGCAGCGACTGCCCGAGGGCACGAAGGTCGTCGGCGTCTCGCGCACGCCTTACACTCACGACGCCTGGCGGAACGAGCTGGCCGAGTCGACCGCCAAAGCGGCGGGCGAAGCGTTCGCGCCGAAGTCGTGGGCCGACTTCGCGCACGGCATTTTTTACGCACCTGGCGATATCACCGACGCCGAATCGTTCACGCACCTGCACCAATCGCTGGCCGAGATCGAAGGCGAGACCGCGCGCGGCCGCGTGTACTATCTCTCGACGGCTCCGCGATTCTACGAGCCGGCCATTCGCGCCCTCGGCCAGCACGGCATGGCCGACGAATCGCACGGCACGCGGCGAATCGTGATCGAAAAGCCGTTCGGCACGAACCAGGAAACGGCCCACCGGCTCAACGACATCGTGCACCACGTCTTCCACGAACGGCAGGTCTTTCGCATCGACCATTACCTGGGCAAGGAGACCGTGCAGAACCTTTTCGTGTTCCGTTTCGCCAACACGATCTTCGAGCCCATCTGGAACCGCAATTACATCGACCACGTGCAGATCACCGTGGCGGAGGAGGTCGACGTCGGCCATCGCGGCGACTACTACGACACGGCCGGCGTGCTCCGCGACATGTTTCAGAATCACCTGCTGCAACTGCTCACGATCGCGGCGATGGAACCGCCCGTCCGCTTCGAGGCCGACGCCGTGCGAAACGAGAAGGTGAAAGTCCTCCGCGCGATTCAACCGATGGCGGCCGAACAAGTCGCGGCGAGCTCCGTGCGCGGTCGGTATCGCGGTTATCTCGAAGCCAAACACGTCTCTCCCACGAGCCACACGGCGACGTTTGCTTCGCTGCGGCTCGACGTCGACAATTGGCGGTGGCAGGGCGTGCCGTTCTATCTCCGTAGCGGCAAGGCTATGTCCTGCCGCACGACACAGATCGTCGTCCAGTTTCGCGAACCGCCGCACATGATGTTCGGCGACGGGCGCACGTCGCACTGCGACGCGAATCGGTTGGTGATTCAGGTCCAGCCCGCCGAAGGAATCCAGCTCCAACTGCAAACGAAAGTGCCAGACTCGGCGATGCAACTGCGGCTCACGGATCTCGACTTCCGCTTCCGCGGCCGCTTCACCGGCGAACTGCCCGAAGCCTACGAGCGGCTGTTGCTCGACGCGATCGTCGGCGATGCGAGCCTGTTCGCCCGGGCAGACGAAGTGGAGCTCGCCTGGGGCATCATCGACCCGATCCTCGCCGCCTGGGAAGCGACGGGCGAACCGCCGCTCGCCGAGTACGAACCGGGCGTCTGGGGCCCGCACGAATCGACCGACTGGATGCAACTCCAGGGCCGCTGCTGGTTCGACAACTGCCCGGTGCTGTAAGCCGCCGCCAATCACTGCACCGATAGGCCTAGGTCAGACGTAGGTCAGGACAAGCGGGGTTAGAGGCAGCCCTCGGAAGGACCCAACACGCGCCGTCCTGACATTCCCGTTTCGACGCGCCGCCCGCTTCGGCGTCATTCCTTCCGCTTCAGCTTGGCGTCGTTCTCCTTGAGAAACGCCCGAAGATCGTCGGCGAAGTTCAACAGCCGCTCCCATTGTTCGACGTAGAGCGTGACCGGCATCCGCTGCAATCCGTAGACGCTCACGGCGCCTTTTTCGCTGACCTTGCAGTAAAGCTGCCCGCGCTTCGGCTGTTCGAGCTGACCAAGCAGCTTCGAGGCCTCTTCGACGGAGATTTCCTTGGCGGCGAGTTTGGAGAGAATTTCGTCTTTGTTCATGATGGCGAGGAGGAAGGTTTAAGGCTTAAGTAAGAAGGTTGAAGCAAGGCTTAAGGTTCAAATTTCCAAAGGTAAAAGCACCAGCGACCGAACGCGAGCATCGCCTTAAAGCTTAAGCCTTGTGTCTTGCTTAAGCCTTCATCCTTAAACCTTCGAGTTCTTTTAGTCTTTTCCTTTGTGCTCCACCCGCTTCCAATACTTCTCGAACGCTCCGGCTTTGTGGAATTCTGGGCTGTTTTCGAGGTCGTGGCATTTGACGCAGGTCCGCTCGGCGACGTCGAGCTTGAGCACCATCTCGGCGCGGAGCCTTTTCTTGGTTGCTTCATCGGCGTCGCCCTCTTCGGCGGCGACGTGTTTCGAGCCGGGACCGTGGCAGTTCTCGCAGCCGGAGCCGGTCAAATGCGGCGTTCCTTTTTCGCCCAAGCCCAAGTAGCCCGACGCAAAGGGTACGAACTTCTGCGGCTCCCAGCCGGTAACGTGACAGCTCAAACACTCGGCGTCGAAATGCCTTGCGATCTCCGACCGCTCGGGCGGATGCACGAGGCTTTCCGTCGCATGGGCGTGCGGCGTTTTCTCCCAAATCTCGAAGGCCGTCGCGTGGCAGTCGCCGCATTTGGCCGAACCGACGAACTGGCGGCGGCCGCTGTCGTCGATCGGCTTGATGCCGTACGCATCGAGACCCTTCTCCCAGGCGCTCTTGAGTTCCTCTTGATAGGACGCCATCACCCTGACGATTTCCGGCGAATCCGCGAAGCGGTCGTCGAGCGGCACGAGTTGATAGCGGAACTTTACGCCGGCGGCCGTTTTATGAACGCCGATGACGCCCGCGTAGATTCCCTTGTGCCCGACTTCGACGAGCATGGCCCCGCTCTTGAGTTGTTTGGGCCGCCGCAGCGGCTCGTCCGCGCCGCCCGACGTGGCCACGATGCCGAACTGCGGAAACTTCGCGGCCAGATCTTCGGTCTCTTTCATCGTGCCGTGGACGAGCAGCACCTGGACGTCGCATTTCGCCGCAGCCAGTTGCTTGTTTGCGCTCGCAAGCGCCGACGCGGCCGGCTTGAACTTGATCTCGTCTCCTGGCACTTCGCGGTGCAGCGAATCGGCGAACACCGTGGTGACGCCGACCTTGAGCCCGCCGGCATCGAGCGTGCGATACGCCGGCAGCGCCGCTTCGTCGAACTCGAACAGCCCGACGTTCGCCGAAACGAACGGCGTACTCCCGTCGCCGCTGCCGACAACGGCCGTATACAGTTCACCCGTCGAAAGACGCAAATCGGCGGGCCCGAACGCCACGGCGCGATAGTTCATCGCCTTGTAAGCGTCGACCATCCGCTGAAACTTGATCTCGGCTTGCCGGCCCGTGTGCTTGACGCTTTGTCCGACGTCGACGGGGAGGACGTCGCACTTCCAGTCCGCGGCGAGTTGTTTGATGAGCGTGTGGCGGCGCATGAGTCCGCCTTTTTGATTGGCCAGTCCAGTGCAGCCGCACGGTTCGATGTGGCCTTCGAGCATCCCGCTGATGACGAGGGCGGCGGCGGGCGGCTCCCAGCCGACGAACAACTCTTCGCGCGGGCGCTTGGGTTCGTCGGATTTGGCTGGCGTCGCCTTCGAATCCGCGGCTTGCGTTTCAGCGCCGCTTTCCTCGCCAACGGCGCGCAAAGGATTCGCATTTGGAGGAGCGCCGACGGCCGCTGCAATCAAGGCGGCAAACACGGCCACCGCCGCAGCCAGTTCGATTCGTTGCCGTCCAACTTTCATCGACCAAACCTCCCTGTATCAACTCGCCCCATTACCGCGTAGGGGGGGCCGAACGAAGTGAGGCCCACCTTACGGATTAATCCGCCATCGGACCGTAAACTCGATTCGCCCCTGCATTGCGTGTCCCGTTTCCACGACGACTCGGCCTTGCGTTTCGGAACTGCTCGCGGCAACGTCCGGCGGCAATCGAACGGTTAGCCGCCGACTGCGGCTGCCGTCGTTGGCGTGGGCCGCGATAGGGTGAAACTCGGCGACGAGGCCCGGCGGCGTCACTTCGACGGCGCGCGGAACGTCCTGCTTCGACCACGGACCGAACTCGACCAGGTCGATCATCCGCTCCGCGCCACGCTGCGGGTCGACCGAGCCGAGCATGAGGACATTCGTCCGCGGGCTGTAACCCGGGCCGCTCAAGTACACGTCGGGGCCGATTTCGCCCAACAACGTAATCTCCAAAGGCGCGATCCCAGCCCGATTCGTCGTCAACCGGATTGTCTGGCGAAACGGTCCCGGGGGCAACCCGGGTTTCACCGAGACCGCGACGCGACACCGCTCGGCCGCTTCTTCGTCAGGGGCCTCCTTCGTCCACGGCTCCGTGCGGACCTCAAAGTACTTCGCCGTCGCCGGATCGTCGAACTCCCACGCCGTCACCGCTAGCACCGCTTGTTCCGCGGCTTGCGAGGCAGCAGCCGAGCGGTAGGAAACGATCGCTGTCTCGCGAGTCTTGGTCTGACTGGCGGCGACCGTGCCGAAATCGAGCACGTCGTCGCGCACGGCAATATCGGCCGCCAACTCGCCCTCGACGACCAGCGTCACGCGCGGTTGCTCGGCGTCGTTCGTGTCGATGTCGGCCCATTGGCGATACGGCTCGCCGGGGCGGGCATCGGCCGGGGCGGACCATTCGAGCGTGACTTCGGCCGTTTCGCCCGGCGGAATCGCCTGCTCGGCGAGCGCCGCGAGCGTGCACACGCAACTGGTCTGCCGCCGGGCGAGCACCAGCGGAAAATTGCCTTCGTTCGTCACGCGGAACGCGTACCGCATTTTGCGGCCGATGGGAAGCTCGCCGAACTCGAACGTGAGGGCATCGAAGGCCGCCTTCGCTCGCTTGCCCAGGGGCACTTGCCAGTAGTCGGGCTCGCCGTCCGCCGGAAACTGCAACGCGGCGAGCGGCGCGGCCGAATCGAACGATCCAACGTCCCACCACGCCCGAGCTACGCCCAGCGATAACCCGGCGGCAAGTGCGACG
Organism: Planctomycetota bacterium; assembly: GCA_003576845.1. Taxonomy (GTDB): domain Bacteria; phylum Planctomycetota; class Planctomycetia; order Pirellulales; family PLA5; genus PLA5. Next base: position 14,141 of record QEVJ01000008.1, read on the forward strand.
GCGATGTAGCGTCCGAGGGACATGGACGAGTGAGGAGCTTATGGCAACACATGGCGATTCGCGAACGCTGCGTCCTGAATTGTACCGAGAATCCGCAACTGGCGAATCGCGCCGGCAAAAGACACTGTAATGAATGCGCCATGAAATCGTCTCCATGGAAATTGTCTCCATGATCCGTCTCCTGTGGGAGGCGATTAGGGGGACATTTCTAACGGTTGCTAACGACTGCGTATCGCGTGCTCAAGCCGGTTGCTGGATTGTGCTCCGTACATCCGGGATCGACGCGGGGTTCGCGACGGCCTAGAGGCGTCAGACGAACCAAACCCGCGATTGTCTGGCGGGTCGCTGTCCGGGATTGGCATTTCCCGTTTGGGTCATTCTTCACGAAGGGGACATTCCATGAGAAAGCGACTGAAGCTAACCCGCAAGAAGGAACTGGGGCTTGAATCCCTTGAGCTGCGCACGGTTTTGCAGGGCATTGGGATAGGGAATCCGTTTGACGGCATCCCGGAGCCCCCCTTCGAAACGCCGCCCGTCGACGCTCCGCCGGCGCCGCCGACGAATGGCCGCCCCGTGATCGTGCACCCTCTCGGTGGTCCCGGCCGGCCCGACACGACGCCGCCCGATCCGCAGGTTCCGCCATTTGGCGAGCCGGCGCCGTCGGCACTGATCGTCGAGGTTCCGCCCGCGCCGCCGGAAGTAATCCCGCCGGTCGACCTGCCGGACCAGGTTCCGGACGACGTTCCGCCAGCCCCGCCGACCAACGGTCGCCCGGTGATCGTGCATCCACTTGGCGGTCCCGGCCGGCCCGACACGACTCCGCCCGATCCACAGGTTCCGCCATTTGGCGAACCGGCGCCGTCGGCGCTAATCGTTGAGGTTCCTCCCGCGCCGCCGGAAGTAATCCCGCCGGTCGAGTTGCCGGACCAGGTTCCGGACGACGTTCCGCCGGCGCCGCCGACCAACGGTCGCCCGGTGATCGTGCATCCGCTCGGCGGTCCTGGCCGGCCGGAAACGACGCCGCCGACACCCGTGGTTCCGCCATTCGGCGAACCGGCGCCATCGGCCGTGGTCATGCGGGCATCGCGGACGGCAAGCGCATCGTCGCTTTCGCCGCGAGCAGTTCGCGCCCGCGGCGCGGTCGATCCCGTCGCGGTGGACGCGATTCATTCGCAGACGTCCGACGGTTCGGCATTGTCGGCCGCCCGCAACACGACCGCCCGCCGATCGCAGAGCAGATAGCGGGATTCACCTAGACTTCCCAACGTTCGATGAGCAGCACAACCTGGTGGCTTGCTTCCCGCCGCGCCGCGTTTTCGTGGCGCGGCCTTTCTTTCGCGCTCGCGCTTTTGTTGTTGCTTCTCGGCGAGTCCGCACAGGGCCGCGAACCGACGGCCGACGAGCAGCTCATGCTCGAGATGATCAATCGGATGCGGACCCGACCGCAGCAGGAACTCGACTTGCTGGCGAATATCAACTACGGTGCGGCGGCGACGTTTGCCTCGCCAAGTTCCGACGATCCGAACGTCGCCGCGGCGCTAACCTTCTTCAATGTCCGCCCGGATATCCTCTCGACTCAGTGGGCGGCTTTGACGCCCGTGCAGCCGCTCGCTTGGAACGGGCAGCTTGGCGTGTCTTCCGCGACGTATTCGCAGGTGATGATCGACGTCGACCAGCAGGGCCACAACCTCGATGCGCACGGCGACGACCTCGCGGCCCGATTGATCGCCTCGAATTATCTCTTCGTCGGCGGCGGCACAGCCGGCGAAAACGTGTTCGCCTTCGCGCGATCCGTCTTCCACGGCCACGCGGCGTTCGCCATCGACTGGGGCGCGACCGCTTCGGGCATTCAGGTTCCGCCGGGGCATCGCGATCTGATCGCCAACGGCGACATGCGCGAGATTGGCATCGGGATCCTCAACGATTCCGACTCGGCGACCGCCGTTGGTCCGCTCGTGATGACGCAGCACTTCGCGGTCGACTATACCACCGACGCGTTCCTGACCGGCGTTGCGTTCGCCGACGCGAACGGCGACGCGTTCTACGCGCCGGGCGAAGGGCTTTCGGGCCTGGCCATCGTGGCGGTCGACACGTCGAGCGGAAACCGGTTCTCAACTTTGACCTGGGGTTCCGGAGGCTACACGCTAGAGCTCGCTCCCGGCACGTATGACGTCGTTGCTTCGGGTCCGAGCGTCGGGCAATTGACGTTCCCCGGCATCGTCGTGAACAGCCAGAACATCAAGCTCGACGTGATGCCATCGTCGACGCCATTGCCGGGCGATGCCAACATGGACGGCGTTGTGGACCGAGCCGACGCGGCACTTCTCTCGCAACACCTAGGAATCGAAAGCGGCGCGCTCTGGGGCGGCGGCGATTTCGACGGCAACGGATTCGTGGATCTCCAAGACCTGGCGATTCTCAGCCGCAACCTGTCGCCCGCTTCGAGCAGTGTGCCTTCCGCCGCAGCGGTTCCGGAGGCGCCAGCGGGCAGTTTAACGTTGCTGGCGGCCTTTACGCTTGTGGGTGTGGGCATCGCGCGACGGCGGTAACGGAAACGGCGCTGCCCGAACGGCGGGATGCTCTGGACTCGGCGCTCATGCGGCTTATCGGGAACGCCGCCGACCAGACGCCGAAGACTTGTCGGGCGCTGCTGGCGGAACTGCCGTACCCATATCGACGCCAAGAACGGTATCGACGTGTTGGGGCGAAGGTCGGCGGGCGCGGGACGCCGCCAAACCCGGCGATTCATCGTGCGAGGATCGGCGGCGACCCGGGGCGGCCTTCGCCAAGCCGGAGTTCGCCTCGGGGCCGGAGGAATCCGTCTTGGGAAGAGCAACCACGATCGCGGACGGCGCTTGCGTGCCCGTCGTCGAACCGCCTCCCGTGGTATTCGATGTCGTCAAATCCGGCAGCAACGCACGGCCCAGATTCGTAGCGACGGTGAGCAGGTCGGCGAGGTCAACGTCGCCGTCGCCGTCGAAATCGGCGAGCGACGGGAGTGTGTCGGCGAACTGGCCGAAGTCTCCGGCCACGACCGCTGCGTCGCCGCGATCGACGACGCCGCTGCCGTCGGCGTCGCCCGGCAACGGGTTCTCGGTAGGATCGACAAGACCGGGACCGACGTCGTCCGACAGAGCCGCCGCCGACAGCACATAGTCGATCGGCAAGAACCCTTCGAGCGCGGCCGCATCGGGCTCAATGACGAACTCGAACGAGCCGGCGGGAAGCCAAACGTAATGTGTGGAGGTTGCGCCGGCTGGGGCTCGCACCGCCGCAATTGCCTGGCCGTCGGCGTCATGCATTTCCAAGCGCACCGCCGCATCCGTGGCACCGCCGTCGGGCCGCAGGTCGAAGCGATAGAGTAGCGTTCGCTCGGTATGCCACAGTTGAACGTCCCGCTGCGCCGGCGTCGCGAGCGTGCCCGAGCCGAGCGGCATCATATACGGATCTTCGCGGATGAAGTCGGTAACGAGCACGTAATTGCCGAGGCTGGAGCCGCCCGGGCCGCCGGCCGAGACGCTCAAATAGTACGCTTCGCCGAGGATCACGTCGGCCACGTCGAGCACGAGACGGCCATCCGCCTGAGGAACGGCCTGCTCGACGACCAAGTTGCCGTCTGCATCGTGCAAGGCGATCCGAAAATCGACGAGCCGGACGTCGAAGGTGTCGAGATAGACCGTCAGGCGGCGATCGCCCGTCTCCGACGCCACGATGCGATAAACGTCGATGTCTTCCGCCGCGCGAATCGCGCCCACGGCTTCGTAACGAGTGTCGGGAACGTAGCCGAACGGGGTTTCGAGCGTCGTCGCCGTCGCGAACGAATCGTTCTGGCCGACCTCTTCGTCCAAGTATCCAACAACCGCGGGATACGATCGGGCTTGTCCGATCGCCGGCAACACAACGTTGGCCGGCGCGGGATCGGGCGCTCCACCGGGCACGGGCGCGGTCACCCCGTCGCCGCTGCGCACGCTCACCTCCAGGCGATAACCGCCGACGGCGAAAACGTCGCTTGACTTTGCCGCAACGCGGATCAGCATGTCGCCGCGGGGCGGCAGGAGCGGGACGGCAAGTTCGACGTTGTTCGCAAGCGGACCACCGGCGGCGGCCGACGCGACTTTCGTTCCGTCGCTGCGTAACACATCGACCGTGCCGACCAGGAAGCTCTCGCCCGCCGCGACGAGCCGCACGGACAACCGTCCGCCCTCGCCCAGCGCCGGAATGCGGTAATAGTCGACGTCGTCGGCGCGGTGGAGGTCGGCCGCGACCAAGGCGACGCCTGTGCCGACGTTCACGGTCGTGGCGGTCAGGTTACTGTCGTTGCCGCCGCTAGCGTCGTTCGCGTCGGGAGTTCGCTCTCCGTAGAGCGCCTGAATCGCGGCAATATCCGCCGCCGCGAGTCCGCTGCGTTCGCCGCGATAGTCCGTGTACATCACCGTATCGGGATCGTTCGTGTCGGCGAGTCCCAGCGCGTTGCCGGCTTCGTTGAGCAGCACGGAATACAGGTCGATTGCGGCGGATTGCAGCCCGGCGGCCAGCGAACTATTGAGAAACACGTCGCCCGACCAGCTTCCCGCCACGGCGCGATAGGGGACGGCGCTGGCAATCGCGCGGGCTTGCGGAAACGCGCCGAGGCGAATGTCGCCGAACCGCGGGTCGCCTTGAGCGAGTCCGGCGGCGCCGAAAGCCCGCCCCGTGTCGGGAACGAGTCCGATGTCGATGTTCGCAACGGCCGCCCACGTCTGAAACGCCCGCACGACGTCGGTTTGCCAGGCCGAAGCGGCGCGTTGGCGTCCGAGCGTGGCGAACAATTCGCTCGCGAAGAGCCCGATGCGCGTGGCGTCGGGCGCGAAGCTCAGAGTCAAGTCGCGCGGATTGGGCCACGGTCCCCCGACCGTCGCCAGCAAGGCACGGCTTTCGAGCAATTCGAGCTTCAAGCGGCGTTGTTTCATAGCCGGCGCCTCACTTTGACTTCGCCGTCGACGGTGGGGCGGCTACGAGCCGGGAAAAATCGCGATGCGTTCGAATCGGCGCCAGGTCCGGATCGCGGCGGGCAAGCTCGCGATCGAAGCCCAGGTGGACCGCAGCAAATAGCAGGCCGATCGCTTGCTCGGCATCGGCGCCGACGGTTCGCGACGCGAGCGAGTAGATGCACGCGGCCTGGTAATGGGCCTCCGGCCCGCGATCGAGCTTCAAACCGAGCCGCGCGTCGGCCAGCGCCGCTTCGCGGTCGCCTTCGCGGGCATACAGCACGCCGCGCCCCAGCACGGCCGGGGCGCAATCGGGATAGAACTCGATCGCCCGCGACAAGGCGTCGATCGCCCGCCGCGGCTCCCGCAAGTACTCGGCCAACACGTGGGCGCTGTCCCGCAATGCTTCGAGCGAGCGCGGATCGTGGCGGAGCGCCGCTTCGAACGCGGCCAGCGCGTTGCGTGGTTCGGCGGGCAGCAAATACACGCCGCGGGCGACCCAACCCTCCGCGTCCTGCGGATCGCGCGACATGGCCGTTCGTTCGTCGCGGGCCGCGAGATCGGCGTGTCCCGCCCGACGATGCATCCGCGCTCGCAAGTGGTAGAAACGGGTCCGTTCCGGCTCCAAAGCAATCGCCCGGTCGAGATCACCGATCGCCGCGTCCAGGTCGCCCAATTGATGATGGGCGAGGGCGCGATTGACCAGTGCCGCCGTTGCCGTCGGCGGCGCGTCGTCGAGTTCGAGCGCCCTGTCGAAGTCGGCCTTTGCCGCGCGGTATTGTTGCTGTCGAGATCGCGCGACCCCGCGTTGCACGTACGCCGGCGCCAAATCGGGCTTGAGCACGACGCAGGCCGTGTAGCAGGCGACGGCCTCGGCGTTGTGACGTTGCGCTTCTTCGGCGCGTCCGCGCAGCATCCAATACCGCACTTGCTGGGGTTGTTGCGAAGTCGCGGACGTCAGCAACTCGACTGCGGCCGAAAACCGTCCCTGAGCGTATTCCGATCGCGCGCGGCGGTAAATCGCGTGGGTCGAATCGCCGGTCGAGGTCGCGTCGTCGGTGTTTCCTGAGGGCGGAACCGTGTCTGCCACCGGGGTTTTCGCAGTGGCACCTTCGGCGGCAAGGGCCGCGCGAAGCTCGGCCAATTCTTTGCTCAACAACGCGCGATCCTCGTCGCCGAGGAGTGCCGCGTCGCCACCGAGGTCATGTTTGCCGCCAGCGATCGTTCCCGGTTGGTACGTCGCGAGCGCCTGCAACGCCAATTCGCGCCCGCGGCGCCGATCGGGCGAACTCGGATCGGCGGTCGTTAGCAGGAACTGAGCATGGAGACTATCGTCGATGAACGACGCGAGGGCCTCGCGGGCTCGATTCTGCGCGATGCTGCGCTCCGCGCTCCACCAGAACGCGGCGACGACGGCGATCGCCACCGCGGCAGCACAAGCCACCGCCGTCGCGCCCGTCGCACGAGGATGCCGCCGCCGCCATTTTCGCAAGCGTTCGCGGAAGGACGGATTGCCGGCATGCCACAGCGGCAGGTCCTCGAGTTGCCGCCGCAGGTCTTCGGCTAGGTCGGCGGCCGAGACATACCGCTCGGCCGGTTCGACCGCCAGGCACTTCGCGACAATGGCCCTCACCGCTGGCGAAACGCCGCATTTCGCGAGCGCCGCGGGCGAAGGCCCCGCCGCATTCGCCGCGAGCGCCCGGTGCAATGCATCATCGGTCGCTCCCGCGCCGGTGTCGAACGGCGTCTCGCCCGTCAACATTTCATACATCACGACGCCGAGCGAATAGACATCGGCAGCCGGTCCGACGGCGATGCGCTCGCCGCGGAGGGCGCGGATTTGCTCCGGCGCCATATAGGGCAGCGTTCCGCCCAGTACGACGGACGCCGTGTCTTCGCCGGCCCCGCGCCATCCCGCGAGGTTGAAGTCGAGCAGCATCGGCTCGCCGTCGTCGCGGAGCAGGATGTTCGCCGGCTTGAGGTCGCGATGCAACACGCCGCGCTCGTGAGCGTGCTGCAAGCCCGCGGCCAAACGCGAACACAACCACAGGACGGCCTCGACGTACGAGTAGCGTTCGAGGCGTTGCGAACCGCCCGGTGGGCCGATTCGGCCGACATTCTGCGCGCTGTCCGGAGCGAGAAGAGCATCGGTCAGCGACGCGGCCGTGGAAGGCGCAACCGACGTGCGCGCGGACGTCGCAAAATTGCCGATTGTGCTGACGAGTTCTTCGCCCGATTTCGGCAACTGTCCGCCGGACTTCGACGCGCCTAGCACGGCCGCGAGCGTCGCGCCGCCAAAATACGGCATGCACAGGGCATGGAGCGAACCGCGGCGATGTTGCGAATAGATCGGAACGATGTTCGTATGTTGAAGCTGGGCGATCGCCTGGGCCTCGCCGGGAAAGCGATCCGAAAGCTTCAGCACGACTTGCCGGTTCGCCAATTCCGCCTGCCGTGCGAGAAACACGCGGGCAAATGCGCCGCGGCCTAATTCAGCGAGCAACTCGAATCCCGCGAAGAATTGTCCGGCACAGGGCCACTTCATCGCGGCGTCGTCGGAGACTTGCGTCAAGCAGACGTCGCTGCCGACGGCGGAGACTCGGCAGGACGAAAACGCGCCGGCGAGATGCGATTCCCGGTTGCCGCTTTCCACCGGCCATTCTCCGACGTCGATCCCAAACCGCGCGGCGTAGTCCGCGGGCGTTGCCGCCTCGCCGCAGAGCACGCGTTGGCGATATTCCTCGAACGCGATGGAAGCGAGCGCTTCCGGCGACGCGGCAATCTCCGGATACCGCCGCAGAATCGCCTCGACCCGCGGCCTCAAGCCCGAACGCCAGCCGTGCTCCAGGTCGATCCGCACGATCTCGACGAGCACGGCGAGAAACGCTTCGTGGCCACGCGGCGGGAGGAAGTCCTCCAGGTCGCACGACTCGTTCGCGACGAGCGCCGATTCGTACGCGTCGACCCAATCGGCGATCCGGCGACGCGGCGGTGTGGCGGATGCGTGGATCATGGCCCCGTTGTCGATTCGTCGCAGCAACGTATTGCGTCCGATCGCCTATTCCATTGCGCGGGTAAGGTCACTGCGAAATTCTTGCAACACGCGTTCGACCGTGCGCCGCGAACGCGCAACGCGGATGGCGATCTGTTCGATCTCGTATCCCTCGATGCGTAACTCGACGATCCGACGTTCGATTTCGCTGTAATCCAGTACGATTTCGTCGATCGACATCTTCAACTCAGAGGCCAACTGCTCGGCGACGTTCGTTGCCGCGTCGACGACGGCCACGGTCTTGCGGGCGTCGCGTTTGGCGGCCAGATGCTTGGCGCGGACGTGGTTCAGTTTGTGGCGCGTGATCGCCGAGAGCAACTGCCAGAGTTCGCCGCTGGGGGGCGCTCGATACAACCCCGCTCGGGCCTGGCGGAAGAAGCTGCCCAGGGCCGACTGCACGATGTCCTCGACGTCGACGCGCGCCGCCAGCGCCGGATCGAGGCGTTTCTTCGCCAGCCCGCGCAGCCGCCGCGAGTAGCGGTCGTGCAACTCCGCCGCGGCGTTCGCATCGCCGGTGCGAAAGCGTCGCATCAGGGATTGGTCGCTCGGTTGCGAGGCCATAGTCGATCGCGCGGCGGCGGAACACTGGTCGGTCGCGTAACCCGTAAAACAACCCGTATTGTAACACGCCGGCGCTGCGAGAGTGAACTCGCTGGCCCCCTATTCGCCGGGAAATACGGTGGACGGCCGGCGATCGGCGGGCAAACGTGGTTTCCCCATTTCGGCGGCCAAAAGTTGGCTGCCTTCGCGACGTTCTCACGGATCGGCGAATGCAACCCGCACGATGGCACTGGGTGGAAGCACCAACGATGTTGCTCCGTTTGCCGCGTCGGCCGCGAACGGTGGCGCCGATGCCGCGGCGCCGGAGTTTTCGCCGACCAGTGTCCCAGCGCCTTTCGGCTTTCCTAGGCCCTTGAGCGTCACGGTTTGCGGATGCCCCGTGAGGTTGGCGACCAGCACGAGCCATTCTCCCGCAGATCGCAAGGCCAGGCCGACGACGGCGAGGGCATCCGACGAATCCAGCGGTCGGACCTGCCCCTCGGCGCTTTCGGCCATCTCGCGAAAGACGTGGTAGACGGGAAAAACGTCGCCGGCGGCGGCGGGAAAGCCAGCCGGCCGCTTTGTGCCCGGCTCGGCATCCATTACGCCCTTCCACCCGACCGTTTCGAAGTACGTCGCGCTGTCGGTCCCGGCGCCGGCAAGAGAACTCAAGCTGCCGAGCGTCCACGCCGCGATGAGTTTCGACGATTGCCGCGCGTCGACATCGGCGGGCAGCGCATTTGTCGCCGGCGCGACGGATGGATCGGCGAGCGGCGGCCGCAACGTGATCGGGCCAACCGCCAGCAGACGCTTGCCGAGGAACTGCCGGGCACTCGATACCGTTTCCGCATGGATCGGCAGCGTTTCGACGATCGAGGCGTCGTCGAAAGCATGTATCTGCGGGTTGATCGGATAGGCGACAAGATCGAGCCTATCGACGCTGGGCCGGTCGCGATTGAGGTCGACGAAGTTCGCGCCGCGGGTCGCGCCGACGCGCGCTTTGCCGCGGACCTCGCGCAATGCCTCGGCCGCGACGTGAAACTGCCGCCAATCGGTCACGTGGACCAGGTACGCCGCGACGTTGGGCGTTGCCTTGGCGAGTTCGGCAGTCAATCGCTGCAATTCCGCCTCCGGTTTGTCGCCGAGCCGAATACCGACGTGCAGCGGGACATTCAGCGCTTTGCCCTGGCGATCTGCCTGGCGAAGTTTCACTGCAAAGGTATCGCTGGCCAGGTCGAGATCCACGCGCACGTGATCAAGGCGCAATTCCTTGAGCCGCTCGATTTGTCGCGGCGATAGCTCACTCGATTCGCTGGAAACCTGCAGCCCGATCTTCGGCAACCGGCTTTCCGCCTTGCCGAGCGCGAGCACGACGCGGCGATCGCCGGTCGGCGACGGGGCGGCGCCTTCGACGCGGAGGCGAACCTTGTGGGAGATTCTCGTTCCCTTGTCGACCTTTACGGGAAACGGCAGTTCCAGCGGCGTGCAGTAGGTCTTGAACGAGGCGTCGGTCCAGTTGCGTTGATCTTCCATCTCGAAGACGTCGCCCTCCATCTCGACCTGTGCCCAAAGCTTGTCGGCAATCTCGTGCGAGATCGCCCGAATCTCCTTCGCGGGCTGGTGCGGCGCGATGTGCGTCGGAAACGCTCCTTGCGACTCGCGGCCGTCGACGTGTCGGATTCTCCATGCTTTGCCCGCGGCGGACGCGGGGTGCAAGACGCATAACCCGATCCGATTGCGGAGGAACGTCGTATGCGCGATGCCGTCGAACGAGAATTCGACTTCGCCCGCGCGCGTACCGAGGATCTTGCCTTGCCAACGGAAGTCGATGTCGCCCTCGCGGCATTCGGCGTCGAAGGTTACGGTGAAACGATCGCCGCCGTCGTCGACGCGGACGTTCGAGACTCTCGGCCGTACCGTTCCCCAATTGCGGTCGCGTACCGGGGCGTTGACGCCGCGCAGAATCTCGTGCGACCCGACTTTGACGTATCGCAGCATCGCGTTGTCCGCGTCGAATTGCAGCGACACCGGCCCGGCCCGCAGCGGAATCGGCTCGGCCGCGCCCGCCAACGCGCCGATCATCAACAGCGAGACGATCGAAACGACGGCCGCTCGATGCGAGTTCAGTGTCTTCATGGCGCGCTCCAGGTGCAGCCTCAACCTTGATAATTCGGGTGCCACTGCTGGCTTGTCCAGCAGTGAGCTTTGTCGATTGACGTTGCCTCGCGAATCGCACTGCTGGACAAGCCAGCAGTGGCACCCCGTCCTTCAAATTGGCCGCGCGCGCCTCACGCCTCGTCCCCTTCGCGCACCTGACAATAGCTCTCGTACCGCCGCGCGTCCAACTGCCCGTCGGCCACGGCGTCTTTCACGGCGCAGGCGGCTTCGTGAATGTGAGTGCAGTCGGGAAACGCGCAGAGATTCTCGAACGGCCGCAGGTCGCGGTAGAAGCCCGAAACTTCCTCCGGAATCACGTCCCAGAGCTGGAACTGCCGAATGCCGGGCGTGTCGACGACGTATCCTCCGGCGGCGAGTGGAATCAGCCGCGCCGCCGTCGTCGTGTGTTTGCCTTTTTGCGTTTCCTCGCTGATTTCGCCGATCTTCAGGCCAAGTCCCGGCTCGGCGGCGTTGAGCAGCGACGACTTGCCCACGCCGCTTTGGCCGCAGATCACCGTCGCCGCGCCGCATAACCGGCGTCGCAGCCGCTCGACGCCGAAACCGGTCGTCGCCGACAAGAGGAGCACGTCGTAGCCGAGTTGGGCATAGACGCCGACGAGCGGCTGTAACTCGGTCGCGTCGATGAGATCGACTTTGTTGATGCAGACGATCGGCCGGATGCGGTTCTTCTCGGCCGTGAGCAGGAACCGGTCAATCAGGTTCGGTTTCAAGTACGGCTCGGCCGCGCTACCGACGATGGCCAGTTGATCGACGTTGGCGACGAGCACGTGCTGGCGGCCGCGAAACGTGCGGCTAAGCGAGTTTCGCCGCGGTTCGATCCGCTCGATGATGCCTTCGGTCGCCCCGGCGTTGGCCGGACGCACTGCGACGCGGTCGCCGGCCGCGACGACGTTTCGCTGCTCCGTAAGGAGCGTCTTGAGGAGTCGCCGCGTGGCGCAGCGATACTCGCGGCCGTCGTCGCCCGCCACCGTGCTGGTCAGGCCGTGGACCGACAGCACGCGCCCCGCCACGCACTCGCTCGCGTCCACGTCGCGGAGCACGTCCAGACCGGCATCCGCGTCTGTTTCGATGCCGACCACCGTCCGCCGCCGCGTCAATTCGCCCTTGCCGCTGAGCCGTTCCTCGCGTGCGATCTTGTCTTCGTCGAGCGCCTCGCCCGCGTACTTTCGGGTCCAGTCCGTCGGCCTCGCCCGCGGCGTGCGGTTCTTCTTGAACTCCGTGCGGATTTTTTTCTTTTTGGATGCCAAGTTACGACGCCGCCTCGACCAGATGAATCTCCGGGATCAACTCCGGATCGACCTCGATTTGCGGGTACTCTTCAGTGCTCGAGAGGATGTCGGCGAAGCAGCGTTCCATTTCGACGAACAGCTTGTCGAGGTCGATGCCCTCACACCGCGGGCGGTACGGTTCGAGGTACGCCCGTGAGCTATGATAGAGCTTCTTCGCCCCGCGGATGTTGCCGTTGCCGAAATGATGGAGCGCGACCGCAACCTGGATCAGTCCCTGATAGAACTTGCGCAGCGGCCCCTGATAGTCGGTCCACAAATCCTCCCAAACTTCATGGGCCTCGAAAAAATCGCACACGTTGAAGTGCTCGATGCCTTGGAGGTAGAGCGGGTCGTAGGGCATGAGGCCAGGGGGCGGGATTCGGGATTCGGGAGAACTGGGTTTGGCGGCGTGAATTATAGCGCTGCGGGCGAAAGACCGCCAACGCATCGGCAGACGTTGCTGGCAGTTCGCGATTTCCGCCGCGCGGGGATCCGATACTTGACATCTCATTGGCTCGGCGGGGACAATTCTCGGCGGCGGATGGTTGGGAATCCGCCTTTTCTGGCACATCTGGGTTCGACGCGAGCAGGGACGCCATGGCGCCGCGAGGCATGAAGACGGCCACACGCAAACCGGCGAAGGCCAGGACCGCCACAGCCGTCGTCGCGAAGTCCGCGATCAAGCCGCCCGCGTCCTTGGCGGAGCGAAAGCGGCAAGCCGCCCGGGTCGTCGAGCGACTCGCCGCGGCCTATCCCGACGCCGAATGCGCGTTGCAATTCACCAATCCTCTCGAACTGCTCGTCGCGACGATCCTGTCCGCCCAGTGCACCGACGTGCGGGTGAACATGGTCACGCCCGACTTGTTTCGCCGATACCCGTCGGCCGCCGCCTTTGCCGATGCCGAGCCAGCCGAACTCGAAAAGGCGATCCAAAGCACGGGTTTTTTCCGCAACAAAGCGAAGAACATTCAGGCCTGCTGCCGGGAATTGGCCGCGCACCACGGCGGCGAGGTGCCGCGCAATCTGGAAACGCTCGTAAGGCTGCCCGGCGTCGGCCGCAAGACCGCCAGCGTCGTGCTCGGCACGGCCTTCGGCATCGCCTCGGGCGTGGTGGTCGACACGCACGTCACGCGGCTCAGCCAGCGACTCGGCCTAACCAAGGCCAAGGACGCCACGAAGATCGAACACGACCTGATGGCGGTTTTGCCGCGTGAAGAATGGATCGATTTCAGTCACCGCATGATCCACCACGGCCGTCAGGTGTGCATCGCCCGCAAACCGAAGTGCCCCGAGTGCTCGATGCTCAGCATTTGCCCCCGCGTCGGAGTCACGAGTACGAGCGCCGATTAACAACACCCCGTGGCAGGGGTCGGGATACCACAACAGGGGGATTATCCTCAATCCTCAATCCTCGATCCTCAATCCTCAATCCTCACCCGCCATGATCCTCTCCGGCCGAGAAATCCGCCGCCGTTTAGGCCGCGACATCGCGATCGATCCGTTCGACGAGTCGCGGCTCAACCCCAACAGCTACAACCTCTCGCTGCACAACGAGTTGATGGTGTACGAAGAGGTCGTGCTCGACATGCGGCGGTCGAACCGTGTGCGGCGGATCGAGATTCCGCCGGAGGGCCTGGTTGTCGGCCCCAATCAGCTTTATCTCGGCCGGACCGCCGAGCGGACCGAGACGCACAACCTCGTGCCGATGATCGAGGGCCGATCGAGCGTCGGCCGGCTGGGGCTGTTCGTCCACGTGACCGCGGGCTTCGGCGACGTCGGGTTTTGCGGCTACTGGACGCTCGAAATGTTTGCGGTCCAGCCGGTGCGAATCTATCCTGGCGTGCCGATTTGCCAGATCTTCTACCACGAAATCGCCGGCGAACACGACGACTACGATAGCGACAAGTATCAACACAACCGCGACATTCAGCCGAGCATGCTTTTCAAAGAACTCTGTCCCAATCGCGAGCCGGAGCCGCAAATGCGCTTGCCGTTCGGGATCGAGCCGGCGGGGAGATAGGGGCTGGGGGCTGAGGAACGGACGCGCGAGGATACGAGGCGAATCTCACGCCCACACCAGCAATCCTGCGACTTCCTCTCCGCCCACTTTCCACTGCCCAATGCCCGCTGCTCCCTACGTCAGCGAGTACTGGCAGCCGTTCGGCTCGATTTGGAGCAACTGGCCACCCTTGATCGTCTTGGCCATCCCGGCTTGGGCGGTTACTGCCATCGCTTGCGTGCCGTCCGCGAACGTAATCGTGACGCCGATGACGTCGTCGCCGCCGATCTTGATGGATGTCTTCCCGACGGATTTCACCGTCTTGCCGATGAGCGTTGCGGGGGATGCGGCACATTTGCTGGCCCCGGGGACGCTGGTGGCGCCGTTGATCGAGCTGGCGATGGCGTGGTGCATGGCTTGGACCTCTCGTTAATGAAATGGCGTGGGAAAGGCCGTGCGAATGCGAGCGAATGCATGTCGCGTGGCGTTATATGAGCGAGGCGCCGGCGGTCGCGTTACCCCGCGGCCCATGTCGCATGCTCTACAAGGTAAATACGATTGCCGCCGGCGGGCTGTGACGGGCTGGTGCGGCAAAAATCCGGCGAATCTTGCCAAGATTCCCGGCCGGGCGTCGAATGTGTCGAAGTGGCGGATTGTCGGATCGGTGCGGCGCCGTCCGCTGTAGCGAAAAAGCGACCAATTGCGGCCCAAGTCCTGAAACCGCCCACCCCGCCGCTTGGTATGCTTGAACGAAACGAATGCCTGAATTGCTAAGCCCGACGGCCCACCCCTAACGGAGCGCCCGCCATGTTCCTCGCTTCGCCGCGTGCCCAAAAATTTCGCCCCCGTCCGTGGTTGATCGCCGCACTCCTTGTTGCGGCCGCGTTTGCGGACTCTGTTGCCTCACCCGTTCGGGCCGACGAACCGGCCGACGCCCTTGCCGCCGCCGCGGAGAAGAAAACCGCGGCCGAGCTGCTCCCCGCGGGAACGATCCTCTACGCCGAAGTTTCCAAACCGGGCGAACTGGTCGACGCGCTGTTGAATCATCCGCTGCGAAAGCGCATCGAGGCGCTCGATGCCTACCGCGCGCTCGTGCTCAGCAAGCCGTACCTGAAATTCACGTTCGGCGTGTCGGTGGCCGAGACGGCGCTCGGTATGAAATGGGACGAGGCGGTCAAGACGCTCGCCGGCGGCGGCGTCCATTTGGGAATCGATGCCCATACCCAAGGCGGCGTCGTGCTGATCCGCGCGACCGACGCCCAGAAGCTCGCCGAAGTCCGCGACAAACTGCTCGCTTTTGCCCGTGGGGATGCGAAGAAGAAAGGCCAAGGCGATCCGATCCAGGAGATCGACTACCGCGGCGCGAAGGCGTTCAAGCTCGGCGATGGCTACGCGGCGACGCTCGGACCGTGGCTGATGCTCACCAACAAAGCCGAAACCGGCAAGCTCGTCATCGATCGCGTCGCCGATCCCAAGGAAACGTCGCTCGGCGGCAAGATGGAGTTCTTGTCCGCCCGCAACGGCGTCGGCGAAAAATGCGCCGCGTGGGCCTATGTCGACGTGGCGACGCTTCGCAGCGCCGGACTCCTGGCGAAGGTGCTGCAAGACAAAACCGACAACCCCGGCGCGGAGCTGATCGCCGGGGGCGTACTGTCGACGATCGGCGAAACGCCCTACGCGACACTTGCCGTGCACCTCGACGACCAACAACTGCGGCTCGTCGCCTCCGCGCCGCACGATCCGAGGTGGGTCAAAAAGCCGCGCGAGTTTTATTTCGGTCCCAACGGCAAAGGCGCCGCGCCGATCGCCCTGCATCCCGAGCACACGGCCCTCTCCCTCACGACGTATCGCGACCTCGGCGCGATGTGGATGGCCGCGCCGGAGCTGTTCGACGAAAAGGGCAACGCCGGGCTGAGTCAAGCCGACAGCAACCTGTCGACGTTTTTCTCCGGAAAGGAGTTCGGCCGCGAAATCCTCGGCGCGTTTGCTCCCGAGTGGCAAGTCGTGCTGGCTCGCCAGGGTTTTGCCACCACGTCGGGCGGCGTGCCGGACATCAAGCTGCCGGCCGGAGCGATCGTGTTCCGCATGAAAGAACCGGAAAAGATGCAGCGGCAACTCAAGGTGTCGTTCCAGAGCATCGTCGGATTCTTGAACATCATCGGCGGGCAAAACGGCCTTCCGCAGTTGGAGCAGAACACCGAACGCCTCGCGAGCGGAACCGTCATTTCGGCCGAGTACATGCTCGACGACGATGCGCAGCGCAACAACGGCAAGATTTACCACAACTTCTCGCCGACCGTCGCGGTAGTGGGCGATCGGTTCATCATTGCCAGCACAAAGCAGTTCGCCGCCACGCTCGTCGACGCGGCCAGCACGCCGGGCTCGACCGGCGAGTCGCCATCGAAAACCGCCGCGCCCACAAACACGGCTCTCGAAATCGACGCCGCGGTGGTTCACAAACTGCTCGACGACAACCGCGCGCAACTCGTCGCCCAAAACATGCTCGAAAAAGGCCACGCCAAGGAGCAAGCCGAAGCGGAAATCGGCACGGCGCTCGAGGTGCTGTCCTGGTTCGACAAAGCGTCGCTGCGGCTTGCCACGCCCAGCGACCGCGTCGATCTCGAACTCGCCGTGCGATTCAAGCCGGCGGAAAGCGCCAAGTAACGAGGAGCGTTTCGAAACGTGAATCGTGAGTTGTGAATGGAAAATGGTGAATGGTAAGCTGCGGCGCGCCTCGTCGCATTCACAATTCACCATTCACCATTTTCAATTCACAATTCTATCCCCAATCACTCGCGTTCTCTCACTTCACCCCGGACTTCGGCCATGAACCTCAACACCGTCGATCCCGCGTGGGCCTGGTCCGCCTTCGAGCCGTCGGGCGAGTCGCCGTGGAACCGCGCCGCGGCGGCGCATTTGTTCCGCCGCGTCGGTTTCGGCGCGAGTAGCCGCGAATTGGACGAAGCGGTCGCCCGTCCGCCGGACGAGGTCGCTCGCCAATTGGTCCGCGGCGAAAGGGCCAGCCCCAGCGTCGCCCGCGACTTCGAGGCGCTCGCCGACACGGTCGCCGCGTCGAACAATCCCGAGGGCCTCGCCGCGTGGTGGCTGCATCGAATGCTGCACACGACCGATCCCGCGCTCGAAAAGTTCACGCTTTTCTGGCACGGCCATTTTGCGACGAGCGCCGCGAAGGTTCGCGAAGCCGACCTGATGCTCGCGCAGAACCGCATGTTTCGCACGCGCGCCTGCGGGCCGTTCGAGAAGCTCGTGCAAGCCGTGTCGCGCGATCCGGCGATGTTGCTGTATCTCGACTCCGCGACGAATCGCAAAGTCCGGCCCAACGAGAATTATGCCCGCGAGGTGATGGAGTTGTTCTGCCTAGGTCTCGACAATTACACCGAGCGCGACATTCAACAGACGGCCCGCGCGTTCACAGGTTGGGAAGTCCGCAACGGCAAGTTCAAGTTCAACGCCTTTCAGCACGACACGCGCGAGAAGACGATCTTCGGCCAGCGGGGCAACTTCGACGGCGACGAGGCCGTACGGATCATTCTGGCCCAGCCGGCCGCCGCGCGGTTCATCGCCCTGAAGCTTTTCCGGTTCTACGTCTGCGACGAGCCGGCGCCGCGACCGGAACTCGTCGAGCCGCTCGCTACCATGCTCCGGGAGAACGATTTCCAGATCGGCCCCGTCGTCGAACGCATTGCCGGCAGCCAGTTGTTCTTTTCCCGGCTCGCGCGCGGCCGCAAGGTTCGCGGACCGGTCGATCTGGCGATGAACGTGCTCAAAGCGCTCGAAACCACGACGAACACCAAGCGGCTGTTCTCCGACCTCTCCGCGCTCGGCCAAGGCGTGCTTTACCCGCCGAATGTAAAGGGCTGGGACGGCGGCCGCGCGTGGCTCAATTCGTCGACGCTGCTCGGCCGAGCGAATCTCGTCCGCCGGCTCGTGGACGACTCCAAAGATCGCTTCGCCGGCGGCGATCTCGCGGCGCTCGTCGAAAAACACGCCAACTCGCCCACCCAGGCCGTCGATTGGCTAGCCGAGTTGTTGCTCGCCGCGCCGATCGGCGATGAAGCCCGCAACACGCTCGCCGAGGTCGCCCAAAACAAAGACAAGCCGCGCGGTTGCGCCAATCTCGTCCACGCACTCGCAACGCTGCCGGAATTTCAGTTGGGCTAACAGCCGACGACGTAGGGAGACAGGGAACAGGAGACGTTTTGCTACCGACCTTGAGCCTTAAGCCTTTAACCTTATTTGAGCCTTCGAGACTTAAGCCTTAAACCTTCCGAGGCCCTCATGTCCACCCGCCGCGATTTCCTCAAAGCCGCCCTCGGCTCGTCCGCCGTCGTCGCGCTCGGCGCTGCGGCCCCGCGGTTCCTCGTCGAGGCCGCCGCGCGCGAGTCGAACGCCCAGGGCGAGACGGTCCTCGTCGTCGTCCAGCTTTCTGGCGGCAACGACGGCATCAACACGGTCGTCCCCTACGGCGACGACGTGTATTACCGGAACCGCTTCACGCTGGCCCTCGAGAAGGACAAGCTCCACAAGCTCGACGACTATCACGGCTTGCATCCGTCGCTCGGTGGCTTTGCGAAGCTGGTCGACGAACGCCGCCTGGCGATCGTGCAAGGTGTGGGCTATGCCAATCCGAACCGCTCGCACTTCGAGTCCATGGACATCTGGCACACGGCCCGCCGCGAGCCGCAAGGCCGGTCGGTCGGCTGGCTCGGCCGCTATCTCGACGCGGCGGCGAAGGCCCGCGACGCAAGCGCCCCGGCGTCGGACCTGTCCGCGTTGCACCTGGGCGGCGGCCAGTACCCGCTCGCGCTGGCCGCGCTCGATGTCGTGGCGCCGTCGATTCGGTCCGTCGATCAGTTCAAGCTGCAAGACGGCGGCGACCGGCGGCTTCGCGAGGCGATCGAGAAGCTCTCCGCGACCGCCCGGCCCGGCGACGACGACTTGCTGTCGTTCGTCCAATCGAGCACGGCGGCGGCCTTGGCGTCGAGTCGGCGGCTGCAAGATGCGCTCGGCAAGTATTCGCCCGCCGCCAAGTATCCTGGCACGAAGCTCGCCCAATCGCTGTCGACGGTCGCCCAACTCATCGACGCGGGCATGGCGACGCGAATCTATTACGTGTCGCTCGACGGTTTCGACACGCACAGCGAACAGAAGGATGCCCACGCCTCGCTGCTCGCCGAACTCGGCGACGCGGTGAAGGCGTTCGTCGACGACCTTGCCGGGCACCACCACGCCGACCGCGTGCTCGTGATGAGCTTCAGCGAGTTCGGCCGTCGCGTCCGCGAAAACGCCAGCCGCGGCACCGACCACGGCGCGGCCGCCCCGATGTTCCTCGCCGGCGGTAAGGTGAAGCCGGGACTCGTCGGCAAGCACCCGAGCATGACCGACCTCGACGACGGCGACCTCAAGCACCATACCGACTTCCGCCAGGTGTACGCGGCGGTGCTGAAGAACTGGCTCGGCTGGTCTCCCGCCGAAATCCTCGGCGGCGAGTACGCGCCCGCGGACGTGCTCGCGTAACCGTCATTGCGTTCGATCGAACCGATGCCGCAAACATTCCTCGGAGTTGCTCTGGCTCTGGTTGCAGTGGCAGTCGCGAGCGCGTTCTTGCTTTACGGGCGCGGGCCGCGCGTCCGCGGCGGGGTCTTTTGCGTCGCGTCGCTGTTCGCCGCGCTGCTCCCGGGCGTGCTCGCTTGGTACGCTTGGGCCGAAAGCCGCTCTCTCGCTTGGACTGCCGCCTACGCCGCCGTCGGTGTCGCCGCGCTGGCCGTGTGCCTCCGCTTTGGCCGCAAAACCGCCCGCCGTTCCGCCGCCTGACAGATCGCGCCGCAACCACCCGCCGCCGTCGCCCGACGAGATCGAGCGGCTCTTGCGAATCGCGCCGAAATAACGGCATCGAGAACTTTCCGCCGCCGCAGTGAGCCGCGGTGGGCCGTGAGACGGGGTGTCGCGCCGCGGTGCGAGAATGAGGCCGGATTCGGAGTCGAACCGAACAGAACGTGTCTTGTCGTTCTCGACGGGTTTGCAGCCCGCGGGGAGCCCCGCTCCCTCGACCGGCCAGATGATGGCGCTTCAGGACATCGCGCCCGCGTTCGATTTCCACACCGACCACGTCCAGTGACGATCCGACGTTGCCTGCACGCTCTCCGCCGCAAATCCGAGCTCCGCCACGAGTCCTCGAATTTCCGCGAGCGTCAGCGCCGCGTGCAGCGATTCGGCGAACATTCGCCGCTGGTGCTCGTTCGCGCCGGCCGCGTACGTGTCGACGAGTCCGTCAAGCGTCGCTCGGTCCGCCGGCCGCATCAGGTCCCGAAAGAAGAGCAATCCGCCGGGCGCGGCCACGCGGATAGCTTCGGCGAGCACGGTCCGCGGCTGGGGAATGTGGTGCACGATGCTGTTCGAAATCACCGCGTCGAACGTCCCGTCGGAATAAGGTAGGCGCTTAGCGTCGGCCCGTTCGAGCGTGATCCGCGACGCGAGCCCGGCCCGCGCAACGTTGCTGGCCGCCACGACGAGCATTTCCGCGGCGGCATCCACGGCGACGACCCTCATGTCGACGGCTCGCCGGCAAAGCTCGATCGGAATCTGCGCCGTCCCCGCGCCCAGGTCGAGGACGAAAAGCCTCGCGAGCTCGCCCACCGCCGAGCCGCGCCGGCTATTGGACAGCGCCGAGAACAGATCGTCCACGAACACCCGATTCACCGCCCTATGGTCCATCGCGTCGTAATCGCGAGCCTCTAGGGCGGTATCCATCACTTCGGGTTCAAGAATCCGGTCGAGCATGGCGAGCCTCCAAGGGAGTATCGCTGGACAAGGCTTTCCGCCGAATTATAGCAGGGGCCGTCCCGCGGCACGCGGTCGGCGGAAATCACCCGGGAATAACCTCCTCGCGAATTAGCGAATCTTTCGCTTGGTCCGCGGATAGTCGATCGCGTATCGTGAATCACGGAGAGCCGGAACAGAACGGGAGAATAACGATGAACGCGCTAGCAGGCATTGCACTTTCCATCCTCGCGGCGTCCGCGCCCCCGGCCGATACCGGAGCGTCCACCGCGGGCAATCGCTCGGCGATCGACCTTCGCCAGTCGGTCGAACGTCTGGTCGCCGCCGAAGCCGCGGCAAAGAACTCGGCCGATCGGGTCGCTGCCCTGCGCGAAATCGTTTCGCTCTCCCGCGAAATTGCCGCGCATCCCACGCTCGGCAAGCACGCCACCGCGTCGCTACAGAATCGCCTTATCGGGCGACTTAAGCGGGCCGCCGCCGAACTGAGGGCCGACGCGAAACCGGTTGCCGCCAAGGCCCCGGTGACGATTGCGGCGCATCCAGCGGACGCCGCCCTCCTCGCGCAACGCGGCGGCGGTTTGCCGGTCGAGGCGGTCCGAAGCGCCGACCATGCCGAAGCGCTCGCCGAGTTGTTCGAGGGTACCGTCGCACCCGAGTCGTGGGAGAAAGTCGGCGGTCCCGGCGTCATCCGCGTCTTTCCCGGCAACCGCGGCGACGGCGGCGCGGGCGGTCTCTTCGCCCAGGTCCAAGGCCAGGGCAACAATTCTGGCGGAGGCCGCGCCCCGCTGGCGCTCGACAATGATCGAAGCCAGGAACTCATCGACTTGATCCAAGAAGTCGTCGCCCCGCAATCGTGGGATGTAAACGGCGGCGTCGGCGCGGCGGTGTTCTTCAAGAACAAGAATGCCCTCGTCGTCCGCCAGACCCAAGACGTCCACGAAGGGCTGTTCGACGTGGTCAATCGGTTGCAGCGCAACTGATGGTGACAGCGAATTGCGGCCCGCCGTCGAATGGCGTTTGGGCGTTGGACCGTCAAAGGTGCTTCGCGATCGTGGCGAGCAACGCGCCGCGGTCGATCGGTTTGGCTGCGTAATCGGTGCATCCCGCGTCGAGGCATTTCTGGCGGTCGCCGCTCATCGCGTTTGCGGTCAGGGCTATGATCGGCCGATCGAATCCGTGCGCGCGCAATCGTCGGGTCGCTTCGTATCCGTCGCAGACGGGCATTTGCATGTCCATCAGGACGACGTCGAACGCCGCCGGCCCGCTTGGATCGTCTTTGGCGGCGGCGAGCACCGTTTCGACGGCAAGCTGGCCGTTCTCGACGATAGTCACGTCCGCGCCGGCCTTCCGGAGGATAAACGAGATCAGCCGCTGGTTGTCGACGCCGTCTTCCGCGAGCATGAGCCGGCACCTCAACGTAGAGTGTCCCGAGGGCGTCGGTTGCGGCGATTGCGACGGCGCATCGTGCCGAAGCGTGCTCGCCGCATGATCGCCATAGGCGGTCACGGTCGCGGCGGCTTCGTCGACAACGGCCGGGGCATCGATCGTGAGCCGAAACGTGCTGCCGACCCCGGCCCGGCTTGAGACCGTGAGATCGCCGCCCATCAGGCGTGCGAGCAGCCGCGCGATGGTCAAACCCAGGCCGGTTCCGCCGAATCGCCGGGTGGTCGAGGAGTCGGCTTGCGTAAACGGATTGAACAGCCGCTCCATCTGATCGCTCGTCATGCCGATGCCCGAATCGACGACGGCGATCTCGAGCAGACTGGCCTGGGCGTCGGCGCGGCGCACTTCGACGCGTACCGATCCGGACTCGGTAAACTTGAGGGCATTGCCGACGAGGTTGATGAGAATCTGCTTGAGGCGCGTCGGATCAGTGAGAACGACCCTCGGCACGTCGGGTTGGATTTCGAATCGAAGCGACAGTCCTTTATCCCGCGCACGACCGCGAAGCAGTGCATCAACTTCGCCGACCAGCCGGCGGATTTCGTGCGCGATCGACTCGACGGTCATCTTGCCGGCTTCGATCTTCGAGATGTCCAGGATATCGTTGATGATCGTCAGGAGGTGCTCCCCGTTGATCTTGATCGTGCGGAGCCATTCTCCCGCCGTACCCGCGGCGCCGAATTCGTCGAGCAGCAAGTCCGTATAGCCCAGAATCGCCGTCATCGGCGTACGAATCTCGTGGCTCATGTTAGCCAGAAACGCGCTCTTCGTGCGATTGGCGAACTCGGCCTCCTCGCGGGCGAACTGGGCCTCGAAATTGGCCAGTTCGACGGTGATCGCGTATTGTTCAAGTTGCGTTTGGGCCGCGGTGGCAGCGTCGTTCGAAGCCACAAGACGCTGCTCGTTCTCCGCCAGGGCTTGCTGGGCTTGCTTTTGCCCCGCAATATCAACCGCGACCGCGACATAGCATCCTTGGCGCCCGTCGGAGTCTCCACACGGCGCGACTTGCACGCGGAACCATCGCATTGCCCCATCGCAGCGAATGAGCCGCAGTTCGATCTGACCCACTCCGCAGCATGGTAGCGTTTGACCGCAGAATTCGCGCCACCTGAAGCGGTCTTCTTCGCGGAGCGTGCGGTCCCAGGCGGCGTCGAAAGCCTCGCCTTCGGCGGGGGAAACGTAAGCTCTCCACTCGAAGTTGACTCGGTCGATCTCGCCGGATCGGCCGATCGTCCAGAGCATCAGTGGCGCCGCCTCAATGATGGTGGCGGACTGATCCCGAACCGAGCGCGCAACATCTAGACTAGCGACTGTCATGGCATCGCTTATGGGAACGGCGAAAACGGCGTGATGCGTCCACGAATCGCAGGTGCGGATCTCGCGGAAGAAACGAGTTCCAAGATCGTTGCTGGGGCTATGCAAGAATAGCTCACCCTACTGCGCGGGAGTGCAAAAAATGCGCCAGTCCGCACCACCGCCACAGCAAGCTTCGACAGCGCACTACATCAAGGAAAGCAAGCGCCGGAAATACGGACGTGCATCGAATGCGTAACGGCCGGCAATAACGACTTAATTGAGTGACGCGGCAACCCTACCCGTGGATTACCGCAAAGTCATTTTTGCCAACTAGCGCGCCTATCGGTCGTCAATCTCGGGAGGCGAGTCGGGTTCTTTGACCGTCGTCACTGCGATGTTCTTCACCGCCCCAGTCGTGCGCCATGTGGCGATGCCGAGCGGCTTGGATTCCTCGACTTCGAGGCGAATCGACAGTTGGCGGTCGCCGACGGTAAGGTCGACGACCTTTTCCTTGTCGAGCCAAGCTTCGATTTTCTTCTCGGTCACGCGAACGCGGACTTTGTACCACTTGCCGGACTCGAACTCTTTGTAGGAACTCGTCGCGTTTTCCGACGCGTCGTGGCCGTCGACGCTGGAAAGCCCGACGACGCCGCCACCCCAGCCGCCGAGGATCAGCGTGCACGGCCACACTTCGTCCTTCTTCTCCTTGTCGCGGCGCGGATGATCGGCCGCGGGCTGGACCGGGAAGGTGAGGCCGCAGAAGAAGTCGCTCCCGTCGACGCGCATCGCTTCGAGCGACAGTTCGTAGTTCGTCGTCGGAAACTTGCCCTTGTACGTGATGCCGCTGCACCCTTCGCCGAAACCGATGACGATCCGCCCGTCTTCGACCTTCACCCGGCCCTGCGTCGGAAACCCGCTCTCCTTCCAATCGCCGAGCGACTTGCCGTCGAACAGCGAGCGGGGTTTTGATTCGTCCTTTGTGCCCGGCTGGGCGACCTCCGCCTCGTCATCTTTCGCCTTCTCAACGTTCGCCTTGTCCGGTTTCGCCGTCGGTTTGTCGGACGCCTTGGGTGCCGCGGACGGCGTTTCATCCGCTACGGCGAACCAGCCAAATGACACGGTCGCCGCAAGCACGAGGCCGAAATAGCGAAACCGAACGATCGTGGCGCTGCGATGGGACATGGTTCACCTGGAGTTGCAATCTCGGACCTGTAAACTGCCAACCTGCTTACCACACGTATCTTACGACGACATTCGCCTTGCCGTGGTCGAACGGAATCGGCACGAGAAGCTCACTTAGCTCCAAGCGCCGAATCAGCGGCTCGACGGCAGTGGTCGTTTCGAAGCGAAGCGTCATTCGGCCGTCGACCGAATACCCGCCGTCGGTTTGCTTTTCGATTTTGTCGCCGACGGCGGCCCGGAAGTAAATGTTGATCGGTTCGCCCGGCGCGGTCAATGTCAGGCGGCGTGCGAGTACGACGCCGTCGGCGCCCACTTCGTCGGACGGAAGATCCTCGACTCGAATCGCACCGAAGTCGTAGCGAAACGCGGGCCGGCGGTCCGCATCGAGCCGGTAGCCGTGGAACCTATAGCCGGCCGCGCTGCCGGTTTCCTTCGGCCAGGGCGTGTTCTCGCGATCCGCGAGCACGGCCAGCGGCGAACCTTCGACGAGCCGCAACACGTCGTCGCCGAGCGGGGCGACGTTGCCCGCGCCGCGGTCCTGCCAATGCCGCGAGGCATCGAGAAACCGGCCCTTCCAAATGAGCGCAAGCCGTAGGGCGTTGGGATCGAAGGCAAGGTTCACCTGCTCCGGATAGCCAACGGCGATCCCGCGCGGACCCGCAATGTCCAGAAACCCGCGATACACGACCGGCTCGCCGCCGACGATTAACTCCAAGCTTTGCCGAACGACGCCGTCGGGAATCCGCGCTTTGCGCCCGTCGGCGAGGTACGTCAGCACGGCGTTGAGCTGGCGGTGCGTGTCGCCGTCGAGAATTTCCGGCCGCGTGCTCTTGCCCGCCGGCCAGGCTTGCGGCATCCGCGTGCCGGGGCGCAAGGCTTGCGGGTCCAGCAAGTAGCGGTGCAGCCACTCGCGCCGCAGCCGTTCGCCCATGATCGCCAGGTCCATCGCCTGAATACCGCTCGATTTGTGCCCGTTGAACATGTGGCACGAGATGCACGTGAGTCCGCCCTTGCCGACGAGCTTCCAACCGGCGTGCCGGGCCTGGTTGGGTGCGTCGGCGACCTTTGGCAGCGCGAACTCGCGGCGATCGACGGCGAGCAAATCGGCGGCGAGCGTGCCGAGGTTCGCCGCGCCGAAGTGCGGCATGTGAGCGTACATGTAAGGGCGTGCGACCGCGCCGCCGGCGAGCACCGCATCGAGCGCCTTGTCTTGCAGCTTGTCGCCCACTCCGCCGAGCAACGGCGGCAAGCGACCTTCGTCGCCCAGGTCCTTGTCGTCGGCGGTAAAGAACTCGTTGCGCGCGGCGGGGACGCCGCCGATGCCGTCCCGCGCGTGGCAGGCGTAACAGTTGAGCGTCTGCATCGTGCGATGCACGCGCGCGGCGGCGGTCTCCGCGACCAGCTTGCTCTGGCGAATCGCGGCCAGCGCGGCGGCGAGGGCGCTTCGCTGTGCGGCGCTCAGGCGATAGTCGGGTACTTCGCCGACGGGCGGGTCGGCGAGACAGCCGCGGCCCGCATCAAGGTTCGCGAGCGGCGGCGCGGCGATTCTGGAAACGATCTGCTCGAAGCCGGGGCCAAGCGGATGGCACGACGCACAGCCAACGTTGGCGAAAAGCGCTTTGCCCTTGGCGACGAGTTGCTCGTCCAACTCGAACTTCGGCCGATTCGTCACCGGCTTGTCCGTCGCGGAAAGGACGCTGGCCGGAACGGGTTTGCGCTCGATGCCGGGTCCGGAGTATTCGAGGTTCAGCACTTCTTCGCCGCCGTTTTCGAAGTATTCGACGCGGATCGCGTGCAAACCGGGCGGCAGGCGAACGCGGCCGTCCTTGGTCGACGGACTGTGAACGCCGCCGTGGTCGATCACCACGCGGTCGTCGATCGAGAGCCGAGAACCGTCGTCGGACGTGAGCCAGAATCGGTAACGCCCTTCCTCGGCGATGTTCAGAAAACCGTCGAACCGCAGGCCAAAGCCATCCTTGCGGCGCTCGGGACCGAGACCGAACGACGACGCATTACCGGTAGACACGGGCGCGAGGCGGTCGAAGTCGGGAATGTCGTTCCAGTTGCCTTCGTAATACGCATACTTCAGCGGCGCGGGAGCGTCCGTGTCTTTGAGCAGGTAGTTGGCCAGGTCGTCGGCTTGGGCGGCGGTGAGGGCCATGTGCGGCATCCGGCCCGACGGCCGCACGGCAAGCGGATCGCGGAGGAAGGCAGCCAGGCCGGCGATCGAGTATTTCCGTTCGAGCTTACCCAGCGGAACCGACGGCCCGAGCGGCTCGTCGAGGTCGACGGAGAGCGCCCTCCGCGGAGCATGGCAGGCGACGCAGCCGACCGAGTGAAACAGCGTCTCGCCGCGGGCGATCGCCGTGCCGTCCGGCGCGGAAAGCGCGAACGTAGATTTGCGAATCGACATCAGGTAGTGCGTCAGTGCTTCGGCCGCGCGACCGCGCTGAGCCTCGGGCAGCGTCGCGAGCACGGCCGGCATCGTCGTGCCGGGCTTGGTCGCATAAGGGTCGTAGATGTATTGCCCGACGTGCTCGATGTCCGCCCGACCGGCGACGTCACCCAAGAGCGGCGCTTGCTTGGGCGAGATCAATGACTTGGCCTGTCCTTCGGCGGCGTGGCACGAGGTGCAATTCAGATCGCCGAGCAATAACAAGCCGAGCGCCACGCGATCGGCGCCCGCATCCGCATTGAAGCGCTCGAACGGGGCGACGATCGGGCGATCAGGAATGGCCCCGACCTCGCCCGTCGTCGGATTCGGCCGGCGGTCGGCTTCGGAGACTTCCGCTTTTGCGTCCTCGTCGCCATCGCCGGCAACCGCATCCTCCGCCGCACGCGCGCCGACGCTCCGTACGATCAAGCCGAGTGCAACTATCGCAATGGTCCAAACCAACTGCGAGCGCACGATGCGCGCGTCGCGACTCTGTGACGTCCAAAACATGTGCGAACTCGGCAGGCGTATGAGGCAGGAATGACGAGCAGCGATTGAGGCAGGCGCAAACGGCAAGAAGCCTGGAAAGCCCCGATCCCTATTCCTTCACCGGAATCGCAAAATCGCCCGCCGTGTCGCGCCACACGGAATGGATGTGGTTGGCGGGATTGCCGGCGGAGTCGGGCTGGGTATTGACGAATTCGATCTGGAACGTCGGGCCTTCGACGCGATAGTAGTGGCCCATGCCAGATTCCATCGCGCCGGCCCATGCGAACTGCACGTTGTCGAACCCAGCCTTGTCGATCGCGGCAAGCCGCGCTTCGGCGATGGCGGCCGGCATCGCCTGAGCGTAAACGTCGACCAGCTTGCGAAGCGTTTCTTGCTGTTCCTTCGAGAGATCCTTGGCGGCCACTCCAACCGGCTTTTCTTGCCGCGGCTGAGGCGTCCCCGCGCCGCGAATGTCGCCGGGGGCCTTCTTGTCGATCAGAGCCACGGCCAGGTGCTCTTTCGAGAGCGAATTGACGAGCTTGAAGCCGAGATCTTCCTCGGCGGCGAGCACGCGCGTCCCCTTCTTGGGACCGGCCGCGTAATCGCCCTTGATCGTGGCCGGGTTCGCTCCTAGAAACTGCGGCGTCGTACCGACGAGCTCGTTCTTATCGACCACGAAATTCAGCGACAGGTGATGTCCCTCGACGGAGAGTCCCCATTTGCCGTCGGCCGTGGGTTTGCCGAACAGAGTGAAGTAATAACGCTCCGGATCGCGAATCGGCGACCCCGTGCGCGTCTTTTCGAGTTCGTGCAGCAGGGCTTCAAGCTGCATGATCGTCGTCGATTTGTCGTAGCCGGCCTGACTGAGGGCGGAACGCAACAGCGCGTGGGCCGCCTTGCGCTGTTCCTCGCTCATGTTCTTGACTTGCAGGCCCTTGCGCTCGGCCATGGGAATAAAATGCCAGCCGACGCGCTTGGGGCTATCGAAGTCGAGGACGGTGGTCGCCCGTTGCTCGTCGGAGAGTGTCGCGACGAACTTTTCGGCGGCGGCCGTCATGCCGACGCCCGGATTGTCGCGGTTGACGAACGCGAAGCCGGCCGAAACGGCGAGGAGCGCGGTGAGAACGGCGAATCGCTGCGTCGTTTTTTTGGAAAGCGTTTTCATTGGGATAAGGCGGGATCAAAAGGCGGGGTCGCCGCAACGGAGAGGCGGCAACGATGCGGGGTGGAAGGACGAATCAAGCGTCGCGGAAAAGTATAGCTGGACCGGCGAGGAATTACCAACTTTGCCCGACGGCCCATTGACCCGCCCGGACTGCATTTTCCCGGGGGCAACCGCCTCGACCGACGCCCAGGGATTGGCTAGAATCACGGTTTCCCAAAAATACGATGACCCTAGCTAGGGCAAGCGGCGCCGCGTGGTGTGCGCTCTTGCCGACGAGAATCCGAAAGGCGATTTCATGTACGCGATCATCGACCAGGACGGACGCCAATATCAGGTCGCTGCCGGCGACGTGCTCAAGATCGACCTTCGCGACGACGCACCCGGTTCGGAGATCCGGTTCGACCGCGTGTTGGCGATTTGCGACGGTCCGGCGACAAAAATCGGGCAGCCCCACGTGACGGGGGCCGTGGTTCACGCCCAAGTGCTCGGCAAAAAGCCGGAAAAGAAGCTCGTCGTCCAGAAGCTTCGTCGCCGCAAGAACTCGCGCCGCAAGACGGGCCACCGCCAGTGGATGACTGAGGTCAAGATCACGGCGATCGAAGCGTCGTAATTCGCCGCCCGGTCTATCGCGATTCGCTCGCGGCGCGACTCGCTCGGTTGGCTTTGCCGCGGTCGCGCGGTATCGTTCTAAGAGCGACCTGTTCGCATGCCGCGCCGAACGCATGTCGGCGCTGGTGCGAGTTCCACGCGTGCGGCTTATGGACGAAGACTATTACAGCATTCTGGGCGTGCCGCGGTCGGCTTCGCAGGCCGATATCCAGAAGGCCTATCGCCAACTCGCCCGTAAGTATCACCCCGACGTCAATCCCGACGACGGCTCGGCCAAAACCAAGTTTCAGCAGGTTCAGCGGGCGTTCGAGGTGCTCAACGACGCCAAAAAGCGGGAGATGTACGACCGCTACGGCAGCGGCTTCGAGCAGGCCGGTCAGGGTGGACCGCAAGGCGGGCCCTTTCAGTGGCGGACGACATCCGGCGGCGGCGGACCGGAAGGCTTCGACTTTAGCCAAATGTTCGGCGAAAGCGGCGGCGGATTTGCCGATATCTTTCGTAAATTCGCCGGTGGCGCGGCGGCGGGACCAAGCGCCGCCGGGAGAACCGCGCCCCGCCGCGGGGCCGACCTGCACCACGAACTCACCGTCCCGTTCGCCACCGCCGTCAAAGGGGGCGAGGTGGAATTCGCCGTCCTCCGCGAAGACGGAAAGCAAGAGACCATCCGGGCGAAAGTGCCGGCCGGCATCGAAGACGGCAAGCGAATTCGCCTTCGCGGGCAAGGCGGCGCCGCGCCGCGACGCGGTCAACCGGGCGACATCATCATGACGATCCACGTTGCCCCGCACCCGTGCTACACGAGGCGCGGCAATCACCTCGACGTCAAGGTTCCCGTCACACTGGCCGAAGCGGCTCTCGGGGCCAAGGTCGACTTACCCACGCCCGACGGCGTCGTGACGCTTACCGTGCCTCCCGGCTCGTCGAGCGGCAAGCGGCTGCGGCTCAAAGGACGCGGTATCGCGGCGAAAGGCGAGCCGCCGGGCGATTTGTACGCCGAACTGCAAATCGTCCTGCCCGAGAAACTCGACGAAGCGTCGCTCGACCTGATCCGCAAGCTGGCGCCGCTGGGACCGGATCGTCCGCGCCGCGACCTCGCGTGGTAGTTCGAACGTTCGGCAGCGGAGCCGTGCATGGCCGAGAGACCGCGACCGTCGCCGCCAAAGTCGCCGGATACCGGAACGAAGGTAGACCAGCGGTTTCTCGCCAAATACCGGCTGCGCAGCCCGGACGACTTTCGCCGCGCGTACGATCTTCGCTGTTGCGTCTCCGACTCGCGGCTCGTCGTATACGCTCTTAGAAACGACCTGGGCCACCCACGGATCGGCCTGTCGGTGTCGCGGAAGGTGGGCGGCGCCGTCGTCCGCAATCGTTGCCGCCGGCTATTGCGCGAAGCGTTTCGCTCCGTGCGCACCCGTTTGCCGCAGAACGTCGACCTAGTGCTGATTCCGCGTCTGGGCTGGACCGACGGGCTGGCCGGGTTGCAGGAATCGCTGGTCGCACTTGCTGGCCGCGCCGCACGCAAGCTCGAACGCGGGGAAAGGCGCCGGCCATGACGAAAGTGCTCGACGGCCTGAGCCGCTTCGTCGGCGAACTGCTGATCGTGCCGGTACGCGCCTACCAATGGACGCTCAGCCCGATCTTCGGTCGGCAGTGCCGCTTTGAGCCGACGTGCAGCCACTACTTCATCGGGGCGGTTCGGAAGTATGGTCCGGCGCGGGGCACGTGGCGGGGATTCAAGCGGATTCTCCGCTGCCACCCGTTCCATCGCGGACCGTGGTACGATCCGCCGTAGACTGGCTGGCGTTACATCTCCGACTCGTCCTCGCGGTGATACAGCGAGACGTGCGCGACCCCTTCGGTCGATTCCAGTTCGGCCAACAGGTCGCTGCTCTTCGCCGGGTTGCGCAAGAGCAGCCGGTACGAAAGATCCAACAATTCCTCGGTCAGGTTCCGCTGGCTCGCGAGCTGCACCTTGAAGCTGTGACGCTTGAGAATCGGGTTGAGCATCGCCACGCTCGCGGCATCGCCGGCCAGGTGGAGCGAGAGCACCACGTCGAACCGCTGCCGGGCGCCGAGCGAGGTGAGCCGCAGGTAAAGCACGACCGCGGCGACGAAAAACGTGCCGATCACGGCGATGCTGTACTTCTGAGTGCCGACGGCCATGCCCATGATGATCGCCCACAGGACGAACGTCGCGTCGCGGGTGTCCTTGAGGACGTTTCTAAACCGCACGAGGGCGAACACCGCCATCAAGCCGAAGGCGATATAGACGTTGTTCGACATCAGCAGCATGACCAGCGCGACGAGCACCGACATCACCACGAGCGACGCCGTGTACGACTGCGAATAGCTCATGCCGTGGTGGGTCCACATGTAGACCCAGGCGATGATGTGGGCGAGGCAGAACGTCAGGCTGAGCGTCATCAGCACGACGGGGAGCGTGATGCCGCCCGCGCTGGCGTCCGTTACGAACATCAACTGATCGAGAAAGTTGCCCATGGCGCTATGCGAGTTCGTAAGGGTGGGTCTTCATCTTGCGGCCCAGGTAACGCAGCGGCGAACCGTCCAGAACAGAGACGCACTCGACGTACTTGGGCATGGTCGTGCGGCGAAGATTGAAAATCTGCACGCAGTCGTGCATCCATTTCGGAAAACGGTCGGTGAATTTCAGTTCCAGCACCACGCCGTCGACTTGCGGCCGGGCCCACTTCTCCAAGTCCGCGACGCTGAGCGTCCCGTTGTAGCCGCCCGCCATGATCCGGCGGTCGAACGTCACGCGGTATAGATTGCTGTCGGGCGGTTCGTAGGCCTCGCGTAGGTACGACGTGTATGCGGCGGGTTGGGCGCGGATCGAATCGCGCAAATCGCAAAAGTTGTAAAGCGCCTTGTAGTTCTTGTCGTCGCCTTTGATCAAATCGCTTCGCTTGGGCCAATCTCCGGCCAGCAGGTTCGGCACCGACGATTTCCACACCCCGGCCCGTTGCTTCAAGATCACGTCGTTCATCCGCCGCTTGATCTCGAAGAACACGGGCGAGTCGGGCTGGTCGTCGTAAAACCGGATTCGGAGCTTGTAGCGGTTCTTATCTCCCGTGATCGTCGCCCGGCACAGTTTCAGGTCGGGACTGTCCAAATACAGGCTGTGTACGGAGTAGCCAAAGCCTTCGTTGGGGTTGGTATGTTCATCAGGGTCGAGGTAGTTCATGACGAAGTCACGAACGCGGATCGCCTGCTCCTCCGGAATGATGTACTTGAGTTCATACCGGCTCTGCTGCATCTTGAAGCTCATTCCGTCGACCTTCCCTTCAGCGAGCCGCGAGGTGGGACAGGCTTCCCGCTCTCTGCACGCCAGGTGCGAGAAAAACGGAAAACTTGCGAAATATCCATGATAATTGACATTCGACGGGTCCGCAAATCACCCATTTTGCGTAGCCAGCCAGGCCTCGCGTCGCCGCGCGAGGCGTGCCCGCTTCCTCGCCAAGGGCCCGCGCAAGGCCTTGAGATCGAGGAGAATTCAACCCGAGCCGCGTAATTGGGTTTCGGGAGCGCTATGGGGCGCGGACCGTCCGGCGGGCTCGGAGCGCGGTTGCCCCTTCGCTTGGATCGCCACTCGAACCGACCAGCAGCGAATCCGCCAGCACGCGGTCCACGGCCGCCGCCCGCGCGATCGCGCGCACGGCCGCCGCGGGCCGCCGGCTCGTGCGATTGGCCTGGGCGACGATGCCGTCCGGGGCCGCCGGGCTGCTGGGCGTTCCCGCGGGCAGCGTGCGGTCGCCGATGTTCCGCGCCGCGATCGAGTCGACGACGTTGATGTGGCCCGAGGTATTCAAATCGCGTCGGACGTCGTAGGAACCGGTTCCCGGCGCGGTGAACATTGCCAGCCGCACGTCCATCCGATCGTCCTGCTGCACGTCGCCGTCGCCATCGACGTCGCCGGGCAGCACGTTCACGCGGAAATTGAAGTCGCCCCCCGCCGTGCCGTTGCCGGAATTGCCGGTCGTGACGCCGTCGGTCCATTCGCCGTCGAGCATTTGGCCCGAGGCGTTCACGCGGGCATCGTCGAGCTTGATGAGCAGCTTGTCGCCCGTGATCGGCGTGTTGACGGTCCAGGTGTACGTGAACCCGGACGGGTTCGTCGGCGTGGGCGAGATGCTATAGCTGGCCGTATTGACCCCGCTGATTGCCAGCGCACTGTTCGAGATCGTCACCGCCCTGTCGAACGTAATGCTGACCTGGTTGACGCCGCTCCAGGGCAGGGCGAGCGTTTGATTTGCCCCCTTGGGCACCGTATACCCTTGAACCGGCGATCCGCCGGTCGTTACCGCGTTCTTAAACGCCGTGCTCCACGTCGTGCCCGACAGGATGACGCTCGTCACTTTGGGCGGCGCGGCGGGCGTGCCGATCGAGCCGGGCGTCGGCGTGGCGCCGGTCCAACTCGTCGAAAAGTCGCCGAACGCCGTCGAATTCATTCGGGTGAGCGATTGTCCCGCGCCATCGGGAGTCGTCGGCCACGGCGCGGCGTCGTCGTACGTCACGCGATCGACCATGACGTTCGGCGTGAACTCTTCTCCGTCCAGCACGGTCGTCGGAGACAGGTCCGGTTTCTCAAGGACCAGCACGCCGCCGTCGTCGGGAATGGTCTGGAATCCGATAAACGGGCCGACCAGCGGGGTTGACGGGGTCAGCCCCCAACGGGTGCGAAATGCCGCGGCCTTGGTCGTGTCGGCCGGATCAAAACTCACTAGCAACAGCGTCCCCAGCGGCGGAATCGAATGCGCCGACGTGAAGTCGAAGTCCACGGAACCCCGCAGCCGCCAGCCCTCCGGCTGATTGTCCACCCAGCAAATCGTCTGCTCCGGAGCGCCGGGGCAGGGCGACGTCTGTTGCCGCGGACCGAGATTCGTCGTGATCGCGTTGCGGTTCTGAAGCTCGATGAACTCGAAGTCGTTGGGATTCGCGCCCGACGGGTTGTACATCACCTCGGAGATGACGACCTCGAACGTTCGCGGACCGCTGTTTGCGCCGTCGGTATACGCGATGCCGGGCGGCGGATTCGTGTTGAACTGGCTGATCGTCCGCGTCTGCATCGGGAAAAGCTGCCCGGATCCGTTCGGCCAGCGCCCCTGCGACACGCCGCCGGACAAGACCTCGTCGCCAAACGTCGCCGGAACTTCGATATCGTCGACGAAGCTCTCGGGCAAACCGAGAAACGGGTCCGACTTGAGCAGGTACAGGTGATCGCCTTCCGCTGCGTCGATGTTGAAGTTGAGCGGCGTCGGGATGCACTCCTGCGGGTTTGCCAGCACGCAGCGGTCGAACGTGATGTATTCGCCCGGCTGGAGCGTGATGTCCGGCAAGAACGTCCAGTGCGTTCCGTCGGTGATTGAATCGGTGATGACCCATTCCAACAGGTTCACGGGCGACGCCGAAACGTTGAACAGTTCGACCGCGTCGGAATAGTTCGGATCGGTGTGCGATTGCACCTCGTTAATGACGATCGTCGAGGCGACGGGACCGACCCCGGCCACCCCGGGCGAACCGTGAAACTCGGTGCTCGCCCGCCAGTTGGCTGAATTGTTCAGGTACGCGCTCGTGTTGGTGACGCCGGTCGGAATCGCTGCGGGATTGATGACTTCGAGCGACGAGCCGTTGCCCGCCGCCCGGTTCGGCCAGCCGCCGCGGTCGTTGTACGTGAACTCCAGGTATGTATTGCCGATGTCGTCGACGAGCGCGAGGCTCTCGCCGCCGTTATTGAGACTGCCGACCCACGGTCCGATCAAGCGGACATCGCCAAGCGCCAGCCCGTAGCGGGCCAGGAACCGATCCCGCTCAGCGGACGCGATCGCCGGGTCGAACGCGACGAGCACGATCCGCTCGTCCGCGGCAATTGTGGTATTAAGCGGGAAGCGATACGAAACGCCCTGGTCGATGCCCGAATGGGACAGGTTCTTCGCCGCCCCCGTCGTGTTCAGGATTTCCACGAACTCGAGATGATTCGACGACAGCGGGTTTCCCTGATCGTCGAAGGCGTCCGGCAGCGGGTTGTACATCACCTCCGTGACGACGATTCCTTCTAGCGGCGACGTCGTCGAAACGGGCGAATAGCTTCCCGGAGTCGGCAGCGCCCCGCGCCACGAATGCGGCAGGTCGCCCACGTTCGTCGCCACGACCCGGTTGAGCGAATACATCATCGTCGGCGCGGCCTGCGGAATGCCCCCGGCCGGTCCCTCGGGCCAGGGCGAGTCGTCGTCGAAGTTGACCGAGTCGACCAGCACCCGCGTCGTCGTCGCGCCGTCGACATAGGGCGCCAGCAGCGTCAACCGCTCGCCGTTGTTGCTCAGGTTCGACGTAAACGGCCCGTAGAGCGGCACCGATGCGCTGATTCCATACGTGCTGCGGAATGTCGCCGCCAGCGTCGGCGAAGCCGTCGGGTTGAATGCCACGACGACCGCGGCCGACTGAGCCGGAATGTTGGCCAAAGGCGCCGTCGACGGGAATGTATACCCCACGCCGTCGATCATCCAACCCGTCGTTCCGCCGACCGTCACGCTTTGGTTCGTCGTGTTGAACAGTTCGATGAAGTTAAGGTTGATGTTCTCCGGCGTCCGCTTGTACATGATCTCGCTGATCACGATGTCGGACTGGGCGTGGGCGGAGTTGGCCGCGCCGAACGTCTGGCTGGCCAGCGGCAGGAAACTTCCCGTTAAATTCGGCGCGCGGCCGATCGACTGCGAGGTTCGCGTAGCGTCGAACGTGATCGAGTCCTCGTAGTACCGCACGCCCGTCGAATCCTTGGAAACCAAGAACACCGAGCCGCCGCTAGAACCGAGCGCAAAGGCGTTCGGATTCGTCGCCGAGTTCGCGTTGAACAGCGTTTCGTCAACCGTGTAGTAGCCGCCGGGCTGGAGGATCGTGCCGTTGGGAACGAAATAGGCATGAAGGAAGCTGTTAGCCCCTACGTCGTCGTTTTCGTTGTCCGTCAGCATCCAGCCGCTGATGTCCACCGGGTCGCCCGAAATGTTGGCGATTTCGATCGTGTCGCGTTCGCTGATCGTGTTGTTCGAGTTGGCCAGCACCTCATTGACCACGACCCGCGTTTCATATTCTTCCAGGCCCAATTGCCCCGGATTGCCCCAATATTCGACGCTGCCGCGCCAATTGCCCCCGTCGGCGTAAGCCAGATTGGCAGCGTTAGCATTGATGGCGTTGGCGATCAAGCTTGGATCGTCGAACATGAGCGTGGTCCCGCCGCCATCGGGTCGTCCAGGGTAGTCGCCGCCGTCGTCGTAGACGGCGGAGATCACCGTCGCCAGGTTAATCCCCGGAGCGGACAAACGCACCGACGAAGGCGCGGAGCCGATCGTGCTCGAATTCAACAACTCGCCCACGTACGTCGCGATAACCTTCGTGTTGATTTGCGGGTCGTACTGCGCATAGCGGGTTTGGATGGCCGTCGAGTTGCGGACGACTAAACCGTACTCACCAGGCTCCAGGATAAAGCTGGGAAGAGTCACATTGAACGTCTGCGTCGTCCCACCGTTGCCGCCGCGGCCTTGGATATTGACACCCTGCAATTGGAGCGGCGTATTGCCCGCGTTATACAGCTCGACGAATTCATAATTGTCGTTGTCCGTTGCCCCGGCCGCTTCGTGCGGCGGGTTGTAGTTGATCTCCGTGATCACCAGGGGATTGTTCGCCAGCACTTCGCGGGCTTCGAGACGTTCGAGTTGCAGCGAACGCCGCGATGCGGTTCGCCGCTTGCGCGGCTTGGGTAGACGATGTTGCCCACGATCCCACGAAGACTTCGCCATCTTTCGTCACCAGTTCCTTGAAAGTGAATTCCCGCCGTGCGCGCCGCGGCGCACGAATCCTTCGATATCGCAGTGTGTTGATTCGCGGTCGCGACGCCGGGCCCACCGAAGCCTCACGGTTCCGCCCGCCTGGCACGTAACTCTGTCTGAATGTCGCGGCCGCGCCACGCGAGACCGTTTGCCGACGACTCGCCGACCGTCCCACAGACCGCGCAACCTCCCACGAGGGCCACCGCCGTTGGGCCTACCCGGGCGAAAATCGCGACATTACCGGCCGAAAAGGCAGCGCAGACGTGAAATCCCTGGACCTGGAGGCGCATAGGCGAACGTTCTTGCCGCAGGCGGCGCCACCCGACACGCACAGCCAACCGGCATTCTGTCATCGTGCCTGGAATGACCGGCAAAGTCAAGATTTTCGTCAGGGGTGTATGAGAAATCGCCGCCGAAAACACCCGGCAAGGGGGCACTCTACCGGGCGGCCTACCGTACCTTACACGCTAGGCGACCGGCGCGTCGGCCTGGTCGTCTTCTCGCGGCGCGGTGATGCTTGCGTCAACGGCAAGGGCGGGCCATTCGAGAATGAACCGGCTGCCCCGGCCGACTTCGCTTTCCACGCGAATATCCCCGCCGTGCTCGCGGAGGATTTTCTTGCTCACGGGCAGGCCCAAACCCGTTCCGCGGCCGCCCTTGCGCGACACGAACAGGCCGAACATCTTGTCGATGTCCTCTGCCGGGATGCCGCGGCCGTTGTCGGCGACCACGACCCGGACCGTCTCGCCGGAGGGGTCGAGTTCGGTCGACACGACGACGCAGCCATTCTCGACGCAGTCGCATGCGTCGATGGCGTTGGTCACGACGTTGAGAATCGCCCGGTGCAGCCCATCGGGATCGAACCGCAGCGTCGCAATCGCCTCCGCCGGCTTGAAAGCCAACTCGACACCCAAATCGGCCGCCCGGACTTGCATGAGCTCGACCACGTCTGCGGCGATCGCGTTGATATCCGACGGCACCAGGTCCGGCTCGCGTTCCTTGCTGAACGTGAGCATGTCCATCACGAGGTGCGAGATTTTCTGCTGGTTCTTCTGCACGATATCCCAGCCTTTGGCGATGACGTCCCGTTCGTTCTCCTTGAGGCCCTCTTCGATCAGGTAGCTGCCTCCGCTGATGCCTTGGAGGATGTTCTTGATGTGGTGCGACAGCGTGGCGATCATCTGGCCCACCGCCGCCAGCCGCTCGGCCTGCACCATTGCCGAGTAATAGCTCGTGTCCTCGACCGCCAGCGCCGCCTGATGGGCGATGGCGATCATCAGCTTCAAGTGCTCTTCGCGGAACGTCTTGGTCCGCGTCGCGGCGAGCATCCGGTCGGCGGGAATCGTCGTGTCGATATAGATCGCGCCGACCACGTCGTACCGGCCCTGCATCGGCACGCAAATCGCCTCGCGAACGCCCGTGTGCAAAATGCTGCGGGCCGAGTCCCACCGCTCGTCCTCGCGGGCGTTGCTGGTGAGCACACCTTCGTTCCGTTGCCGGACGTAATCGAGAATCGTGCGGCTGATCGAGATTTTCTCCCGCGACGTGTCGCCTTTCCGCGTCCGGTGAGCCCGCGGCGTCAGTTCCTTCGTATGCGGATCGACGAGCATGATGCAGCCGCGGCTCGCCTCGACCCACTCGAAGATCAGGTCCAGGATTCTGGCCAGAAGCTGGTCGATGTCCAGCGTGTGGCTGACGGCCAGCGCCGTGCGATACATGACCTGGAGGTTGCTTCTGGCCCGCGCGATCCACGGGCTTTCGTCCGTGCCCAACAGCGGCGGGGCGAGGATGCTGCTCCCTTCCTCCTGGCTCATCGTGCGGACGATCTGCGATTCGTGCTCGGCCAAGAGCGGGCCGACGATGTCGATCTTCGTTGCCAGGTCGTCGCGCTCTTCGGCGGGCGCGGTGAACAGAAGCGTCGTCGCGCCGATCTGCACCTGATCGCCAGTGGCGAGTTCCTGGCTGAGAATCCGCCGGCTGTTGATGAACGTGCCGTTCGAGCTGCCCGCGTCCGAGAGGATGAACCGGTCGTTGTGGCGGCGGACCTCGGCGTGGCGGCGGGAGACTTCGCTGTCGTGAAGCTGGATCGTGGCCGTCGTGTCGCGGCCGAGCGTCATCGCGCCCTGGTCCAGCTCGAACCGCATCCCCTGATCGGCGCCTTTGATGACGAACAGCGAAGCCACGGATGCACCGGGGGTGAAGGTTCAAGGTTCAAGTCTCAAGTCTCAAATAAGGCTCAAGGCATCCGGTTCAACCTCGAACCTTTTGCCTTATTTGAACCTTGAAACTTAAGACTTGAAACTTCGGCCCTCATGCCGCTCGGCGTTCCGCCAGCAGCTCTTCGATTGTATGAACGAGCCGCCCGTAGAGATAGGGTTTTTGGACGTAGCGGGCCCCGCCGGCGCACGCGCCGCGCCGCACGCTGCCGAGCAGAATCAATGCCGGCGGGTTTGCCGGCGACGTCGACTCGAACGATCGTTCGGACGCCTCCGCCACGCTCTCGGCGCACGCCTCACCTTGGCCTTGCAGTGCTGGCGCAAGCTCGCTGTCGAGAACGACGACGTCGGGGTGAAACTCGCGGGCCAGGCGAATTCCGTCCTCGCGCCGCGCTGCCGACGCGATTCGCACACCCCGGCGCGAGAGCACGGTTTCGAGCACTTCCCGCGTTTCGTCCAGCGGATCGACGACGAGCACCCGCTGCGTGTTTGTATCCTGTTGGCTCTGCACGTTTCCCGCGCCTCCGTATGCGAGCATGAATCGACCGACGGTCCGTATCTCGCCCGGCGGAACGCGGCGCGGGAATTCCGCTCCTGCCGTGCGAAGGGTGCGTAGCGTATCGCCCCCTGCTTGGGCTGTCAAAACCGATTTCTGCTTGACGGCGCTCGGCGACAGTCTGAGAATAGAGAGTCCCCGCACGGCCGGCCCAACCCCTCCGTTCTGGCCGTCCCGTCCACCGCACTTTGCCCGAACCTCCCGCCTTTCGAGGAATCGCATGTCGCGTCACATCCGCACCGCCAGCCGCGCTGGCGCAACGTCCTGGGGACATGCCGCCATTGGGTTCGCCCTGCTGGCCGCAACCGGGGCCTTTCTGGCGTCCCGCCCGCAAACCGCTCGGGCCGACGACACGGCGGTTGCGACGGCGAAGGGCTCGGTTGCCAAGGATGCCGACGCCAAGGATGCCGCTGCGAACAACGCCGCCCTGGTCGAGGAGCGGCTGTTCTCGTCGGTCAAATACCTCGCGTCGGACGAACTCGAAGGCCGAGGAATCGGCACCAAGGGACTCGATGCGGCCGCGTTCTTTCTCGCCGCCGAGTTCACGAAGCTCGGCCTGCGAACGGACGCAGTCGAAGGCACGCCGTTCCAAAACTTCAAGATCAGCCTTCGCACGCAACTCGGGCCCAAGGAGTCCAACCGGCTTGCGTTCGTCGTGCCCAAGGGCGAGGCTGACAAGACCGAAACGGTCGACCTGGAGCTGGGCAAATCGTTCACGCCGCTGGCCGTGGGCGGTTCCGCCAAGTTCGATTTGCCGCTCGTGTTCGCCGGCTACGGCATTACCGCCAAAGACGAAGGCTACGACGATTACGCCGGGATCGACGTGAAGGACAAGGCCGTCGTCATCCTCCGACACAACCCGCAAGTCGATCAGCCCGGTGGACTTTTCACCACCGGCCACGGTCCGTCGCGGCACGCGACCTTCGACACGAAGATTTCCAACGCCTATCAGCACGGAGCCGCGCTGGTCATCCTGGTCAACGGTTCGGCCGAAATCGAAAAGCAAATCGCGGGTCACCAGAGGCGCTGGCTCGAATCGACCGACAAGCTCGCCGCCGCGCACGCGGAGTTCAAGAAGATCGAGAACCCGACCAGCGAACAGCTCGCGAAGCACCGCGAAGAAACGACGAAGCTCTCTGACGAAATCAAGAAGTATGCCCAGCGCTGGCAGGACGCGACCGACCCGCTGCTCGAATTCGAGCGGGCCGGCAGCGACAACAACGGCCGCAAAATACCGGTCGTGTTCTGTACGCGGGCGGCCGCGGACCGGGTCATCAAGGCGGCACTCGGCAAAGACTTAGCGACGATCGAACGCGAGATCGACGCAGGCGCGCCGGCCGCCGCCAGCGTGACAGGCACCGAGGGAGGCCAGAAGGCTACAAGCGACGCGAGTGTGTCGACGCCGCCCGTCGCCACCGAACCGGCGGAAGCGAAACCGGACGACGGCAATTCGAAAAAGCTTCCCAAGCCCACGCCGAGAAGCGCGGCCTTGGGCGTTTGCCGGGCGGTTGGCGAAACGGCGGTTACGCGCGAGGACGCGAGCGTCAAGAACGTCATTGCAGTGCTCGACGGCGAAGGTCCGCTGGCCGACGAAACGGTGGTCATCGGGGCGCACTACGACCACCTCGGCCGCGGCGGCTCCGGCTCGCTCGCCCGCGGCAGCACCGACATCCACAACGGCGCGGACGACAACGCCTCCGGCACGGCGGCCTTGCTCGAAGTTGCTCGCTCGCTCGCGACCGAGAAAAACGAAGGTCCACGGCGGCGGATCGTGTTCATGGCATTTTCGGCCGAAGAACGCGGCCTCATCGGCAGCGCCTACTACGTCAACAATCCCGTGTTCCCGCTCGAAAAGACCGTCGCCATGCTCAATATGGACATGGTCGGCCGCGTGTCGGACAACAAGCTGATCGTCCAAGGCGCCGACACGGCCGACGAATTCAAGGCCTGGGTCGAAAAGGCGAACGAGACGGCTCTCTTCAAGCTGACGCATCAGCCAGGCGGATTCGGGCCGAGCGACCACGCCTCGTTCTACCCCAAGAGAATTCCAGTGATGCACTTCTTTACCGGCCTGCACTCCGACTATCACCGTCCCAGCGACGACTACGACAAAGTCGACGTGGCCGGCATGAGGAAAGTGGTCGAAATGGTCACCTACGTCGCGACGCAAGTCGCCGAGAAGCCCGAACGGCCCACGTTTCGCGAAGGCAAGCAACCGGCCCCGCGGCGCGGCGGCGGCGACCGGCCGTACTTCGGCAGCATTCCGGATTTCGGCGAACCGGTCGACGGCCTCAAGATTTCCGGCGTGACGAAAGACGGCCCGGCGGCAAAGGGCGGCCTCCAGGGCGGCGACATCATCACGATGCTCGGCGACAACAAGATCGGTAATCTCGAAGACTTCGACGCCGCCCTGCGAAAGTTCAAAGCCGGGGACAAGATCTCCGTCGCCGTCAAACGCAAGGACGAAGCGCTCAAGCTCGAAGTAACGGTCGAAGAGCCGCGGTAGTTCATTGAGCTCGACTTGCGCTAGTTCCGACAACACATGGTGACGTTCACGAAGTACGATCCCAGAAACGAGGACTGGTCGCCGCAAGGCGCGTTGTTCGTTCGCGGATCGTGGACCGTCGAGTCGCGAGAGGAGGCGCTGGCTCGTGCGCCCGATTTAGCAATCCGATTCTTTGGCGAAATCTTTCGTCTTTACCCGAACTTGGCGAACGACGCCACGTTTTTGCGGTGGTCGGAACAGGCCGAAGACGTTTTCGCAATATTCGCCAAACCCGATAGTGGCTTTGGTGTTCAGGTCGACTGCGTTCTTGGGTACTTGATCGTGTGGGGAGAGGGCGGCCAAGCGGAGTATGGTCACTGGCATGAAGATCCCGTGACACCCGCTCTAGACCACGTGCACCGCTTGGTGTCTGGCGGTTAGTCGCCGGAACCGTGAGCCTTTTATCCTTCCGCGAGACGTAGCCTCCCGCCAGCGAACCACTCCCGTTACGCGCTCGCGCGCGGTATCATCGCCGCCATGCCCGAACAGCCAGGCGACGCGGCCGCCGCCGCCGCCAGCGCGGCGCCGCTCGACGTGCTGGTGATCGACAACGACAAGGACCACGCCCAGGCCGTGGCCGAAAGCCTCGCGCGGATCGGCTATCGCTGTACCGTCGCTACCAGCGGTCCGGAAGGGGCCAAATTGCTCGACGATCGGGCTTTCGACATCATCATCACCGACCTGATGATGGCGGGCGTCGACGGCCTCGAAATCCTCCGCCGCGCCAAGGAAAACCTGGCCGACGTCGAGGTGATTCTGATCACCGGCCATGCTTCGATCAGTTCCGCCGTCGCCGCGATGCAGCAGGGGGCTTTCCACTACCTCGAAAAATCCGGCATCGCCGAACTGCGCGCCGTTACCAACAGCGCCGCCGAAAAGGTCCGCCTCAAGCGGGCGAATCTCGAACTCAACCGCCGGCTCGATGAAAAGTTCGGCTTCGAGGGCGTCGTCGGCGCAAGCCCCCAGATGAACGACGTCATCGAGCGGCTCAAGCGCATCGCTCCGACCGACGCCACCGTCCTGATCCAAGGCGAAACGGGCACCGGCAAGGAACTCGTCGCTCAGGCCCTCCACCAAAACAGCCCTCGCAAGAAAAAAGCGTTCGTCGCCCTTAACTGCGCCGCGCTCAGCGAGAACATCCTCGAAAGCGAGTTGTTCGGCCACGTCAAAGGGGCTTTCACCGACGCTTCGGCCGATCGCGTCGGCAAGTTCGAATTTGCCCACGGCGGCACGATGTTCCTGGACGAGGTCGGCGACATGCCGCTGCCCACGCAGATCAAGCTCCTGCGCGTGCTCGAAAACGGCGAGATCACGCGCGTGGGGTCGAACGATCCGATCAAAGTCAACGTCCGCATCGTCTCGGCCACCAACCGCAATCTTGAAGACGCGATCGAAGCCGGCACGTTTCGCAGCGACCTGTACCATCGGCTCAAGGTCGTCACGATCCGCTTGCCGCGGTTGGCCGAGCGGTCGCAGGACATTCCGCTTTTGATCGACCATTTTACGAAGCAGTTCGCCAAGCGGCACAACAAGCACGTCCGCGGCATGTCGACCGCCGCCCGGCGGAAGTTCGTC
This sequence comes from Planctomycetota bacterium, assembly GCA_003576845.1. GTDB lineage: Bacteria > Planctomycetota > Planctomycetia > Pirellulales > PLA5 > PLA5. The sequence continues at coordinate 58,294 of QEVJ01000008.1, forward strand.
GCCTACCCGTGGCCGGGCAACGTCCGCGAGCTGAGGAACTTCGTCGAGAGCATGGTCGTGGTCGACTACGATGGGCTGCTCGACGTGGACGACTTGCCGAGCGAGCTTTCCGACGCGAGCGACGCCGTGCAAACGCCGATCGCCGCCCAACAGGGCCTCGCCAGTCTCGTCGGCCGCCCGCTCGACGAACTCGAACGCCTGTTCATCCTCGAAACGCTCAACGCCGCCGCCGGCAACCGCGAAGAAGCCGCGAAGATGCTCGGCATCGGCGAGCGGACGCTGTATCGTAAGATCAAAGACTACGGGGTGTAAGTCTCAAGTCTCAAGGTTCAAATATGGCATGAGGCTTAAGCGTCAATGCAAAGCTCGGGCCGCCATTTATGCCTTAAGCCTTATTTGAGCCTTGAGACTTGAAGCTTCGACCTTTCGCCCCCGGCAACCTCAGGACCACCGCCAGCGCCGCGAAGGCGTTCTATCTCGACAAGGACGGTAAGCACCATGCCTCGGATTCGGCAGCTCTCGCAGAGTGTCATCAACAAGATCGCCGCGGGCGAGGTCATCGAGCGGCCGGCGAGCGTCGTCAAGGAGTTGATGGAGAACGCCGTCGACTCCGGCGCGACGCGGATCGACGTGGCGATCGAACAAGGCGGTTCAGCCCTGGTGCGCGTCGTCGATAACGGCTGCGGGATCGCGGCCGACGAACTAACGCTGGCCGTTGCCGCGCACGCGACCAGCAAGATCGCCGACGCCGACGACCTGTTCCGCGTCGCCACGCTCGGTTTCCGCGGCGAGGCGCTGGCGTCCATCGCGGAAGTGAGTCAACTCGCCATGCGCAGCCGCACGAGCGAAGACGCCGCGGGCGCCGAGGTCGAAGTCAACGGCGGACTCGTCCGCGGCCCTGCGCCGTGCGGAGCGGCGGTCGGGACGCAGATCGAAGTCCGCAACCTATTCTTCAACACGCCCGTCCGCCGCAAATTCCTCAAGAGCACGCAAACCGAAGCCGGGCACGCGAGCGAAGCCTTCACCCGCATCGCGCTCGCCCATGCCGGCATCCACTTTACGCTCCGCCACAACGACCGGCTGCTATTCGATCTGCCGCCGACCGCCGAGCTTCGCGGCCGCATCGCGGCGCTGTTCGGCCAGGAATTGGCCGATCGCCTGATCGACGTCGACAATCGCGACGGCGACGTTCGGCTTTGGGGCTACGTCGCCGATCCCAGCGAGAGCCGCGCCAACAACCGCACGCAATACCTGTTCCTCAACGGCCGGCACATCCGCGACCGGTCGCTCCAGCACGCGCTCGGCGAAGCCTACCGCGGTTTGCTGCTTACCGGCCGATTTCCCGTCGCGATGTTGCACCTGTCGATGCCGGCCGAGCTGATCGACGTCAACGTCCATCCGACGAAGCTCGAAGTCCGCTTTGCGGACGGCGGGCGACTCTACAGTCAGTTGCTGGGCACGCTGCGGGCGCGGTTCTTGTCGACCGATTTGACCGCCAGGGGAAACGCGAGCCGCGCCGAAGCCGGCGTTTCCGAGACCGAAGAGTTCGCCGCAACCGTCGACCGCGACGACTTCGATGCGGCCGCCGTCGCCCGGCGGCAAGCCGAACTCGTCGATTGGGCGAAAGGCAAACTGGCCGAAGCAACCGCCCAACGCGAATTTGCCGGGGCGCTCGGCTTTGGCATGGGCAACGGTCGGGACGCCGCCGTCGCCGCAGGCCCGCCGAGATTCGACCGCGCCGATTTTTTCCGGCCTCATGCGCCGTTGGAAGTCCACCGCCTCGATCGCACGGCCGGCGCGGGCGACTTTCCCGACGAGGAGCCCGAACCCGAGGGCCTCGCAGAGTTCGAACGGGCGACGGCCGACGAGCCCGCGCCGGCCCGGCCGGATTCGCTCGCGTCGGCGTACCGCCTCGACGCGCCGCACGCCTTGCAAATCCACAATCGTTACATCGTGACCGAGAGTCCCGAGGGCGTGGTCGTCATCGACCAACACGCGCTGCACGAGCGCATACTCTACGAACAACTCCGCGCGAAGGTGCTCGCCGGCGCGGTCGAGTCGCAGCAACTACTCGTGCCGGAGCCGGTCGACCTGACGCCGGCCGAAGCGGCGGCGGTTCTCGATCGCGCGGAATTGCTCGCCGACCTGGGCATTCGCGTCGCGCCGTTCGGCGGCGGGACGATCATCGTGTCGAGCTATCCGGCGATGCTCGCGAACCTCAGCCCCGCCGAATTGTTGCGCGATGTCGTCGACCGCATTTCCACCGAAGGCAAGACGCTCGAACGGCGCGATCTCGTGGACGAGCTCTTGCACATGATCGCCTGCAAAGCCGCGATCAAGGCCGGCGACCGTCTCACGCACGACGAGATCACGGCTCTGCTTGCCGCGCGGCATCTGGCCGAGGACGCTCATCACTGTCCGCACGGCCGCCCCACCGCACTAGTTTTCACCCGCGAAGAGTTGGATCGCCAGTTCAAGCGGACATAAATGCAAATCGGCCCAAACCGACGTAACTGCCGACGGCGGACGAGCGGCGGATTTGCACGGCGATCGTCTCTCAATCCCACCACAGATAGATCTGCGGCGCGGCCGCGACGTCCGGCGAGTCGAACCCTTCGCGCCGTAATTCGGCTCGGCATAGGTCCACGACGGACTTTCTCAATTCCGGGTCGCTTGGCAACGTCACCACGAGCGCGTCGGCATACGGTCCACCCTCTCCCATCACCGTTTCCTCATCGTCCCTAATCGTATCGTTAGGCACGACCACCTTCGCGGCGCCGGCGGCGTACAGAGCCTCAACGTATTTCACGGCATTCTCGGTCTCCAGAAACCGGTTGGATGCGAGCGCAGCTTCATTCCCGTTCGACTTGAGCCAGGCGAGCGCCTCGGGGCCATCCATGACGACGTGTTCATCGGCCTGCTGCGTCTCGCCGATGGCGTCGAGGAAACGCTGGTCCACGCAACCCGAAAAGATCAGCACCGCGGCGGCGAAAAACATCCAATGGCGCGACATTGCCGGAAACCTCACCGAATGGAGTGCGGCAGCTCGTGCCGAGGCGAACCGTTCGCTTGCGTGCCGAGCCCAGACGTAGGAAAGCCTACGCCGCAAACGCGGAGGCGGTGGTTCGACGTCGACGCGTCGCCGAAAGAACGTTGCCAACTCGCCTCAGGACGGCAAGATGCCAAATCGCAACGCGCCAAAAAGAAACAGGGGGCGTCGTTACGACCGCCGGCCCTTGCTCGCCAAGTTCGCCGAACGGGTCGCACGCGAAGGGACGCACGGCTGCTTTACGAGCCGTTTTTTGCCCTCTCGCGCGGCCGCAACGGCACTTTGCCGCCGCGGCTCCAACGCCCCCAACTACCGCGCAGACTCGAAGGCGCCTTTCACGCCTTCACTGGGATCTCCTTCCGCACTGCTTCCGGCATTTTGGCGATCGTGACGTGGAGCACGCCGTCTTTGAACACCGCCTCCACTTTCTCCCGATCCGCGCCGGTGGGCAGAGGAACCAAGCGGCGGAACTCACCGTGCCGCCGTTCGACCCGATGGAAGGTCTTCCCCTTCTCCTCCTTCTCTTCCTTCTTCTCGCCCGTAATCCACAAACCGTTCTCCAGCATTTCGACGTGGAAGTCTTCGGCTTTCACGCCCGGAAGCTCGACGGTCACTTCGACCATCTTCTCCGTCTCGGCGACGTCGACTTTAGGAGTGAATTTCGTCATTTCACCCCAACCTTCGGTTTCGCCGAAGAACCGGTTCATCATGCGGCCGAAATCGTCGTCGACATCGGCCAGCATCCGCGGAAACCGCGTCGTCCATGGAACCAATTCGCGAAACATAGCACACCTCCTGCCGGACACTGCCGGCGCCTTTCCCTCGCCGCCGGCCTTACGCAAACCGGTCGGCGGCGAACCTTTCCGATTTCAATACGCTCCTTTCTCTATTGTTTGTTACGCAATTCACGAACCGTTGGTTCGCTCGCCCGCACTGCCGAACTCGCTGCAGATTGGGAACCTCACTCAGCAAACCTCCTCGAGTACCAACGGCCTGAGCCGATCGACCAGCCGCAACAGAGCGGCCTGTTCGGCCAACAATTCGTCGTGTCGCTTGTCGGTCAAGCAATGCCGAATTAGCGGCCCCATTCCCAACAGTCGCTCCTCCACGACTTCCTGGAGCAAGCGACGTTCGTCTTCTTCGAGTTCAATGATCAACATAAGGCACCTGTCGTTTGGGCCGATTCGGAACGCTTGTTTGGACGTTGGCGACTATTGCGCCGCCTGCGTGGATACAGGGCAAACGCTGCGCCAATCGGCGGTAATTTGCCGGCAGGAGAGCGAGCGTCGAAATCCGCGGGCGCAAAGCGCTTTCGCGCCTTTTGTCGTGGGGTTTCCCGACGCGGCGTTCGGCGGTTCGCGTGCGGACGTGCGCGCCCCCAGTCTCTTGCCGCACACCACGGTACCCGCAATTATTCGGGAACGGACGCTTTCGGACGCACGGCGCTCGTGCAGCCGACGTCCACGCCGGGCGAGACGGCGCCGACGCGCCACGGCGTTATCGCGGTAGCCAAAATGAAGTATCCTTGTGCGAAAACGCCCATCGCCCGCGCGAGGCCATGCAGTGGTCTACGCGCCGATCCCGCCATGAGGCTCGCTAACCCCCGCCCGCCGACATGACCCGCACCGCCGTCAATTTCCTCCTCGATACGCTGCTGTTGCTTTTCTTTTCGAGTTTGGTTTGGGTCGCCGCGACGTTGCAGTTCGTGTTTCCGCCCGGGCCGGAAGCCGACGGCTGGCGGCTTTGGGGCTGTGGATACGCCGAATGGGCCAATGTCCAGTTCGCCTTGATTGCCATTCTGCTCGCGGGCGTCGTGCTGCACGTCATGCTCCATTGGACGTGGGTCTGCGGCGTCGTGGCCAGCCGGTATGGCCGCGAGAAGAAGGGCAAAGTCGACGACGGCGTGCGCACGCTCTACGGCGTCGGCCTGTTGATTGCCATTCTGCACGTCATCGGCATCGCGTTGACCGCGGCGACGCTAACGATCGAGGATCCGGCGCAGGTCGAATCGTCGAACGCCGCCGCCGATTCTGTGCGAGCATCCGCGGACTAAAGAATCCGGCGCGCCTCAGCGGCACCAAGGCCCCGCTTCGTCGGTAGCCGATTGCGACGCATTTGCGCCGTGCCGCATCCACGCGGCCGCCGCCACTTCGCCGCCGCCGATCACCGCGGCTCCGCGGGCGATGCAGACCACGCCGGCGAGCATCACGCACCAGCTTGCCAGATAGATCAGCCGCGCGCGAGTGAGACCGCGGAGCAACGATGCACCGCAACCGGCGGCGACCATGACGGGCGCGGTTCCCAGGGCGAACGTCGCCATGATCGCGGCGCCGCGGAGCATATCGGCCGTGCCGGCGGACATGGCCAGCATGCCATACAGCAGGCCGCAGGGAAGAAATGCCGTCGCCACGCCGGAGAGAAACGCTCCCGACAGCCGCTGCGCGCGGAATAGCGGCGCGAAGACCAATGCCGCCAGACACGGCGACGCCGGCTTGCCGGCCCCGCGGCGAATCCACCCAGCAGACAAAGCGCCCTGGTAGACGAGCACCAACCCCGCCGCCAGCGAAAGAAACGCGGGTGCCCAGACCAGACTGGGGAACAGGGCCGCAAGCCGCCAACCCGCGTAGCCCACCATCGCGCCGAGCACCGCATAGGTTGCGACGCGACCGAACGTATACGCCAATTGTCGTCCGAGATTGATCCGCCAATCTCGAGCGCCGCCGCCGATCGCCAGCGCAATCGGGCCGCACATGCCAATGCAGTGCGCAGAGCCGAACACACCGGCGACGAGGATCAGCGGGAGTTCGATCACGGACAAGGGCTGGGGGCTGGAGACTCGGGGCTGGGGATGCGAGCGTCTGCCGTCGCAGGCGACGCTTCGGCGACCGTTGCCGATGCACCCTCGTCGTGCGCCAAGCGAAGAGAATTCGAAATCACCAGCAAGCTACTGGCAGTCATGGCAATCGCGGCGACGATCGGGTTCAAATACCCCGCGGCTGCCAGCGCGATTCCTGCGACATTGTAGACGAACGCGAAGGCCAGGTTCCAGCGAATCGTCCGCACCGTCCGCCGGGCGAGGTCGATCGCCCACGGCAATCGCAACAAATCGTCGCTCAGCAGACACACGCCGGCCGTTTCGCGGGCAATGTCGGCGCCGCAGCCGAGCGCGATTCCGACGTCCGCCGCCGCGAGCGCCGGTGCGTCGTTGACGCCGTCCCCGACCATAACCACACCGCCCTCCCGCCGCGCCGCCGCGCGAAGTTCCTCGACGGCGGCAAGCTTGTCGGTCGGCATCAACTCCGCGCGTACCGCAAGCCCCATGTTTCGCAACGGTTCGCAGCGCGTCGCGTGGTCGCCGGAAAGCACGCACACCGCCAGCCCGCGTTGCTGCAATTGCTCGACCGCAACGGCAGCCTCGTTTCGGAGCGATTCGGCGAGCGCGAACGCGCCGCGGACGCGTCCGGACCATCCGACGCACACCACGGCCTCGCCAGCGGCTTGGGCGCGAGCGATCGCTGCGGCGACTTTAGCGTCGCACGCCAGGCGTTCGGATTCCATCAATCGCGGACTACCGAGGTACGCTTTGCCGCCAAGTTCCTTGATATCCGCCGCTAGACCGAGTCCCGCGATCGTCCGCACGCCGTTCGCGCAATAGGGCTCCGCGGCGACGGCAAACTGCAAGACGGCCGCCGACAGCGGATGCGACGAGCCGCCGGAAAGCGCCGCGGCGGCGCCGAGCACGCACTCTGCGCTCTCGTTCTCGCCCGCAACGAACCGCTCGACGCTGGCCTTGCCCGTCGAAAGTGTCCCGGTCTTATCGAACGCCATCCGAGAGACGGACCCGAGCCGCACGAGCGCGTCGCCGTCGCGAAATAGCACCTGTCGCCGGGCTGCAAAACCGAGCGCCGTCCAAATCGCCATCGGCGTGGCCAGCCCGAGTGCGCAGGGGCATGCGATCAGCAAAACGGCGAGCGCGGCCATGATGCCGTCAGCCGGCGACGCCGCCCGCGCGTGAAAAACGAACGCCGCCAGCGCCACGGCAATCACCAGCGGCGTGAACCAGGCCGCAACGCGGTCCGCCAACGATTGATAGCGATCCTTGCGTGCCGCCGCGGCCCGGACCGTCTCGACGATCCGCGAAAGCGCGCCCGCGGTTGGCGCGGCCGTGGCCTGGACGTAGATGTCGCCATCGAGGCTGAGCGTGCCGGCGTAAACGCGATCGCCGGGCCGCTTTTCCACGGGCACGCTCTCGCCGGTAATCAACTGCTCGTCGACGGCCGCTTGATGCCGCACGACGACGCCGTCGACCGCGAACCGTTCGCCGGCCACCACGCGAACCAGGTCGCCTTCGCGCACTTGGGCGAGCGGGACCGATTCCTCGCGGTCGCCGCAAACGAGCCGAACCGTATTGGGCAGCAACCGTTCGAGCGCGGCCAGCGCCGCCGTCGTTCGCTGCTTGCCGGTTGCCTCGAACCAGCGGCCGAGCGTGACCGCGATCAGCACGACGCAGGCCACCTCGAAGTAGACGTGCCCTTCGTCGCGGACGACCGACACGATCGAGTAGACAAGCGCCGCGGCGATTCCGAGGACCAACAGGACGTCGGTCGAAAGCCGCCGCGCGCGGAGCGTGGCCACGGCATTCTCCACGAGCGGTCCGCCGAGCAGCAGCACGACCGGCAGCGACAGCACCAGACACGTATAACGCAGCAACTCGTCGAGCATCGTCATCGCCCGCGGCGCCGCGTCGTGTACGGCATACACGTCGCGGGTCCACAGGACCATGCTGAACATCATCACGTTCAGCGACAGGAACGCGGCCAGCGCCAGCCGAGCCATGAGCCAATGGGCGTGTCCCGTCTCCGCCCGCTCGCGTGCGATGGATGCGGCGAAGCGGCAGCCAAAGCAGCAGTATTCGGCCGTCGGCGTCGGTTTTTCGGCATGGCCCGAGCGCAAAGTCGTCGGCAGCGGTAGACCGCAGTAATCGCAGGCCGGCGTTGGCGCCTCGGTTGCGTTCATGGCGGCTTGATCAGCTCGACTTGCATCTGCGGGATCAAGTAGCCGACGACGTAATAGATCGCCAGAATCCAAAAACCGAGCCACAGCAGGCGCACGTACCACGGGATCGCGCTGCCGCGATAGTCGTGATACCGGGCCTCCTCTTCGGGCGTGGTCGGCGGCGCGGTAGGTGGTTCGTGTTGTGACATGGGATTCGGGATTCGGGATTCGGGATTCGGGATTCGGGCAACGCCGCTGCGCGGCCTTGCTCACTGCTCACTGCTCTGTCTTACCCGCGCCCTCGATCCAACATCTTTTCTCGCTCCAAATGCTGGTGTTTCGGGCCTTCGATGTCGTGAAACATCCCGTTCATTGCGGCCCAGAAGAACATTAGCAGAAAGCCGAATCCGGCGAGCAAGTAATTGAGGATCGGCGTAATCGCAAACGCCCCGTCCGCGTCGCCGCGGAAGAGCATGACGAACTCGAAAAACTTGTTTGCAAAGCCCAAGCAACTCGGCACCAGGATCACCAGGGCCAAAAGGAGCATGGACCACGATTTGCGGCGGGGAGACATGTTTCAGAGGTCAGGGGACAGAAGTCAGGAGCTGGGGAGGTGATCAGGAGACAGTAGTCAGGAGTCAGGAGTCAGGAGTCAGGAGTCAGGAGATGAGGTTGGGGCGACAACTTTCGATCAACAACTCCTGTCTCCGGTCGTCTGTCTCCCGGCAACCGTGCAATCATTCTCTATCGGCTTCGATTTCCTCGTAATACGGATAGCTCGGCAACCACGAGCCGAGCCATTGCACGTAGGTAATGAGCGCGATGCCGCGGCGGTTCGGCTTTTCGGGGTCGCCGTCGAACAGCCACGGATAGTTGGGCATCGGCGAGCCATCGGATACCGACTTTGGCTCGAAGAAATGCACGACGTGCCAGTCGTTGCCCCGGCGGCCTCCTTCGCGGCTCAAGTCGGGACCGACGCGGCGCGTGCCGAACATCACCGGCCGCTGCAATTCGTTTTGAAACTCCTCGGTCTTCGCCACGTCGCCGAAGCGTCGCGATTCGTTCGACACCGGGCGGACGAACTGGCTGTGGCAATGCCAGCAACCTTCGCCGATGTAGACTTGCCGGCCCAATCGCAGCGCCTCGGCACACTTCTCTTCCGTCGGTTCGCCGAACGCCGCCTGGAACGCCTCCGGATAGCGCCGGCTCAAGTCCTCGAACTGGTACATCACGCGCGCGTTGACGACTTCCTCGGCGGTCTGCTCGGGCAGATCCCGATACATCAGCACGGGCACCAGCGCATTCGACAAGAACGCGAGGGCAAAGAAGCCGATGCCGCCGATCCAGAGTATGCCGGCTTTGCTTTCGAACATGATCGGGGGGGTCGGGTCAGGGGTCGGGAGCCAGGGATCAGGAAGGATTCAGGCGTCGGGATTCGGGGAGGAAGTGGGCAGTGAACCGTGGGCAGCGAACAGTGGGCAGTTCTTGCCCGCTGTCCACTGATTACTTCTTACACGGCCGCGACGGCGCCTTTCGCGGGCGCGGTTCGGTAGGTCATTACGAGATTCCACACGAAACAAACGAAACCGCCAAGCATCGCCAGGCCGGCGAACACGCGGGTGATCCAAAACGGCATCGAGCCGTCGACGGAGACGTCCCACATTTGCAGCGATGCCCAGTAGTAGCCTTGGAAGATTCCGGCCAGTGTCAGGTCGAACGCCATCACGAGCACGCCCGCCGTGCTGAGCCAATAGTGCCACTCGCACAACTGCGGACTCCACCAATCGCGGCCGATGAGCCGCGGGAACAGATACGTCATCACGCCGAATAGCCATAGGCTGAACACGCCGAACATGACGAGGTGTGCGTGGCCCACGACCCAGTCGGTGAAGTGGATCAGCTTCTGGAACGTCAGCGTCACCTGCAGCGCGCACTGCAAACAGGTGAGGAAGTAAAAAATCATGCCCGTGTAGAACCAGCGTAGCGGCAGGCTACGATAGACGCTCTTGCCCTGGCCCCAGACGGTGCCGATGAAGTTGATGATGACCGTGGTAACGACGAACTCCACGGCGATCGTGGCGATCACCGCCCCGTATTGCAGAAACATCGGGATCGGCGTGTAGAGAAAGTGGTGGATGCCGTTGAGCGGATAAAAGAAGGCCAGGCCCCAAAACCCGACGAGCGATAGCCCGTGGCTCCAAATTGGTTTTTGCAGCAGGATAGGAACGAAGTAGTACATCATGCCCCAGCCCAACGGCGTGACGAACAGGCCGACGAGATCGTGAATGAACAGCCCGCCGACCGCGCCGCCGCTCGTGCCGCCGACCCAGTATTCGGACATGAAGTTGCCCATTGCGTAGACGAGAAACGTCCACACGAACATCGCCATGAAGTACCACAGCGTGACGTACATCGGTCCGCGGGCGCGGCTGATCGGGACCATGAAGTTGATGGCCACGAGCAGCAGGCCGACCTGGGCAATCGGGTCGATCCACACGGGCGTTTCGCCCCATTCGATGCCCTGCGCGCCGAGCGACATCGAAATGTTGTACTTCGCCGCCAGTTCCATCACCCACGGCGCGTCTTGAAGCGAAGGTCCAATAAGTATGCCGGCGGCCGTGCTGAGCACAACGAATTGCCACGCACCAAAGATGAAGTACGACAAGGCGCTGCTGGCCACCGGCCGAAGCGTCAACCGCGGGACGGTCCAGTGCAGCATGCCTAAGAAGGCGTTGGCCAGGAAGCCATACGCCACCGCGTTCGTATGCACCATCCGCCACCGCCCGGGCGAAAGCAACTCGGCGTCCGGACACGGATTCCAATGCACCAGTTGCAGCGCCATGTGCAGCCCGGCCAACATCGACGTGCCGAGAAACACCAGCGAGGCGATGAAGTACCACGCCACGAGCCGCTCGTTCACGAGGTCTTCGTGACGTGGAATTTCGGCGGGAATCGCGGCGGAAGGCGCGGAAGAACTCATGCTCGTTCCGTGGGCAAGCGATAGGGAGTGTACAAACCGAGCGGGAATACGAGGGCCATCGTCCACCCGTAAACCAGATGCGTGAGCGCGCCGATATACCACGGCACGAGCCGCACGATCCAATCCCCGCCGAACAACAGCGGTTGAAGCCACGACAGAATGCCGTAGTAACTCACCAGCCACACGACGACCGCCAAAACCGACGCGACGGCCAGCCGCGACGAAAGCGACGACGGCCTGCCATCCGGGAAGAAGCGGGCCAGGATCATTTGGAATGGAATGCCAAGCAACATGCCCGTCCCAAGGTATAAGCAGCAGCCGATCGTCAGCACCAAGCCGTCGTCGAGCCCGAGTGTGAGCGCCTTCTCGCCGAGCGGGAAGGTGAGGTAAATGCGGATCAAGTCTAACGGATGCCGCTCGACCAGCGTCGAACCCACGACGTTGAGCAGCAAACTGGCGGCCGCGCCGAAGATGCCGAGCATGAAGCCGGTAGTGGCGTAATACGCGGCGTAGTACCCCTTGGCCTGCCACCGCGGAGCGCTGCCTGCGGCTAGCTCCGCCTCGAGTTTCGCCGCGCGCTCGCGCAATTCGGCCAACTCGGCCTCTTTTGCTTCGCGTTGGTGGATGTCGCTGGACAGAGCAAGGCGGCTTCGCGGCCTTGCTCACTGCTCACTGTCCACGCCTCTAACCTCTAACGTCCAAACTTTCGCCCTTCGGTAATGCTTACAATGAAGTGAACCAGGTGCCAGACTGCGTCGGGATCGTCTTTGAACTTCTCCGTAAAGCTCGGCATGCGCGTGCCGTTGACGCCCGAGTAGATGCGCCGGTAAATATCGATCGAACGCCGTCCGCCGTGAAGCATGCCGCTGCTCAGGTCGGCGGCGTACACGTCTTCGCCGACCCAAATATCCTTGCCGATCGGCTCCGGAGTCCGCCCGCGCCCGTCGGTACCGTGGCACTTGAAGCATTCTTCGCGCATGAAAATAGCGCGTCCCTGGGCAATCGACTCTTCCGTGTAAGCGGGTTCGGACGTCAGCGGAATCACCTGTTTGTGCTCCGCTTCGCGCCAGGCATCGGCCACTTGCGTCACGACCGCCGCCATTTCGTCGGGCGCGAACATCTCTTCCGCGTTTTCGGGATCGAAGCTCTCGCCCTCGGCCAGGAGCAACTGTTCGACTTCGCCGCGTTGGCTGAGCATGACGACGTAATCGACGACGGCTTGCAGATCCTCTTCCTCCAAGAACGGAAATGCCGGCATCGAGGTCCCCTTCGCGCCGCGCAGAACCGTGCGAATCAAGTCGGCCCGCCGCGGCTTCGTGCCGTACGGCGTGGACGTGAACTTGAATATCCCCAGGCGATAATCTCGCGGCCGCGGGCGCAAGTACGCTGCCACCGGCCCGGCGCCGTCGCCGCTCGCGCCGTGACAAGCGGCGCACCGCTTCGTAAACACGGCCAGGCCGCGTTTGAGTTGCTCCGACGACTTTTGGGCGACGCGCTTGGGCTGTTGCGGCTTCCCCGCCTCGCCTTCCGCGGCCGACGGCTCGTCTGCCGGCGATTGTTCCGCGGCGTCTTCCTTCGCCGGCTCGAACATCCGCGGTTCGTTCGGCGTGCCGAAGTAATGCTCGAGCGTCTCGCCAATCTGCTTGACGATCCGCGGCGGAACACCGTCGGCCTTGCGGACGCGCGAGTCGGCCAACCGGACCAATTCCTTCGCGGGAATCAACCGCGGCTCGGTCGACGCCTGCCGGCAGCCGCCGACCGCCAAACAGAACGCGCCCAGCGCTAAGGTCCAAACGAACGTCCTCCGCCAGGCCGAAGCCTCGTCGGTACTCGCGAGTACGCTCTCCCTGCGCTGGCCGATCGAACCGGTCATGTACTTCCCCGCGTCGCGTGGTAACGTGAACGCGGCTGCCGCTACGCACGTGGAATGCCAAACGCCGGGCGAGATTCGGCGATCTAGCGCGCCTGCGTCAAACGGTCCAAAAACGGCCATTTCCGCACGAGTTGGCAGAGACGCGGGCGGCGCGCTGCACGCCAGGAGGCAGGCTCGAAACGTTGGTGCGCGAAATCGCACGCGCGGCTGCGACGAATCCGCGCACTGGCGGCGCGCTGTTCGCGACGGCCGGGCCACCGCATCCCGGGGCGTTGCCCCCGATCGCGCGCGTCGCGGACAAGGCTCGGCTCGCGACTTACGCGAGTATTCCCTTAACGACCTGCCCGTGGACGTCGGTCAAGCGAAAGTCGCGGCCCTGGAATCGGAACGTCAACCGTTCGTGGTCGAGGCCCAACAGGTGCAGCACGGTCGCCTGCAAATCGTGGACGTGGACGGGCTGCGACGCAACGCCCAGGCCGAGCTCGTCGGTCTGGCCGTGGGTGATGCCGGGCCGGATCCCGCCGCCGGCGAGCCACATCGTAAAACAGTCGACGTGGTGATCGCGGCCGGTGGGTTTGTTCGCCTGTCCCATCGGCGTGCGGCCGAATTCGCCGCCCCAGATGACGAGCGTTTCGTCGAGCAAGCCCCGCTGCTTCAGGTCGAGCACCAGCGCCGCCGACGCTCGATCGACCTCGCGACAGCGCAGGGGCAATTCTTCCTCAAGCGACTGCTCCGCGCCGTGCTGGTCCCAACTCGTGTGGTAAAGCTGGACAAACCGCACGCCGCGCTCGACGAGCCGGCGGGCCAAGAGCACGTTGTTGGCAAACGACGGCTTGCCCGGCTCCGCCCCGTATAGCGCAAGCGTTTGCCGGCTTTCCGCGGAAATGTCCATCAGTTCCGGCGCGCTCGATTGCATGCGGTAGGCCATTTCGTAGGCGGCGATCCGCGTTTGGATTTCCGGATCGCCCACCGCCTCGTGCCGTAGCCCGTTAAGACCAGCGACCGCGTCGGTGAACGACTTTTGCGCCGCCCGGTCGTAGCCGGGCGGGTTGCGGAGATTGAGAATCGGATCGCCCTGTCCGCGAAAGGGCACCCCCTGAAAATTCGTCGGAACGAACCCGCTCGACCATAGTGCCGAACCGCCGCGCGGCCCGCGCGGACCCGATTGCAGCACGACGAAACCCGGCAGGTCGCTCGACTCGCTGCCGATGCCGTAGGTCACCCACGAACCCATCGACGGCCGGCCCGGCTGGGGTGAACCCGTTTGCATGAAGATCTTCGCCGGACCGTGGTTGAAGACGTCGGTCTTCATGCTCTTGATGAAACAGACGTCGTCGGCGATCTGGCGATGATAGGGTAACAGGTCGCTTAGTTCCGCGCCGCATTGACCGTAGCGGCCGAACTTCGCATTCGCGCCGAGCAGCGTTTCGTTTCCCTTGAGAAACGCGAAGCGGCGGCCCTTGAGAAAGCTCTCCGGCGTCTGCTGACCCGATAGCTCGCGTAATAGCGGCTTGTCGTCGAACAATTCGAGCTGGCTCGGGCCGCCCGCCATGAACAGAAAGATCACCGCCTTGGCTTTGGCCGGCAAGTGTGTCGGCCGCGTAGAGCCGCGGGCCGTAACTTCCGCCTCTGCGCGCCGTTCGCCCAGGAGCGACGCCAATCCGATCGCACCGATACCGAACCCGGCGTCCGCGAAGAACGCCCGGCGCGTCGACTGCTGTCGTGGTTCCACGAACGGATGCATGGCGTCACTCGCGGGTAATGAACTCATCCAGATTGACGAGCACGCGGGCCGTGGCGACCCACGCGGCCGCCGAAGCGGCATCGGCGAATCCTGGTAGATTCTGCGGGGCGACCTGACGCGCCGCTTCGGGCCTGGCGATGAAGTGGGCTCGCTGCTCCGCGTAAAACGTTGTGAGGAAGTCGACCTCGGCGCCGCTCGGCGGTCGCGTCAAACATCGACGGAACAGCCGCTTCAGGCGGCTGCGGGAATCGTCGGGAGTTCCCGGTTCGCTGAGAATTCCCCGGGCCAACGCCTGCGTCGCTTCGACGACCGCTTCGTCGTTGGCCACTGTCAGCGATTGCAGCGGGGTATTCGAGCGATCGCGCCGCGTGCACGCTTGATTGAACGCCGGCGCGTCGAACGTCGCGAGCATCGGGTGCGGCGCGCTGCGATAGAAGAACGTGTACATGCCGCGGCGATACCGGTTTTCGCCCGCGCTCGTCGGCCAGTTCTTGGCCCGCTGCGTAAAGGCGTACACACCGTCGGCCTGCGGCGGGTAAACGCTCGGTCCGCCGATCGTTCGCGCAAGCAAACCGCTCGCCGATAAAGCGAGATCGCGGACGATCTCGCCCTCTATGCGGTTGCGATTCTGCCGCCAATAAAGCCGGTTTCGCGGATCGGCCGCCACTGCCGCGGCGTGCGACTGAGACCGCTGTCGGTACGTTTGCGAGCCGGCGATTCGCCGCACGAGTCGCTTCGTCGACCAGCCGTCGCGGACGTGCTCCGATGCGAGCCAATCGAGCAACTCCGGATGCGACGGCGGCGTGCCTTGCGTGCCAAAATCGTTCTCCGTCTCGACGATCCCGATTCCGAACAGGTGCATCCATACGCGGTTTACGCGGACCCGCGGCGTGAGCGGATGGTCGTCGCGCACGAGCCACCGGGCCAGATCGAGCCGCGTCCGCGGTTTGGGATTCGGCCCACCTTCTCCCGTTGCAAGCGCCGGCAGCGCGTCGGGCACGTCGCGATCTACCTCGTCGCCCGGCTTGAGAAAATCGCCGCGGAGTTGAACGTTCGTCGTCCGGGCCTGTTCCAGCTCGCGCATCACCATCGTGGTCGGAATCTCGCTATCGAGCCGGCCGCGCTCGCGCGCCGCGGCTTCGAGCGCCGCAAACACCGGCCCAAGTTTCGCGTCGCTGCGGAGAAACGCTTCGTCCAAGCGCTTGCGCTGTGCGGCGCCGCGGTCTGGCGCCGGAATCGCCGCCAGCTTCGCTAACTCGTCCGCTTGTGGCGCGTCGACCCATTCGTCGCTAGAAATGGCAATTCGCAGCCGTCCCACGTTGTATCGCGGCTGGCGCTTGCGATGCTGAATGCGAAATGTGAGCGAGCGGTCCTTATCCAATTCCAGCGGCGTCGCCAGCACGAACCACGCCGTGCGATTGTGGTTGGGTCCGCCCTCGGGCGAGCCGTTGATGGCCCAGCCGGTGTCGTCGTTGCTGTCGATTGCCGCGGCAACATCGTACTTGGGCTGCGAGTGATCGGCGTCCGCGCGCACGAAACGCAATTCCCGGCCGTCCCCCGTGATGAACCAGAATTCGGCCAGGACGAAATTGCCGTTGTCCGCTCGGCCCGGTCCGCGTTTGGGCAAACTCTCGTGCGTCAGCACTTCGAGCCGCACCGATCGGACCGTCGCCAGCGGCGATTTCGCCGTAATCTCGTAGTCGTCGACGGCGTCGTTTTCGCCGCTGGCGACGATCGACTTATCGCCGAGCACGGAAAACGCGGCGCCGGCTTGCGACTTACCGTCGATGTCGAGCACGACCCACTGCGACGCTTCCTTGCCGTTTGCCCGATTTGCGCCTGCGCCGTCGCGCCGCTTGACGAGTGCCGCTTCCCATGCCGCCTGCCGCGCGGGGCGATCCGTGTCGCCGGTAATCTGCGCTTGCAACTCGGCGATTCTCGCCGTCAGTGCGTCGAGCCGGGCTTCCTGTCGCGGCGTCGGCGCCTGGGTCACCGGCGGCACCGAGTTGTTGTCGGCCGACGAATTGTAAAAGGCGTACAACTGGTAGTATTCGCGCTGTGAGATCGGGTCGTACTTGTGGTTGTGGCACTGCGCGCAACCCAGGGTGAGGCCGAGCCACACGCTGCCGGTCGTGTCGACGCGGTCTTTGGTCTGCTCGTCGTGATACTGGTCGGCTTTCACGCCGCCCTCAGTGTTGATGAGCGTGTTGCGGTGAAAACCCGTCGCGATCACCTGCTCGCGGGACGGCCCGCCGCGATTATCGCCGAGCAAGTCGCCCGCCAACTGTTCGACGGTAAACTGGTCGAACGGCGTGTCGCCGTTGATGGCCCGGATGACCCAATCGCGATACGGCCACATCGACCTCTCGTTGTCGTTCGTGTAGCCGTGCGAATCGGCATAGCGGGCCTGATCGAGCCAATGCCGGCCCCAACGCTCGCCGAATGCCGGATCGGCCAGTACGCGATCGACCAGCCGTTCGTAGGCATCCGGCGACGCATCGGCGACGAACGCGTCGGTTTCTTCGATGGTGGGCAATAAACCGAGCAAGTCGAGATGCACGCGGCGGATGAGCGTGTAGCGGTCGGCCTCGGCCGATGGCGTAAGCTTTTGCCGCTCCAACGTCGCCAGCACGAATGCGTCTACGGCCGATCGCGTCCAGCCCGAGTTGATCACTTGCGGAGGCGCGGACTTCGCCACCGGCTCGAACGCCCAATGCCGTTCGTAGTCGGCACCGGCGGCGATCCACCGCTTGAGGACGTCGATTTGCTCAGCCGTGAGTTGCTTTCCCGAGTCCTTTGGCGGCATGCGCAGGTCGTCATCGTCGGTCGTTACCCGCTCGATCAGTAGGCTCGCCTTTGTATCGCCGGGAACGACCGCCCGCGTACCGTCGCGATCGGCGGTTGCTCCCGCGCGCGTATCGAGCCGTAATTCGGCTTCCCGCGAACCTTCGTCGGGACCATGACACGAAAAGCAGTTCGCCGCAAGAATCGGCCGCACGTGGCGATCGTACGATGGCTCCGACTCCGCCGCTCGCGTGGTGAGACCGGCAAGGATTGCCAGGCCGAACGCCAGCGGGAACGTTCCCATGTTCATTGGAAGTAGCCCGAATACCGGCAAGCCGTGTCGCTCGGTAACACCCTGCCGCCGTTGGGCAAAAACCACGTCGCCGTGACAGACCGTCGCCGCTCGGCCGGAAACCCGACCCGCCCAACGGTTAATCGTCGTCGAAGTGTGTCGCGAAGCGCGATCGACCCATCAACCGGCTCCATTTTGACCAAGTTCGCAGCTCGACGCTACCTGCCGGCGAAACGGCCGATCTACCGCAGCCCGCGGCACTATCCGGCCGATGAGACGCCTTGCCCCAGACGCATACGGGGCATAGACTTGAATCGTTCCGCGGCACTGCTCGCGGACAACTGCTCGCGCTTCAAGCAGTCTGGGGGCGAATTGGATTCGACCGGATAGGTTGAAGTGTGCGTGGCGTGTCGTGGTTGGTCAGTTGGCCACGTTAAAAGCTGACTAAAATTTATTTGCCGAGAGCAATCTCAGCTTGGCTGCCTAGAGATAGGCCAGTCCCGACTGCGGCCCTTCGCCGGAGAGAGCCAAAAGTCGGTTGCCAATTCCGGACCGCCGAAGGTCATCGACCAGTATCCCTTCGGTTAAACCAGTTCTGAGTCTGGCAAGGCGAAACCGCGTCGGTTCGGGTTCGCCGCGCGACAACAAATAGTCGACTACACACGTAGAAGCGCCCACGGAAATGTCTCGGGACGCGGGTTCGATCCCCGCCGCCTCCACTTTGTAACTCGTTATCTGATTCGGATTTAGGAAAACCTCCGTCCGGCGTGGCAGTATCCGGGCAGCGTCTCCCAGACGCCGGCGGGTAGCAGTTGGCGTCGACTGACGCCCTCTTGGTGTTGCCTTCCGCAGAGAAGGTCATCTCGATTCCGCCCGCCGTAGCCCAGGTTGCGGATCGCGGGCGATCTTTCCGCCTCGTATACGGCGGCGGGAGTGCTATTTCATCTTCAGCACGGATTGCATGGCCTGGATCTGAAAGTCGAGCCTAGCGCGATCGCCTTGCATTTCGAACTTTAGATCCTCGTTCGCCAGTGCGATGGTAGTCGCCGCTTCGTCGCAGATGCGAATCGGAAGGCGGCGTTCGTTTTGCGCGAAATCCACAGCGTAGGTCCAGCGATCCAGCTCGCGGCGATCATTCAAAAACGGGGCCAGCAGGTCGATCGCCCATTCGCCGCGGACTTCTCGCAGCGCCAGGCACGTCGTATGGCGGCGGGATGTGGTGAGCGGCGTCGAGTATTGCTCGAAGGCTCGTTTGGCCTGGTCGCCGCCGAGCTTGCCTAGAGCCACGAGCAGAGCATAGCCGTCGGCGTACGGACCTTTGTCGTCTTCGGGCAACTCGCCGATTCGCTTGGCCAACGTTGTGCGAACCAATTCCGGCTTCGATTTGGCGGCGGCCGGCTCCGTAGCAAGGGCGACGCTTAGATCACCGGCACGCTCGAAGGCTCGCGAAAGCGCCGCCAGAATCGCGGGTTCGTCGCACCAAGCGATGGCTTCGATGAATCCGTCGGCCCGCACGCCGTTGGCGACGCATTGCTTCATGTACAGGCCGAGGTCATCCTTGTCCGGCTCGGTCGGAGTGAGGTCCAGCTTGTCGATACGTTGCACGATGAATCCCGCGGACTCTTTTGGGTAGTAATACAGCAATCGCATAGCAGCGGTCGACTGCAGTCGGCCGCCGACATCCCAGCCGTCGAGCGAGTGGCCGTTGAAGATTCCTTCGGTGGCGTAGTCGAGAAGCAACGAGTCGAGCAGTGTCTGGCCCGCGTCGTCGCTGGCCCAAATTGCGCGTACCATTTCGCGAAGCTTCGCGTCGTGTGCCGGGCTGCTCAGAATGATGTTGTTGGTCGGTTGATACCGGACTGCGTTATACCAGCGACCGACGATTTGACCGATGGCGACGAAACATACGTCGCCGACGGTGACGGTGTATTCGTTTACGTGTTGCGTCCGTTCGTGTCCTTCCGCCTTTCCGGCCAGGACAAGCTGTTCGCGCGCATTGACGGGGTTGCCCGACATCTCGTTCTCGAACGTCATCCCGCCGAAACCGCCGCCGTGTTCCATTTTCAGTTTCGTTTTCGTGTTGTCGTCGAGCGCCGCCAACAGAAACGGGAGCGCCTTCGGTCCATAGGCCACGAGCTTGCGTAGCTCGTCCGACGATTTCAGGCGATGATCGGTTATCAAGCCAGCGCTGAAATCGGTTTTTCCCTCGATCGGCAAGAACGCGTCGCCCGTCAGCGTGCCCGACAGGCCAAAGTCGGGACTTTCGATCGCTGCCAGCTTGCCGACGAGTTGTTGAATGTCTTCCGCCTCTTCCGCCGACGCAGTAATCGGTTGGGTAAGCTTCACGCTACGAACCGTTCCCAAGCGCACCGATTCGACTCTGCCGTCTCCTTTGGAGCCGGCGGAATCTTGTAGATTCGGGTCAGCAAGTAATTCGTCCGAGGACTTGGCCAGTACGTCCTGCTCGCGGGACGTGGCGTCGGCATGAGACGATTGAACAGGTTGCCGACCTGCGGGCGGAGTGCAAGCCGTTGCGAACATCGCGGCGCTTGCGGCGAACCACCGCACAATCTGCGATGTACAAGAAGGCCGATTGAAGAACTGTCGCGGCATGGCAACCTCGATCTGTATTGCAGGCGAGACGTGTAATCCAGTCTGCCTTACGTCGTGAACGACGCGCTCCGATCGTGATACAAGTGGCGAGGTGTGGCAGTTACTCCTCCGCCCAGTGGAGCGTTCGTTCTACTGCTTTCTTCCAGCGCCCGTAGCGGTGGTCGCGTTCTTGCCGTGGCATTTTGGGTTCAAAACGTTGGTCGAGTGCCCAGTTGCGTTTGAGATCGTCTAGGTCTTTCCAGTAACCGACTTCCAGGCCGGCGAGGTACGCGGCGCCGAGGGCGGTGGTTTCGTGGGTTTGGGGGCGTTCGACGGGGGTGGCTAGGAGGTCGGCTTGGAATTGCATCAGAGCGTTGTTGACGGCGGCGCCTCCGTCGACTTTTAGTGCTCTGAGCGCGAGGCCGGAGTCGCGCTGCATGGCTTCGAGGACGTCGCGGGTTTGGTAGGCCATTGACTCGACGGCGGCGCGGGCGATGTGGGCCATTTTCGTGCCGCGCGTGATGCCGATAATGAGGCCGCGGGCGTAGGGATCCCAATACGGAGCACCGAGGCCGACGAGCGCGGGGACGCAATAGACGCCATCGCTATCGTCGACCGTGGCGGCGAGCTTTTCCACGTCGGCGGAAGCGGCGATCGCGCCCAAGCCGTCGCGAAGCCACTGGACGACCGCGCCGGCGATGAACACGGAGCCTTCGAGGCAGTACGTCACCTTGCCGCCGATGCCCCAGCCGACCGTGGTGATGAGGTTGTTTTTGGACTCGACGGGTTTGTCGCCCGTGTTGAGGAGCATGAAGCAGCCGGTGCCGTAGGTGTTCTTGGCCGTGCCCGGCTCGAAGCAGCATTGGCCGAACGTGGCGGCTTGCTGATCGCCGGCGACGCCCGTGATGGGAATGGGCCGGCCGAAGAGCTCGGCGTCGGTATTGCCGAAGAAGCCGCTGGACGGGAGGACGTCGGGCAGCATGGCGCGCGAGACGTTGAGGATGCCGAGGAGTTCGTCGTCCCAATCGAGCGTGTGGAGATTGTAGAGGAGCGTGCGGCTGGCGTTCGACATGTCCGTGACGTGTTGGCGACCCCCGGTCAGTTTCCAAAGCAGCCAACTGTCGATCGTGCCGAAGAGAACTTCGCCGAGTTGCGCGCGACGGCGGAGGTCTTCGTCCTGGTCCAAGAGGTGCATGATCTTCGTGCCGGAAAAATACGCATCGACGACCAGTCCCGTCTTCTCGCGAAACAGCGGTTCGAGGCCGTTGGCTTTGAGTTGGTCGCAGATGCCGGCCGTGACGCGGCTTTGCCAGACGATCGCGTTGGCGACCGGTTTGCCGGTTTGACGATCCCAGAGGACGGTCGTTTCGCGCTGGTTCGTGACGCCGATCGCCGCGATCTCGTCGGCGGTAACGTTCGCCTTGGCGATCGCATCGCGGGCAACGGCGAGTTGCGATTGCCAGATTTCTTCGGCGTCGTGCTCGACGACGCCGGGAGCGGGCAGAATCTGGGTGAACTCGCGCTGGGCGACGGCGACGGGGCGGCCGTCGTGGGCGAAGACGATGGCGCGGCTGCTGGTGGTGCCTTGGTCGAGGGCGAGGAGGAACATTTCAGGGGCCGGGGGTCAGGGGTCGGGGGCAGGGAACGGGGAGACAGAATGAGCGTAGAGCGCTCTTTGTTGGGGATCAAGCAGTCGCCGCTCGATCGAGTGCATGCGGGAAGCGATCCGCAGATTGCGCCGATAAGCCTGCGTTCTTTCCAGACTGCAAAGTATTGGGGCGTTAGCAGCGCAGCGGGCGCAGCTAGGCGGCGTGCGGAGCGAGATAGGCGATGGATTACGCCGTTGACTCGTCGGAGTCTTGGCTGCCCGGTTCGGCGGCGTTGGGGCGTGGGCCGTGGTCGTAGTTGTCGACTTGCGAGAAGTCGAGTTCGGCTATGGCGGCGGGTTCGAGACTGGGGAGGATCCAGATTTCGCCGAATAGCTCGTTCTGGTCCGTGCGGACGTGGTGGTGACGGACGAGTTCGAGAACGGCCAGGAACATGCCGATTTGGGCCGACTTGATCGCGCCCGCCGGGAAGAGCTGGCTGAGTGCAATGGCGCCTTCGCTCTTGAGCCGCTCGACGATGCGGGTCATGTAGACGTGGATCGGCGTGTCGTCGTAGATGATGCTCGACGGCTGGGCCGTCGTCGTTTCGCGCATGATACGGCCGAAGGCGCTCACCAGGTCCCAAAGCTCGACTTCGCGGAGCGGGGCTTCGCTGGGATCGAGGCGGTCGGGCGAATCGTCGGCAAGCCGCCCGAAGCGGTCCTGCCAAGCTCGGCCGCGCTCTTCGAGCATGCTGGCCGCGTCTTTGTATTTTTTGTATTCGAGCAGGCGGGCGACGAGCTCCTGCCGCGGGTCTTCGAGCGGCTCCTCGACTTCGTCGCCGCGAGGCAGGACCATCCGCGACTTGATCTCGATGAGCCAACTGGCCATGTCGAGGAAATCGCCGACCGCATTGACGTCGATCTGCTCGAGCACGGCGAGATGGGCAAGGAACTGATCGGCAACGGGCGCGATGGGAATGTCGACGATCTCGACCTCGTGCTTGCGCACCAGATAGAGGAGCAGGTCCAGCGGACCGCGGAAAATGTCGAGGTCGACGCGGAAGGTCATGCGAGCGGCGGACGGTACTGGGTGCGGGCGAGCGGGATGAATTGCCAGCCTCAATCGAGCGGCGATGGCAGTGCTGGCAGAGTTTGCGTAATCGGCAACGTCCCACTGTCAGCTTCGGCGGCGGTCCGCATTCGACTTGAGGCGCCGCGCGTGTGAACCCGGCGGGAACTCCGGACGCGGCGATTGTGGTAAGGCCAAGCCGGGCTTACATTTAGCATTCTAGACAGTGGACAGTGAACAGTGGGCAGTGGGCAGAAAACGCTTGCCAGGATTGCCACTTCTCACTGTCCACTGCCCACTGTCCACTAAATATTTGGTCAATTGAGGCCACCGTGCCGCACGAGCAACTTTGGGCCCCTTGGCGGCTTGCGTATATCACTGGGACGGATCGCCCGGCGGAGAAGCCGGACGGCGCGCTAGCGTTTTTGCCGGGGGCCGATCGCGCGTGTTTCCTGTGTCGGGCGGTGGCGGACGATGCTTCGGCGGATCGGACGAATCTGCTGGTCGCCCGCGGCGAACGGACGATGACGATTCTCAATCGCTACCCGTACAACAACGGGCATTTGCTCGTTGCGCCGCTGCGGCACGTTGGGTTGCTCGGCGATTTGGACGACGCGGAGCATCTGGCCTTGCAGCGGGAACTCGCGCGGTTCGTCGCCTTGCTCGAAAGCTCGATGAACGCCGAAGGGTTCAACATCGGCCTGAATCTGGGCCGCGCCGCCGGGGCCGGCTTGCCGGGACACTTGCATTGGCACATCGTGCCGCGGTGGAGCGGCGATACGAATTTTATGTCGTCGGTCGATGCCGTGCGGGTGATTCCGCAGGCGCTCGAGGCGCTGTGGGATTATTTGCGCGAGGCGATGGGAGGGTAGTGGGCAGTGCATAGTGGGCGGTGGTGGGCCTCGCTGGCGCTCGACCCACCCTGCGTTTCGGCCCTACAGATTGAGGCAAATGGCAAGTAGAATCTGCCTCGTATCTCGATCACTCTTACAGAAGCAGTTTCGGGTATGGAAATCCAGCTTATTGAATCTGCCGCGGACAAGACCGAAGCGGATGCGATTGTTATTGGTCTTTATCAAGACGCGGCGCCGAGCGGCGCGGCGGCGGCGATCGACAACGCGGCCGGCGGTTTGCTCGCGAAGCTGATCGAGCGGAAGGAAATCTCCGCCAAGCGGAACGACGTGCAGACGTTGTTCGCCGTGCCGAACGTAGCCGCGGGCGTCGTGGCGGTCGTCGGTCTCGGGCCGAAGGAGAAATTCGATCGGCGGGCGGCGTTCGAGGCGTGCGGCGCGGCGGCGAAGAAGCTCGCCGGCAAGGCGCGGAAACGGGTCGCGTACTTCGTGGCCGACGGCTGGACGAGCGAGCAGACCGAAGCGGGCATTTGCGGCGTGCACGTCGGTGACGAAGGACAGGATTTGTTTCGCGCGGAGAAGCGGATATTTCCGCCGGGAGAGGTTTGTTGGGCGGGAACGGATCGCGTCGCCGCGTGGCAAGGGCAGGTGATCGGCGAGGCCACCAACCTTACGCGGCGATTGGTGAACGAGCCGCCGCAGGACATCTATCCCGAGTCGTTCGCCAATCGCGCGGCCGACGTCGCATACGAGTGCGGTTTGCAGGGCGAGATTTGGGACTTGGATCGGCTCGAAGCTGAGCGGTGCGGCGCCTTGCTCGCGGTCGCGCGGGGTTCGTCGCGGCCGCCGCGGATGGTGATCTTGCGGCACGACGGCGGATCGCGCGGCGCGCCGACGCTCGCCCTCGTCGGCAAGGGCGTGACGTTCGATTCCGGCGGGTTGTCGCTCAAGCCGACCGACGGCATGTTGACGATGAAGTGCGACATGGCCGGCGCGGCGACGGTGGTGGGCGTGATGCAAGCCATTGCGCGGCTCGGATTGCCCGTAAATGTGATCGCGCTCTGCGGTCTAGTCGAGAATATGGTGAGCGGCCGAAGCTACAAGCTCGGCGACGTGCTGACCGCCCGCAACGGCAAGACGATCGAAGTGCATAACACGGATGCGGAGGGGCGGCTCGTGCTGGCGGACGTGTTGTCGGTCGCTGTCGATCGCGGCGCGGCGAGCATCGTCGATCTAGCAACGCTGACGGGAGCGTGCGTGGTGGCCCTCGGCTTGGATGTCGCTGGTTTGATGACGAACGACGAGGCGTGGGCCGGGCGCGTGCGCGCGGCGGCCGATGTGTGCGGCGAAATGGTCTGGCCGCTGCCGATGTTCGAGCACTTCAACGAGCAGATCAAAAGCGAAGTGGCCGACATCAAGAACGTCGGCGAAGGCCGCTGGGGCGGGGCCATCACCGCCGCCAAGTTCTTGGAGGAGTTCGTCGGCACGACGCCCTGGGCGCATATCGACATCGCCGGGCCGGCTTTTCGAGAGAAGCCCAAGCCGTTTGCGGACGCCGGGGCAAGCGGACAGTTCGTGAGGACGCTTGTGGAGGTGGCGCGGGGGTGGAAATAGCTGGGGGAATGCAGTGTGCAGAATGCAAAATGAAGACGGATGGATCGATAGGCACCCTTGTTGCTAACTTCTCGCGCTTGGTGCGGTGTTACATTTTGCATTCTTCATTCTGCCTTTTGCATTCCCTTCTGCGATGAAACCCGCCGTTGCTCAGGTTTGTTCTTTGGAGTCCGCGTTCGAGCGGGATATCGAGGACTATGCGGCCGGGGCTTGCTCGGCAATCGAGCTTTGGTTGGGGAAGCTTGAAGGGTTTCTAGAGCAGCACACGGCCGCGGAAGTACGCGAGTTGCTGGCGAGTCATGGTTTGGTCGCGCCGGTGGCGAGTTTTCAGGGCGGGTTGTTGACCTCGCAGGGCGAGCGGCGGCGGGAGCATTGGGATCATTTTGCGCGGCGGCTCGATTTGCTGCGGGAGATTGGCGTTGAGACGCTCGTCGTCGCCGCGGATATCGGCGGGCCGCTTACGCAAGAGGACATCGACCGCGTCACGGCGTCGCTGGCGGAGGCCGCCGCGGTGGCACTGGCTCAGCCAGCGGCACGCGCAGCGTCGTCGGGAGTTCGGCTCGCGGTCGAGTTTCAAGCCCGCGCCAGCTTCATGAACAATCTGCAAACGGCCGCCGCGGTGATTGCGGACTTGGGCAGCCCGCACGTCGGGTTGTGTCTCGATGCGTTCCATTACTACGTTGGGCCGAGCAAGCCGGAGGATCTGGCGTATCTGTCGGCGGCGAATGTGTTTCACGTGCAGGTCTGCGACTTGCCGGGCGTCGCACGGGAGTTCGCCAGCGACAGCGACCGCGTGCTCCCGGGCGACGGCGACATTCCGCTCGAACCGCTCGTAGCCGCGCTGAAGGCAATTCGTTACGACGGTTACGTGTCCGTCGAGTTGATGAACCCGCAGATTTGGCGCGTGCCCGCGCGGCAATTCGGCGAGATCGCGATGACGGCGGTGCGGAAGTTGCTGGGGCTCGCGCGGATGGAGTGAGTAGAGTGCGCAGTGAATGGTGGGCAGGGGGCAGTGAGCAGGCAATTGGCTTATATTGCTGGTTTTCGGGGGGAATTGCCGTGACACGCGGATTATTAGTAGGTGTGTTTCTCGTCAGTCATCCGTCGCTGTTGCCTGCGATAGGGAATGCACAAGGCAAACAAGTCTCCCCAGCAGAGCAAATTGCTGTGCTAAAGGTGGAATACGACCGCGTGCCGGGTGGGCGCGCGATTGCGTCGGATGCCGAGCGGCTGGAGTACATTGGCCGCGTGTATCGGCATCACCAGGCGGTGGGCGAGAAGCTGGTGGCGCTTGCGGAGGCCCATCCGCGCGATCCCGTCGCGCTCGATGCGCTCACGCTCGCCGTGTGGCAAGTGAACACGACGCCGTGGCCGGTCGATATGGTGGGCGAAGACGCGGCACGCCCGCGGGCGTTTGCGATTATTGAGCGCGATCACATCCAGAGCGACAAGCTCGGCCCGCTCTGCCAACGGGTGTCGTACGGGTTCTGTCGCGAGTACGAAGCGTTTTTGCGGGCCGTCGTGGCGAAGAATCCGAACCGCCAGGTGCAGGCAACCGCGAGGTTGTCGCTGGCGCAGTTTCTCTGCAACCGGATGTATCGGGTCGACTTGTGCAAAGAGATGCCCGAGCTGGCCGATGAGTTCGTCGCGCTCTACGGCAAGGAATACTACGCAGAACTCAAGCGGCAGGATCGCGACGCGGTCGAGCGGGAGATCGAATCCAGGTTTGAGACCACGGCAAAAGAGCTGGGCGACGTGCGCCTTGCCGGCGGCACGGTCGCCGAGTTGGCGACGGTGCAGCTCAACCATTTTCGCACGCTGCAAGTCGGCAAGGAGGCGCCCGAGATCGAAGGCATCGACCAGCAAGGCGCGAAGTTCAAGCTGAGCGCGTATCGCGGCAAGGCGGTGCTACTCGATTTCTGGAGCTACGTGTGACTGACGTGACGGCGGCAATGGCCGCACGAGCGGTCGCTCGTGGCAAAGCTGAAGGACAAACCGTTCGCCCTCGTCGGGGTCCACGTCGGCGGAACCGACGCGATGCAACTCAAGGCAATCATGGAGAAGGAGAAGTTGAGTTGGCGTTCGTTCGTCGACCGCGGAACGGCCGGGGCGGGGCCGATCGCCGCAAAGTGGAATCTCACCGCCACGCCGACGTTTTATGCGATCGACCACCGGGGCGTGATTCGCTACAAGTGGATGGGACCGCCAGGCGAGAAGGTCGTGGATGCGGCGCTCGACAAGCTCGTCGAGGAAGCCGAACGCGAGAAGGCACGGCAGGGCGGGCGAGTCAAATGACGGGCACGTAGCCGAACGGCGACTTCTCCTGTCTACTGACTCCTATCTCCCGAGTCCCGCGCCCCGAACCCCGCGCCCCTCTCCGATGCCCAATCGCCTCGCCACCGAATCCAGTCCCTATCTGCTCCAGCACCAGCACAATCCAGTGGATTGGTATCCTTGGGGCCCAGAGGCACTCGCGCGCTCCAAGCGCGAGGACAAGCCGATCTTCTTGTCGATCGGGTATTCGGCTTGTCACTGGTGTCACGTGATGGAGCACGAGAGTTTCGAGAACGCCGAGATCGCGGCGGCGATGAATCGGGACTTTGTGTGCGTGAAGGTCGATCGCGAGGAGCGGCCGGACCTCGATCAGATTTACATGGCGGCCGTGCAAGCGATGACGGGCCGCGGCGGGTGGCCGATGTCGGTGTTCTTGACGCCGGCCTTGCAGCCGTTCTATGGCGGAACGTACTGGCCGCCGCGGGCTTCGCGGGGGATGCCGGGCTTCGACCAGATTCTGCACGCGGTGGGCGAGGCCTGGCGCGAACGGCGCGAACAGGTGACCGAGCAAGCCGGCGAGCTCGCGCGGCACTTGCAGACATCGCTCGCGCCGCCGGTGGCGGACGGCGACCTGGACGACGCGCTGCTGCACAACGCCGCGGCGGCGCTGGAACGGGCGTTCGATTTCCAGTACGGCGGGTTCGGCGGCGCGCCGAAGTTTCCCCACGCGATGGACTTGATGTTGCTGTTGCGCGTGTGGCGGCGCTGGCCGCGCGACGGGATTCTCGACATGGTGCGGCTCACGCTCGATCGCATGGCGGCGGGCGGGATGTACGATCAACTCGGCGGCGGCTTCGCGCGATACTCCGTCGACGAGCGGTGGCTCGTGCCGCACTTCGAGAAGATGCTGTACGACAACGCGCTGCTCGCGGCGGCTTACGTCGAAGGCTATCAGGCGTTAGGCGACGCGCGGTACGCGACGATCGCTCGCGAGACGCTCGATTACTTGCTCCGCGACATGCGCGACGCGGACGGCGGGTTTTATAGCGCCGAGGATGCCGACAGCGAGGGCGAGGAAGGGAAGTTTTACGTCTGGACGCCGGACGAGATTGTGG
Organism: Planctomycetota bacterium; assembly: GCA_003576845.1. GTDB lineage: Bacteria > Planctomycetota > Planctomycetia > Pirellulales > PLA5 > PLA5. The sequence continues at coordinate 87,114 of QEVJ01000008.1, forward strand.
CCGCGTTGGGAGAACCGGCGGCGAAGACGTTCTGCTATGTGTACGACGTGACCGACGAAGGCAACTTCGACGGGCACAACATCTTGAATCTGCCGAAGACGCTCGCGCAGGCAGCGAGACTGCTCGGCCGCGAAGTAGTTGAGCTTGCCGCGGAACTGGCCGACTCGCGGGCGAAGCTGCTCGCCGTGCGGTCGAAGCGGGTGCGGCCGGGATTGGACGACAAGGTGCTCGCGTCGTGGAACGCGCTGGCGATCGAGGCGCTGGCCAAAGCGGGCGCGGCGCTCGATGAACCGCGATACACCGAGGCGGCCGTCCGTGCGGCCAGTTTCGTTTTGGACAACCTTCGCCGCGAGGATGGCCGACTGCTCCATACGTGGCGGCGCGGTCAGGGCGGCGACGCTGGGGTGGCAAAACTCGACGCCTATCTGGACGACTATGCGTACCTCGCCAACGCTCTCATCACGCTGTACGAGGCGACGTTCGACGAGCGGTGGATCGACGAAGCCGTTCGCCTTGCGCAGGTCATGCACGAACATTTCTACGACCGACATCGCGGCGGCTACTTCTTTACCGCCGACGATCACGAGGTGCTGATCGCCGTGCACAAGGATTTCCAGGATCAGTCGGTCCCCAGCAGCAACGCGATGGCGGCGACGGCGCTGGCGCGGCTCGTCTTCCTGACGGATCAGATCGACTTTATGGACGCGGTGGACGTAACGCTCCGCGAAGGCGTGGGGATCATGCAGCAAGCGCCGACCGCCGCCGCACAGTTGCTCATCGCGCTCGATCTCTATCTAGGTCCGGTCCACGAGATTGCCATCGTGGGCGACGTAACGCAATCGCCCACGGCAGAAGCGATCGCCGATTTGCGCCGGCGGTTCATTCCCAACAAAGTCGTGGCGTGCCGCGCGGAGCCAGGAGTCGGCAGCCGACGCCTCGCGCCGCTGTTTGCGAATAAGCCGCCCGCGGACGAACCACCGGGCGTCTACGTTTGTCAGGACCGCCGCTGCAATGCCCCGGTCTTTGGTCTAGCGGCGGCATTGGAAGCTTGGCAGCGGCTTGCCCAAGCGGCAAACCGGGCGAGCCCATGAAGTGGACGGAGCAGGATCGCGCGCAGATAAGAACTGGAGGGTTCGACCGGCGCGATGCCGGCGGGCAACGGCACTTAGCAGTTGCTTTCGTGCGGAACGCTCGGGTAGACTATACGTTCGTTCGGACGGGGGTGTGGGGGCGATTTTCCGCGCGGTAGCACCACAGGTCTTTGAGGGCGGGCCCCATGTTTGGGCAGCGTTCGCGTTCGAGGGCGTTGCGTCAAAGCGACTCGGTGCGCACGCGCCATGCGTTTACCCGCCGGATCGGAGGGTTCGAGCAGCTCGAAGCGCGGCTCGCTTTGGCCGTGACGACACAGCCGGACGTCTACGCGCTCGACGAAGACGCGGTGCTCGATCTCGCCCCGACGCAGACTTTCGTGCCGCAGCAGGCGGTTTGGAATTACACGACGGCGAACGGCGATCCGACGCTAGTCGATCCGGATTTCAATGCGACGTGGCACACGCAGGGCCTGTCGGGGAGCGCGTATGACGGCCCGCCATTCGCCTATGGACTCGGCGCGTTCGAGTACGGCACGGTCGACGGATTGTTCGGCACGATCGGAACGTCGATCTTCACGTCGCTGTTGCAGATCCCCAACGTGCCGCAGGGTCTTACCGATACCGCGTACTTCATAACGACGTTCGATTTTGACGGCGACCCGGCGCGGGTGACGCGGATCGTCGCCGACGTGCTCGCCGACGACGGGGCCGTGTTCTATCTCAACGGCGAGGAAGTCGGCCGGGTCAACATGGGCGATCAACCGGATACGTTTGCAGCCCGGGCGCCGATGCCGACGGAGGAATGGCACTTCTCGACCGCCGAGCTTGCGAATCGGTTCGTCGCGGGCACGAACGTGCTTGCCGTGTCGGTGCACAACGTCAATTTTCAAGGCGCCGACATGGGTTTCGACATGAGCCTGTCGGTGACGGAGGACCGCGGCAACGTGCTGGCGAACGATGCGAGCGATCTTGCGCCGCCGGACGGCGCGCTCCGCGTGGGCAGCGTCAATGGACAGGCAGTCGGCGACTCGCCCGCCACGGTCGCGACACAGCACGGCAGCGTCACGATGCGGCCGGATGGGACATTCCGTTACGTGCCCGCGGAAAACTACCACGGCGTCGATGCGTTTACCTATGTCGCGGCCGATAGAGCCGGCGAATCCGCGCCGACGACGGTGACGCTTGAAATCCGTGCGGTGAACGATCCGCCGGTCGCCGTCGACGATGCATACACGTTTGCGGAAGATACGACGTTCGTCGCCGAAGCGCCCGCGGTGCCGCAAATCGTGCTCCCCCGTGGCGCGACGTGGGATTACTTCGACGAATTGACCAACGGGAATGCCGACGGCTATGGCGGCGGACCGGCGACTCCCGACGAAGATTACCCGCGCGACGCCTTGGGTCGCGCGTGGTACGAGCCGCTCTTCGACGTGACGACGAGCGACCCGGTCATCGGCGCTTGGAAAGTTGGCACGGCGCCTTTTGTGCAGGACCTGGGGGCGCCGGCTCCCAGCGCCGGCACGGTGCTGGCAGGCGCCGCGCCGGCCCACACAACCGATCTGTTCCGCACACGGTTCTCGCTCACGGTCGAACAAGCGGCCGCCGAGTGGATTTGGCTTACCGGACTGCTCGACGACGGTGGAGTGCTGTACCTCAATGGCCAGGAAATTCATCGACGCGGCATGCCCGATGGCCCGCTGACGACGCACACGTTTGCCACCACGATCTTGGGGACCGGCACGGAAGTGTACACCTCGGAGCTAATCTTGGTCCCCGGATTGCTCCTGCCTGGCGAAAACGTGCTGGCCGTCGAGCTGCACCAGGCGTACGTCAACACGTCCGACCGCATCTTCGATTTGGAATTGCGACTCGACGACCCGAACGCGCTGGGCGTGACGGCCAACGACCGTGATGCCGAAAACAGCCCACTCATCGCCCAACTGGTCTCGCCGCCGCAGCACGGCACGGTCGTGTTGGAGCCGTCGGGCCGTTTCACGTACACGCCGGACCCGGACTACTTCGGCGATGACAGCTTCACGTACACGGTGATGGACGCGGGCACGCCGCCGCTGACGAGTATCCCGGCGACGGTGCGGCTCACCATCAGGCCGGTTGCGGACTCGATCGTCGTGCTGCCCGATGCGTTCGAGACGGACGAGGACGCGGTGCTCACGGGCAATGTGCTGGCGAACGACAGCAGCGAGGACTTGCCACTGGTGGCGACGCTCGCCGTGGCGGCCGAGCATGGGAGCGTCTCGCTCGCAAGCGACGGGACGTTTACGTACGCGCCCGAGGCAGATTTTTTTGGCGTCGATACGTTTCGCTATCGCGCGACCGACGCGGTGAACGACTTCGATGTGGTGACGGCGACGATCGCGGTCCATCCGGTGAACGACGCGCCGACGATCGCGGCGGCGCCGGTTTATGGGGCGCGCGAGGATCAGCCGCTCGTCGTCATCGTTCCGGCGTTGGTGAGCCGCAACATCGTCCCGGCGAACGCGCCGTGGGAGTACAATCAGTCGATCGCTGCGGGCACTGCGACCGCGCCGGGCGAGTATCCCGTCGACACGGCCCATCCGGGCGTGGATTGGAACGATCCCGGGTTCTCGACTGCGACGAGCACATCGCCGTGGCTTTCGGGACCGGGACCGTTTGCGGCCGGAGCGATCGAGGGCATTTCCAGCAGCGGGCAATATACGGTGCTCGAAAACGGCGGCGTGAACACGATTCTCTTCCGCACGACATTCTCGCTGACGGCGGCGGAAGCGGCCGCCGCATCGCGGGCGACGCTGACGGCGATCGTCGACGACGGCGGCGTGCTCTACGTCAACGGCCGCGAAGCGCTGCGGGTGAACGTGCCGACGGGAGTTGCCGTAACTCCCGACACGCTTGCGACCGCGGCGGGAAGCGAGGCGCCGGAGCCGTATTCGTTCGACATCGGGGGTTACGCCGTCCCCGGTGCGAATGTGCTCGCGTTCGAGCTGCACCAGGGCCCGCCGTCGCTGGCGGACGTCGTCGAGCATCTGCGGGTAAGCGAGATCATGTACCATCCTGCCGACTCGATGCCCGGAGTCGACGATGACGCACAATACGAATACCTGGAATTCGTTAACACGAGCGAGCGGTTCGCGATCGACCTTGCCGGCGTGCGATTCACGACCGGGATTTCCCACCAATTCGCGAATTCGACGTTGCTCGGGCCCGGCGAACGGGGCGTGATCGTGACGAACGAAGCGGCATTCCGCACGCGCTATGGCGACGGCCCGCGCGTGTTGGGGACTTATGCGGGCCAACTCAACAACGGCGGCGAGCAACTGCGCATCACCGCTCAGGGGCAGGTCGTGCTCGATTTTGCCTACGGCGACGGGGTCGCACCGGGCTGGCCCGTGGAAGCGGACGGCTTGGGGCGATCGCTCGTCATCGTCGACCCGAACGCGCCGACCTCGGCCTGGAACGAGGCGACGCAATGGCGGGCGAGCACGAACGACGGCGGATCGCCGGGCGCGCTCGACCCGGGCGAGCCTCCGCCGCAGGGTATCGACGACGCCGCGTTCCATGCCGTACTGGATATCGCATTCGCCGACGGGTTGCTCGCCGGTGCGAGCGACGTGGAAGGGGATTCGCTGTCGATCGTCGTGCTCGAAGGCCCGGCGCATGGCTCGCTCGTGCTGGGCGCGAACGGGGCCTTTACCTACACCCCCGATCGCAACTTCTACGGCGACGACTCGTTCCGCTATGCGATCGTCGACGACGACGCGACGAATCCCGCCGCGAGCGAACCGATCATGGCTACGATTCACGTCGTGCCCGACTCGGACGCCGTGACGTGCGAGGACCTCGACTGGAACCAGAGCGGCGCGATCGACGGCGGGGATGTGGCGGGCATTGCCGGTCGGTATGGGGCGAGCGTGTTGCCGGGGGCGGAGGCGGATTTCAACGGCGACGGGACGGTCGGCCTTGGCGATTTGCTGCAATTGCAGGCGTCGCTCGGCGCGTCGTGCGGCGCGGCTCCGTCCGCGATCGTGCGCGCGGCCGCCGTCGATGCCGCGCTCGTTCGCGGCGATGCGGCGGAACATCGAATCGCCGCGGTTCGTCAGCGCCGGGTCGGACGCCTGGCAGAGGATCGTACCGACGTCGTCCAAAGCGTCGCCGAGAGGCAGCCGGTTTCGGCGGCGTCGACCTTGCGGCGGTTGGCCGAAGCGTCAGGTCGCCGCGCGTTCCGCCAGGAGCGAGCTAATCGCGCCGACGAGTTGGTTTAGCCCTTGCCCGGTGACGGCGGAGATGGCGAGGACTTCGCGGCCCGTTTCGGCGGCGAGGGCGGCGCGGGTTTCTTCCGCGCTGGGAAGTTCGCTCTTGGTGACGACGACGATTTCCGGCCGTTCGCCGAGGCTCGGGTCGAACTGCACCAGCTCGTTGCGGATCGTGCGGTAATTGTCGAGCGGATCGGTGCCATCCATCGGCGCCGGCTCGACGAGATGCACGAGAATGCCCGCGCGCTCGACGTGCCGCAGGAATTCGTGCCCCAGGCCGACGCCGGCGTGCGCGCCCTCGATCAAGCCGGGAATGTCGGCCATAACGAACGAGCGATCGAGGTCGACGCGGACGATGCCGAGGTTCGGGTGCTTGGTCGTGAAGGGATAGGCGGCGATCTCGGGGCGAGCGCGGGTGAGGCGGCTCAGGAGCGTGCTTTTGCCGGCGTTCGGCTTGCCGACGAGGCCCACGTCGGCAATCACCTTGAGTTCGAGGACGAGCCGCCGATGCTCGCCTTCGCCGCCGGGCGTGAACTGCCGCGGGGCGCGGTTCGTGGCCGACTTGAAGCGGGCGTTTCCTTTGCCGCCCTTGCCACCCTGGGCCGCGATTACTTCATCGCCATCCTGAACGAGGTCCTTGAGCACGAACGAGCCGGTCGCATCGATCACTTGCGTGCCGGGCGGGACGGGAATCACGAGGTCTTCGGCCGAGCGGCCGTGACAGTCCGAACCCATGCCGTGCTGGCCGTCGCTCGCGCGCCATTGCTGTTTGTGGCCGACGAAGGCGAGATTGTCGACGCCGCCTTCGGCGCGAAGGATCACGCTGCCGCCGTCTCCGCCGTCGCCGCCGTTGGGTCCGCCGCGCGGGACGTACTTCTCGCGGCGAAAGCTCACGCACCCATCGCCGCCGCGCCCGGCTTGGACTTCGATTTCGACGCGATCGACGAACATGGGGATAGGGGGCGGGGATCGGGGGTCAGGGGTCGGGAGGATTCAGGATTCGGGATTCAGCATTTGGGGGAAAGCGAAACGGGGATGTTGCCTCGATTCGAGGAACATCCCCGCCAAAGTTCAATTGGAGTGGCACTGGCGGCTCGTCCGCCAGTGTGGGGCGCGAACCGACTCGCACGGCGCTCGCATCGTTCGGCGCGGCCTTAGTTGGCGCTGGCCACGACGTTCACGCGGCGGCCTTCGCGGTCGTATTCGACGACGCCGTCGACGAGGGCGAAGAGCGTGTAGTCCTTGCCCTTGCCGACGCCGCGGCCCGCGTGAAACTTCGAGCCGACCTGCCGAACGAGGATGTTGCCGGCGCGGACTTCCTGGCCGCCGAACCGCTTGACGCCGCGGCGCTGGGCGTTGGAATCGCGACCGTTGCGGCTGGAGCCTTGACCTTTTTTATGTGCCATGACTGACGGGAGGTTGGAGGTTGGAGGTTCGGGGAAGGCGAATCCGAAATCTCGAATTCGAGATTTGAGACCTGAGATTTGCCGTCGGCGTTGGGGGGGGAAACAGCCGGTCGCGATGCGGAAAACGCCGAGGTTTTCCCGAAGCGTGTGCCGGAACTCCGCCTGTTGCGGATCGAGCCGCATATTCGGCGAACCGTCTGGCCTTGCCGTTGCCAATAGCTAACGCTTGCGCTAGCCACTGCTATTCGCAACCGCCGCTGCGGCTAGACCCGGTATTATGGCCGCCAGACCCACTCGTAGTCAACCTCACCGGGGACGCCGTAGCGGATTTCCCGCTCGTTCTCGTCGAACTCGTCGCCGGGCCGCCAGAAATTGAGCTTGAGCGTCCGCTGCACGAACTTCTTGCCCGTGCCGGGGGGAGAACCGGGCTGAACGGCGTCCGGGGTGTCTTCCCACCGATAGGCGTTGGTCAGCCCTTGCACGTAAATCGAGAAGAAATCGGTCCGCGGGTCGATGTCTTCCCACGTGACCACGCCCCAGACGCTGCGGTCGATCCGGTCCGTGGAGAGCGGGATCGTCGTCGCCGCCATTTGCACCGTGTTGAGCAACCGGAACTTGGGGTCTTTCGAGATTCGCTCGCGCTCTTGAATCGCCGGAACGGCCACCGGAATCACGTGGTCCAAATACGCTTTGGGCGTTGCGAGCTTGTGGGCTTCGAGCGTGAAGAGCGGCATGAACTTGATGGCTTCGCGCTCGGTCGCCGATGGGTCGATCGCCAGGACGACCTTGTCGGTCAGTTCGACCGTGAACGTGCCCTTGGGAATCGTCGTTTGGGCGGCGCCGACTTCGCTGCCGAGCGTGACCGTTTCGTCCGCGTCGCGCTGTTTGGGCCGGAGATGCCCGCCGTTGTTCTTCACGCGATAGACCATGTACCAGATGAGCTTCCGCTGCATCTTGCCGTCGGCCTGCGGCACGTCGACCTCGATCATTCGCAGCGGCTTGAACGTGAATTCCAGATTCCAGATCGTGCGGCGATACGGAATGTTCTTGGCCATCGACGCGAGCGTTTGCGTCTCGGCCAGATAGTTGGGCGTCCAGGCGAGGTCCGGCACGCCGGAGAGCAGGTCGACGATGTCGTGGCGGCTGACCGTTTCCTCGGCGTCGCGGAGGACGGGGATCGTCGTTTCCACGCCCGGGGCAAGGCGACGATAGGGACTCTGCTGGGCGGCATCCTGCCCATGTGCCGCGGTAACTGCGCAGCACCACGCCAAGATCAACGCCAGGGCCGACTTACGTGCGAAACGCCTCATTCCGAAGTCCTCTGTCCGGTCGCCGATGGCGGATCTCAATTGTCCGATCTCAGTCCGCACCGTGCGTGAAGCGCGGCAGGCTGGGGTAGCCAGGAAGCTCTTAGTATAATTGGGGTTGCGCCGGCCGGTCAAGAATTTTCGGGCCGTCGAATGGCCGCGGCGGGCCGCGCTTATCGCGAATACCCGTGCAATTCGTCCAACGACGCGGTCTGAGGACCGGCACGCGGCCGAGGCCGGCTGGATGCTTCCCGGGGCGCGGACCGCAGCGACGAGGGAGCACCCATTCTCGCTGTTCTTGGTGGGGGGCAAGGGTAGAATGCCGTGCACGGCAACGGCACGAGGCGTAAACCGACGAGGCTTTTATGGCGCATAAGCGTGGGCTTTCGCAATTCGCGACGCTCGCTGTGATTTGGAGCCTTGCGTGCGTCAACGCCGGCGTACGCGCCGACGATGAGCCAGCGCTTGTCGAGCAGGTTTTCGACGCCAAAGCGCTCGCCGCGTCGGAGCGGGAACGCGAGAGTCTGGCCGAGTGCATCGCGAGCATCGTCGCACCCTCGTCGTGGGATGCCGCCGGCGGAGCGGCGACGCATCAATGGCGCGGCGGCAAGCTGGCGATTTCGAACACCGCCGAGGCGTGTCACCAGGTCGGCAAGTTGCTCGACGTGCTTGCGACGTTGCCGGCGGCCGGCGCGAAGGACGCCATCAAAGCACCGAAGGCGGCGCGGCTCGATGTATCGGCGTTCAACAACGACGACGAGAGCTTCGAGATCGTCGTCTATCCCGTGCTCGACATCCTGTCGGCCCGCGGCAGAATTGATCCGCGGGCCGAGGGCGCCGAGTTCGATACCGATGCGCTAATCGAAGTCGTGACGTCGGTAGTTGCGCCCACGACATGGGATGCCGTCGGAGGCAATGGCGGCATCCGCGAGTATGAACCGCGCGGAGCGTTGGTCGTCTCGCAATCGAAAGCAATTCACGAGCGGATCGAATCGTTGTTTGCGGCCCTGCGCAAAGCGCCGACCGCCGCGGACGTTTTCAAGAAGATACGCGGGACGCGGACGATCGACGCGGGAACGGACGACTCGACCGGCGAAAAACTGCGCATCGCCGTTTATCCCGTGCCGGACCTGGTGCTCACCGTCGAACGGGACGAGGTGGCCGACTTCGAGAGCCTTATCGAGGTCATCGCAACGGGCGTCGCTCCGGAAACGTGGGACGCCGTCGGCGGAAGCGGCACAGTCAGGGAGGTTGCCACGCACAATGTGCTCGTTGTCAGCCAGACCAAGGAAGCCCACGGCGGCGTCGAAAAACTGCTCACGGCTCTGCGAAAGATTCCGCCTTACACGGAGGCCGCGGCCCGGGCTGAACCGCAGCCGCCCGTCGTGGTTGGCACGCAAAAGAACGGCGACGCGGAATTGCAAGTCGTGGTGTACGACGTGGGCCGGCGGATTCTCACCCGCGACGGCATCGCGGATTTCGAAGGACTGTTCGCGGCGATTTGGAACATCGACGAAGCGACGTGGATCGTCAACGGCGGCCAGGGCACGATTACCGAGTTCGTTCATCGCGGGGCGCTGGTGGTCGTCAATACCAAGGAAGTCCAGGCGAAAGTGCGGAAGGTGATCGACGAGTACAAACCTACTGTCGACTGACTGCGACCACGGTGCTGGGCGAGTCCAAATGAAACAAATCAATCGCCGCATGAAGGGCACGGGAAAATCCTGGCGGGCGAGAGAAACCCCAACTCCAGCTAACATGCGACCAATTCATCGACACGAAACCGCTCGGTGACGTCCGTCGCCGCCGCGCAAACCGCATTTCACAGGATAGCACGCCCTGTTCTGGACCCTTTGAGGATAGAGCATCTATTGATTGAGGCCGCCGGCATCTTCGCCGGCCGTTCTTCGTTTCCGGTGTCATATCGGCTATCCTTCATTTCCGCCATCCTCGATCCTCGATCCTCATTCCTCCGCCCTCCCATGATTCTTCTCGTCGACAACTACGATTCCTTCACCTACAACCTCGTCCAGCGGATCGGGGAGATCGACTCGACGCTGGAGCTGGAGGTCCATCGAAACGACCAGATCACGGTCGACGAGATTCTCGCCAAACGGCCGACGCACGTCATTATCTCGCCGGGACCATGCACGCCGAGCGAGGCCGGCATTTCTTGCGAATGCGTCACGCGGCTCTCGGGCAAGATTCCGCTGTTGGGCGTTTGCCTCGGCCATCAGTCGATCGGCCAGGCAACCGGCGGCAAGATCGTCCGCGCTCGCCGGCTGATGCACGGCAAGACCGACATGATCCTGCACAGCGGGAAGGGCCTGTTCGAGGGCCTCGAAAACCCCCTGCGGGCAACGCGGTATCACAGCCTCGTGATCCAGCCCGACACGCTGTCGCCGGACTTCGAAATCGACGCCTGGGTCGACGAACCGGCCGGCAACCGCGAGATCATGGCGATCCGGCACAAACGCTGGCCGGTGTTCGGCATCCAGTTTCACCCGGAGAGTTTTTTGACGGACCTGGGACCGGAGATGCTGAAGCGATTCTTGGCCATTGCCTGAAAAATGGCGACGAGAGGCGGCGCGAGGCGCAATGAAGGCGGCGCGGCCGCGCGATCGCGCTGCGTCTGTTGCGCGCCGGGCCACGATTCGCTGCCGCCGGCTGTGAAGCGGTCCGTCAAGCGTACTGTGCATACTACTTTTCTTCGGCGATCGCCGCTCCAATCTTGCACCGCCGGTGGTGGAGTACGAGTGCAACGAGCAGGGCGGGACGGTGAAGGGAACCGACGCGAAGGGGCGCGTGACGGAGTATGGCTACGACGCGCTGATGCGGCTCGTGTACGTCAAACTGCCCGATCCGGCGGGCGGTTCGGCCGGCGTGTATCTGCGCTACGGGGCATTGGGCCCAGGGCGGTTGCGCGAGCGATTTCGTTCCGACGGGAGCGGCGGCGGTCCGAGCGGACCGCCGCCGCTCGCTTTCATCGCTCGGTCAGCGAATCGATTCTCCTTCGCCGGGCGCGGCGGAAAGCTTGGCGGCGGCCGCTTCGGCCTCGCGCATCGCCCGCAGGATGTTTCCGCCGAGAACCTTGTGGATTTGCTGCCGCGTGTAGCCGCGGTTGAGCAGTTCTTGCGTGATCAGCGGATACTTCGACACGTCCTCGAGTTGTGCGGGCAACATGCCGACGCCGTCGAAGTCGGAGCCGATGCCGACGTGGTCGATGCCGGCGACGCGAACGATGTGGTCGATGTGGTCGACAACGTCGTGGATCGTTCCCGGCTCGATGGGATTCGCCCGCCGCCAGCGCTCCCGTTCGCGCTCGTAGTCGTGTTCGTCCGGAAACTTCTTCCGCAGCTCGCGCGAAACGTCGAACATCCGGGCCATTTTCTTGGCCGACGACGGCACGACGAAGCCGGAAAAGAAGTTGACCATCACGACGCCGCGGTTCTTTTTGACCAGCAGCAGCACTTCGTCGCTGACGTTGCGCGGATGGTCGGCGACGGCTCGGGCGGACGAGTGCGAGTAGATCACCGGCGCTTGAGTAACGCGGAGGGCGTCCTTCATCGTTTCGTCGGACACGTGCGACAGGTCGACGAGCATTCCCAGGCGGTTCATCTCGCGGACGACGTCCTCGCCGAACGGGGACAGGCCGCCGCTCTTGGCCGCGTCGGTGGCGGAATCGGCCCAGTCGAGCGTGTCGCTGTGGGTGAGGGTCATGTAGCGTGCGCCGAGTTCGTAGAGCCGCCGCAGGTTGGCGAGCGAATTCTCGATCGAGTGTCCGCCTTCGACGCCGATCATCGACGCGATCTTGCCGGACCTGCAAATCCGCTCGACGTCCGCGGCCGTCGATGCCATCTCGAACGTGTCGCCGTAGCGTTTCATCATTTCCCGAACGAGGGCGACCTGTTCGAGCGTCGCCGCGAGCGCCTTGCCGTCGTTGGCGGTTTCCGCCGGCACGTAGACCGACCAGAACTGCCAGCCGACGTTGCCTTCGCGGAGCCGGGGAATGTCGGTGTTCATCTTCGGCTGCGGTTTGGCGATGTCGGCTTTGTCGAAGCTGTTGCCCTGCCGGGTGCGGACTTCCCAGGGGAGGTCGTTATGCCCGTCGGCGACGAGCGCTTCGGCGTGGATGCGGCGTCCTTCGTCGGTCATCGCGACGGGCGGACGCGTTTCGCCGCCGCGTTTGCCGGGACCCCACACGACGCGGCCCGGTTTCGCGCCGGTGTGCTCGCCGTCACGGATCACGGCCTTGCCGTTGACCAACACGTCGCGAACGCCTGTCGCGAACTGATGAGGCCGGTCGTAAGTCGCGTGATCTGCGATCTTGGACGGGTCGAACACGACAACGTCGGCAAAGTAACCGTCCCGCAGCAGACCGCGGCGCACGAGGCGCAAATTGCGCGCCGGGAGCCACGTGAGCTTGTGAACCGCCGTTTCCAGCGGAATGACCCGTTCGTCGCGGATGTACTTGCCGAGCAGGCGGGCGAACGTGCCGTAGGCCCGCGGATGCGGGTTCGACTTGAGGAACGCGCCCTCGGGCGACAGAGCGGCCGAGTCGCTGCAAAAGCTCACCCACGGAAGCGCGATGTTCTTCTTGACGTTGGCCTCGTCCATCATGAAATAGACGGTATCGACGCGGCTGCCGTCTTCGATCACGAGGTCGATCGCGGTTTCCTCGGGCGATTTGCCCCGCTGGGCGGCGACTTGGGCGAGCGTCTTGCCGGTCAACTGCTTCAGGCTCTCGTTCTTGAAGCCGACGAGGAGCACTTTTTCGGGCGAGCCTGCAGCCAAGAGCAGGTTCTCCCATTTGTCGGTTGGGGTTCTCATTTCGTCGACAACGCGCTTCCGCGTAGCAGGGTCGCGAAGGCGATCTCGCCAACGAGCATAGCCGCCTTCCTGCACCCACGGCGGCATCGCCGCGTCCAACCCCGTCGCCCCGGCGGTGTACGTGTACATGTCCGCAGTGATTCGCAGACCGGCATCGCGGGCGGCCTCGACGCGGGCGACCACGGCGTCGTGCTTCTGCCAATTGTCGCGGCCGGCCGCTTTGAGGTGATAGATCTCGGCCGGAACGTTGGCTTCGCGGGCGATCGTCACGAGTTCGTCGACGCCTTCGAGCAGCTTGTTGCCTTCGCTGCGGATGTGCGAGATGTACATGCCGCCGTATTGCGCGGCGACCTTGCACAATTCCGTGAGTTCGCGGGTGTCGGCGTAGAATGCCGGGGCGTAGATCAGCGACGAGCCGACGCCGAGCGCGCCGTCTTCCATCGCCTCGCGGACGAGCTTCTTCATCGCGGCGAGCTCTTCGTCGGTGGGGCGGCGGTCCTCGTAGCCGAGCACGTGGATGCGGACCGAAGTCGCTCCGACGAACGAGGCCACGTTCATCGACGTGCCGCGGGCCGCGACGTGTTCGAGATACTCCTTGAGCGAGGTCCAGGGCACGTCGTATTTCAGGTCGCTCTGGTCGCGGACAAGCTGCGCGCGCATTCGGTCGTTGAGCGGCCCCATCGACCAGCCTTCGCCGAAGACCTCAAGCGTCACGCCCTGTCGCACGTCGCTTTGCCCCCGGCCGTCGACCAAGAGCGATTCGGTCGCCCAGGAAAGCATGTTGATGAAGCCGGGGGCCACGGCGAGTCCACGAGCGTCGATGACGGTCGTTGCCTTGGCGTCGCCGAGTTGGCCGACGGATGCGATCTTGTCCCCGACGATGCCCACGTCGGCGACGAACGGCTTTTCGCCGGTGCCGTCGTAAACCGTTCCGCCGCGGATGACGACGTCGAACGCCGGCTTTTCCTCAGGCGCGACTTGCGACAGCGTCTGAGCCTTCGCCGGAACGCCGCACAGCGCGGCGAGCAGGGCGGCGGCCAAGAACGTAACGGACGTTGCCCCCGCTTGCGGCAACGTGCGGCCGCCGCTACGGCGATGGCGCGAGGCCGCGTGACAAGCGACAGGGGGCGTCATGCTATGAGTCCTCGTGATGCTGGACAGGGGCGAAGCTTATATCAACGACACAATAGTTAGGCGGGAGAAGCTGCACAATCGCCAGACGCATCGACGGACGCGCGGACCGGGTCCGAAGGCGAAGGCGCGAGTTCGCAAACTGCGCGGATTGGGAAAGGGTATCGCGACGGCTTCGGTCGATCCCTATAATGTCGTGCGAAAGCGCGAGCAATGCGCGCGCCGATAAGGTTTACCTACCTCCCGCCGGCATCGAACGAGGGCCAATTCCGGCCTCGGCGATCGACGGACGCCGTTGTGCGGCAGGTCCAACATACGCAAAAAACGCTATTTATGGCAACCATCGCAATGCAAGACGACGTGACGCACGGCGAACTATCGCCCCAGGTTCTGTACGACAAGTGCATGGCCTTGGCCCGGAATCTCTGGTGGAGTTGGCAAGCCGACGTCACGAACCTGTTCCGCGAGCTCGATCCGATTCGCTGGAGGCAGTTGCAGCACAATCCGATTGCGCTGCTGTCTGAATTCACTCCCGAGCGGCTGGAGATGCGATCGAGCGAACTGGTGCTTTATAGCCGCATAAATCAAGCCTATCGGCGGCTGAAAGAGTACATGACCCGCACCGACACGTGGGCGGCCACCAATGTCGGCGTGCTGGGGTCGAAGCCCGTCGCCTACTTTTCCGCGGAATTCGGCATGCACGAGTCGATGCCGGTTTATTCCGGCGGCCTGGGCGTGCTTTCGGGCGACCACATCAAAAGCGCCAGCGGTCTCGGCGTGCCGCTGGTGGCGATCGGGCTGTTTTACGATCAGGGTTATTTCAAGCAGGTTCTGGATAAGGACGGCTACCAGCAGGAGGAGTATCTCGACACGAAAGTCGAGAACCTGCCCATGGAACCGGCCCTCGGCAAGGACGGGCAGCAGGTGACCATCTACATCGACACGCGGTCGGGCCGGCTGGCGGCGAAGGTGTGGCTGGTTCGCGTGGGCCGCGTGCGATTGCTGTTGCTCGATTGCGACGTCGAGGGGAATCAGCCCGAAGATCGCAACTTGACCAGCCGGCTTTACGGCGGAGATCATCGCACGCGCATTCGCCAGGAACTCGTGCTGGGCGTCGGCGGGATTCGGGCCCTCAAGGCCCTCGACATCATTCCGGGCGTGTATCACTTGAACGAAGGACATAGCGTGTTCGCCACGCTCGAAGCGATCCGCGAGCGGATGCACGACGACGGCTACTCGTTCGACGACGCGCTTCGCGAGGTAGCCCAACACACGGTGTTTACGACGCACACGCCCGTCCCGGCCGGGCACGACCGATTCGACGCCGCGCTGATGGAGGAACACTTGGGTCCCCTCCGCGACAAGCTCGGCATCTCGCACGATCAATTGATGGGCCTCGGCCGGACCGATCCGCACAACTTCGGCGAAACCTTCTGCATGACGGTGCTGGGGCTGAAGCTGTCGCGGCGGGCAAACGCGGTGAGTTCTCTCCACGGCCACGTCAGCCGCCGCATGTGGCATCATCTTTGGCCGTGGCGCGTCGAGGAAGAAATCCCCATCGGCCACATTACGAACGGCGTTCATATCCCCACCTGGCTCGCCTGGCAGATGCGGCAACTGTTCGACCGCCAGTTCCCGGCGGGTTGGATTCAGACCATGGGCGAGCCGCAAGTCTGGCAGGAGATCTATAAGGTCGATCCGGGCGAACTGTGGGAAACCCACTATGCCCTCAAGAACCTGCTCTTGTCCTTCGTGCGCCGCCGGGTGAGCCGCCAATGCCGCCGCCGCGGCGAGCCGGACGAGGTCGTCGAGGCGTCGCGAAACGTGCTCGATCCCAACGTGCTAACCATCGGCTTCGCCCGGCGATTCGCCACGTATAAGCGGGCGGACCTGTTTATGCGCGACGTCGATTGGGTCGCGTCGCTGGTGAGCGATTCCCGTCGGCCGGTCCAGTTCATTTTCGCCGGCAAGGCCCATCCGGCCGACGAGCCGGGCAAGCAGCTCATCAAGAAGATCGCGAATCTCCGCCACGATCCGCGGTTCGCCGGCAAGATCGTGTTCGTCGAGGACTACGACATCAACGTTGCCCGCCACATGGTGCAGGGCGTCGATGTCTGGCTCAACAATCCGCGGCGGCCGCTCGAAGCGTCCGGGACGAGCGGGCAGAAGGTCGTGCTCAACGGCGGTCTCAACTGCTCGATTCTCGACGGGTGGTGGGCCGAGGCTTACGACGGAACCAACGGGTTCTCGATCGGCAAGGGAACGCAGCACGTCGACGATGCGATCACCGACCGGCGCGACGCGGAGGAATTGCGGCGCGTATTCGACGAACAGGTCGTGCCGCTGTTCTACGACCGCGACGTCGACGGTTTGCCGCAGGGCTGGATTCGCATGATGAAGAGTTCGATCGGCTCGCTGGCCTGGCGATTCAGCGCCCATCGCATGGTGATGGATTATGCCCGCAACGCCTACTTGCCGGCGGCGGGCGGTTCGAGCTGTGAAATGACGATGAGCTAGAGCCGCGCCCGCCAAGAATGAGCATCGGGACGCAGTTGCTCCCGTGTCCGGCGGCGAGAATTGCCGATCGAGACGGCTCTTCCGAAGCGCATCGCTGGACAGGCCGGCGGTGGCGCCAAACTCCGAAACCGAGTGTTGGCGCCGCGCTGAGGGCCTATCTCAGAACTGTAGACAAAATGGTTGGACCAGCCTGTCTCGCGGACGTGGGTTACGATGAGGCGCGTGTTCGCTTCACCCCTTCGCAGAGCCATGATCGAGAGG